>NZ_NMOK02000033.1:0-296863 GCF_003399985.2 Paenibacillus sp. ATY16 | reverse complement strand
AATAAGTGTCTACTTAATTGACAGAAGACCAAATAAGTTGATTCTAGTGGATGAAATCGTCAGCCCGCCAGCTAGCCGAGGATCCGACTCCAATCAGAAACGGCAGTCCCGAGACTACTCCTCGTAGATCATTTTTCGCGTCATGCCGCCGTCGACTACGAGATTGATGCCGGTTACGAAATCATTCTCCGGATCCGTCAAATAGAAGCACGCGCGCACAATATCATCGGGTCTGCCTACTCGCCCCGCCGGATGCTGCGAATGATCCTTCTCCCTCAGCGCCTCGTAATCGCCGTTCTCGATCCAGCCCGGGCTGATCGCATTGACTTGTACATGATCCGGTCCTAAGGATACGGCCAGCGCATGCGTCAATGCAACGATGCCGCCTTTGGAAGCCGCGTACGCCTCGGAATTCGGCTCGGACATCAGCGCCCTTGTGGAGGCCAGATTTACAATGGAGCCTCCGCCACTCTCTCGCATGCGTTTGCCCGCTTCTTTCGCGCAGAGAAAGGTTCCACGCAGGTTGGTGTTGAGTACGTAATCCCACTCGTCCAGACTCAAGTCAAAGAGCGATTTCCACTTCCCTAAGCCCGCATTGTTAATTAACACGTCGATTCGCCCGTACTGCTCGTCAATTGCCGCGAATGCAGCCTCAATCTCCTCCGGGCGGCTAATATCTACCGTAAATCCAATGGCATGACCGCCTGCCTCAACAATACGGTCCACCGTATGCTTCACGAGCTCGCCGTCACGGTCAACGACCGCAACGCGCGCTCCCGCGGCTGCGTAGGCAACGGCCAGCGCCGCGCCGATTCCCTTGCCCGCACCCGTTATAACAGCAACTTTCCCTTCATATTTCATCCCTATCCGACTCCCTTCTTAGTACAATATCCGCCATAAATAAAAGGTCGCGTAGGATTCCCAGCCCTTCCAGCCTTCCGCCATTCGCCTGATCTCGCTGATGGCCGGCTTCGCCTCACTGCCCGTCAAGGCTTTAATCGAATTATGAAGACCCACATCCGCGATCGGAAAAGCATCCGGCAAGCGCAGACAACGCATAAGCACGTAATTAGCCGTCCAAGGTCCAATGCCGCGGATTCCCGTCAACTGCTTTTCGATTGCCGCAAAATCACCAAGCGCAAGCAGGCTTTGCTTATCTAAAGAGCCCTCAGCCATAAGCTTGGCTACGCCGATAAGATACTCGGATTTTTTGCCCGTCATTTGCATGGACGCCATATCTTCCGGCTTTAACGCCGCAATAATCCCGGGAACCGGAAACTGCCAGAACGTCCTGCCCTCCCGCACTACGCTTTGCCCGTAAGCCTCCACGAAGCGCCGCTTGAGCGTATAAGCAAAAGCCAGATTAATCTGCTGCCCGATAATTCCCCAGCATAACGCCTCGAATAAATCCGAAATTCCGACGCTTCGCAAGCCATGAAAACGTCCAATCGTATGAACCAGCAGCGGGTCCTTCTCCGCCATTTCGTAAAAGGGTAGCAAATCCGTATCGAAATCAAACCACTCCCGGATGTAAGCTTCGATCCCCCGCTGCCGTTCCTCGCTGACCCGTTCCTCGCCAATGACCCGCACAAGCAGTCCGCCATTGCCGGACTCCCGGATCTCAACCGCAGCGGGTTCTTCCCCGCTGCCTGAAGGAATAAGCCGGTAAACGGTATCCCCTTCCACCTGATACAGCGGCTCGTTCGCCGATCTTCGCAAATAATTGACCGTCTCTTCATAGCTGAAGGGCTCCGGCGTTTCAATATGCAGCAGCACTGATTCCGTCATGGACATCCTTCCCTTTTTCTCTATTCTTCTTACATTCTACTCCATTCATTGAACCACACCAAATCGCTCCGCCGCTTTCGTAATCTTGCGCTTTCATTCGTGCCCGCTTACGGTTTGAGGCTTAATCAAGGTATACTAAACCTGGAGGTGAGCGAAAATGGGAAATACGGAAAGGGCCGTCATCCCGGAGGACAAATGGCTTGCCGTTCTGTCGAATGACAGCTCGTATGATGGGCAATGGTATTACGGAGTGACCACGACGGGAATCTTTTGCCGGCCGTCCTGCAAATCAAAGCCTCCAAACCGTTCGCATGTCCGGATCTTTGAGACATCGAGGGATGCCTTATCCGAGCGATTCCGCCCCTGCAAACGATGCAAGCCGGTCCAGCAGCAGCTGCCGGATGAGGAATGGGAAGCGCAGGCCCGCGCTTATATCGAGGCACACTACCAAGAGCCGCTGACTTTATCCCATCTTGCGGACGTGCTGCATCTGAGCCCTTATCATCTGCAGCGGACTTTCAAAAGACTTACGGGCTTAACGCCCGCGGCCTATATTCAGCAAATCCGTATCCGGGAAGCGATGAAGCTGCTTGCCTCAACGCATCTTCCCGTGACCGATATTGCGGGGCAGGTTGGCTATTCGAACGCCGCCCATTTTACGACTAGATTTCAGAACGTTACCGGCCTTACCCCAACCCAATACCGAGGAGCGAAACAACAGCCATGAGCAAAAATGTATACTGGACCCTGCTTCAGCATGACGATTGGAACCTGCATTTGGCCGCGACCGATAACGGCCTTTGTTATGTCGGCTCGCAAGGAGCTTCCTTCGAGGAGCTGGCCGAATGGGCCGAAGCGCGCCTGCCCGGCTACGAGCTGGTCCGGCATGACGCGGAAATGGAGCGTTATACGCATGAGTTTACGAAGTATTTTCAAGGGAGTCTCGACGTTTTTACGCTGCCGCTTGATCTGGTTGGCACTGATTTCCAGCAAAGAGTGTGGCAGGCGATGAGCGCGGTACAGTATGGCAGCACGGCTGCTTATTCCGACCTCGCCGAGACCATCGGGCGTCCGCAGGCCTCCCGGGCCGTTGGTGCCGCAGTAGGCGCTAACCCGCTTCTAATCGTCCTGCCCTGCCACCGGATTGTGGGCAAGACCGGCTCCATAACCGGCTACCGCGGAGGTCTTCCGATGAAGACGGCATTATTGGAATTGGAACAAAAACGCGGCTAAGAAAAAACATCGACACATAGGCGCAACAAAAAGGCTGCTCCGAGCAAACCGAATGTTACATTCGGATTGTTCGAAGCAGCCTCTTTTTTCGCGTCAATTACGCGTTGTAGAACTTCACGATTTCTTGCACGACCGCTTCCTGCGTGCCGTCCACCTGCGTTTGACGCTGCGACTTGTTAAAGAGCGCCTGAATTTGCGCAGGGAACTCCTGCTCAATGCCAACAAGCTCAATCGCTTCGTTGAATTTCGCCGGATGCGCCGTTGCCAGCGAGATCGTTACCGAACCTGCTGCCTCCTGTTGGTCCGATGCCGCTACGCCGCATGCGGAGTGAGGATCCAGCAGATAGCCGGTTTCTTTATTGTAAGCTGCGATCGTATCCAGGCACTCGCGGCCGTCTACGCCATGCGCAGCGAACTCTTCCTGCACTTTGAGGAGCGCGTCGCCGGAAACGACGATTTGCCCTTCCGATTTGAAGCCGTCCATAATGGAACGGATTTGCTCCGGATTTTCGTCCAGTACATAGTAAAGGTAACGCTCGAAGTTGCTTGCCACTTGAATGTCCATCGAAGGGCTGTACGTCGTGCGGAAATCGCCCGGCTTGTACACGCCTTCTTTGATGAAGCGCTCAAGGATGTTGTTTTCGTTCGTAGCGAGAATAAGCTTGTCAACCGGCAGACCCATGCGCTTCGCCAGGTAACCCGCAAAAATATCGCCAAAGTTGCCCGTCGGCACGCTGAAGTTCACTTTTGCGTCTTGCTTGCCCGTTTGTTTCGCCACTTGGAAGTACGAATAGAAGTAGTAGACCGTTTGCGCCATAATGCGCACGAAGTTGATCGAGTTGATCGCGCACAGATGGTTTGCCGCTTTGAACTCCAGATCAGCGAACAGGTCTTTAATGATGCGTTGGCAATCGTCGAAGTTGCCTTCCACGGACAGGTTCAGAACGTTGTCCTCTTGAACCGTCGTCATCTGCAGCTCCTGCACTTTGCTTACTTTGCCGTTCGGATGCAGGATGCAGATCTTGATGCCTTCCTTGCCTTTGACGCCTTCGATTGCCGAAGCGCCGGTGTCGCCGGAGGTAGCGCCAAGAATGTGGATCTTCTTGTTCTGCTTGCGGGACACGTACGTATATAATTGGCCCATGAACTGGAGCGCAATGTCCTTGAATGCAAAAGTAGGACCATGGAACAATTCCAGCAAATAGAGGTCATCCTTCAGCTTGTGAACCGGCGTAACTTCCGGATGGCGGAACGTCGCATAGCCGTCGTATACCATTTTCTTCAGATCTTCATAAGGAATTTCATCATTCGTATAAAGCGAGAAAATTTCAAGCACCAGCTCCTGATAGCTGAGCTCCTGCCATTCTTTCAGCTTAGCCGCGGAAACAACCGGAATTTCGTAAGGCACAAGAAGTCCGCCGTCGTCCGCAAGACCCATGAGGAAAGCGTCGACAAAGCCGATTTTGCCTACATTTCCGCGAGTACTGATATATTCCATCTGTAATTCCCTCCTACTATTGCCTAACCTTCCCCCTATTATAGAAAAAGACCGCCGTAACCACAAGACAATCTTGCTGGTTAATAGCGGTCATTCGAGGGTTTTCGGCAATTATTTCGCCGTTTTCTTGATCAGGCCGATCAGCTGGGACAAGGCATCTTGACGGTCGTTTTTCTGCATGTTATTCACGTATTTATCGCGGTTCGCATACAAGTCGGTTACGCTGCCGACAAGCGTCTCCGGCGTCATGTTCTCCTCGTAGAGCACCTCGCAGAAGCCGGCCGACTGGAACGAACGCGCATTGAGGATTTGGTCGCCGCGGCTCGCTTCCTTCGTCAGAGGAATAAGCAGCATCGGCTTGCGCAGGTACAGGAACTCGAAGATCGAGTTCGAGCCGGCACGCGAGATGATCACGTCCGACATCGCCAGAAGATCCGGCAGCTCCTCGTTCACGTACTCGAACTGTTTGTACTGGGGAGACTGCAGGGAAGCCTCTACCTGACCTTTGCCGCACAAGTGGATGATCTGGAATTTCTCCGTCAGCTTGCCCAGCGACTCGCGTACAGCCTGGTTAATCTTGCGCGCTCCAAGGCTGCCGCCCATGATGAGCAGTACCGGCTTGCTCGAAATAAAGCCGGCGAACTTGCGGCCGCGCGCCGCGTCGCCTGCTTTGAGCTGATCGCGGATAACCGCTCCCACGTAATGCGATTTGCCTGCCGGCAAATGCTGCTGCGTTTCCGGGAAGGTCGTGCACACGCCCGCCGCAAATGGAATCGCGATCTTGTTCGCGAGGCCTGGGGTTAAGTCGGATTCGTGGATGAGCACCGGCACCTTGTTCAGCCGCGCGCCAATTACGACCGGAACGGATACGAAGCCGCCCTTCGAGAACAGCACGTCGGGCTTTTGCTTCTTAATGATGCGATATGCCTGAAAGGCGCCTTTGATAACCTTGAACGGGTCCTTCACGTTCTGCCAATCCAGATAACGGCGCAGCTTGCCCGTTGCGATGCCGTGATAACGCACATTCTGAAGAGGCTCGATGAGCTGCTTCTCAATCCCAGCCTCCGAGCCTATGTAGTCCACCGACCAGCCTTCTTGTATGAAATGGGGGATCAACGCCAGGTTAACCGTTACGTGCCCTGCCGATCCTCCGCCTGTAAACATGATTTTACGCAAAATTGCTCACTCCTAAAAAGAATTATCACCCGACCGAAGGTCGTGATGATTCTTACTTCGAAAGCATAACCTTAAAGAATTATCACCCGACCACCTGTCGTGATGATTCTTGCTTCGAAAGCATAAAGAATTATCACCCGACCGGCCTAACTACCTTAAGCCGCTCACTTATCCCGTCTATTGTAAGCCAGCAGGCTTGTTGATTTCCAGTATGGAGCGAAAACTTTCCATAACGCGGCAGCTTGAGAAGCGTGCCGGATCACCGGCTCCACTCTACCCTTAAGAATAGTGAGGCCCGCCAACCAAGGCAACGAAAAAAAGCCGCGACCGGTACGAGCCTAAGCTCGTCCAATCGCGGATTCTTTTATTCTTGGGGTTTGCCTTCAATCACCTTAAGCGGACCTGACGGCTCGCCCGCCGGCATGTCTTCTTCGACAAATCGCTTGAGCGCCTGCAGCTTGTTCTCCCAGAACCGTTCGTAGTAGCTGAGCCAGCGCTTCAGCTCGAGCAGCGGTTCCGGCTCCAGCCTGTATCGCGTCTCGCGCCCTACCTTGCGCTCCTTCACAAGGCCCGCTTCCGCCAGCACGCGCAGATGCTTCGATACGGCGGTCCGGCTCATGGAATAATGGGCGCTAATGACGTTGACCGGCATTTCCTGATCGACTAACAGCTGCAGCAGGCTGCGGCGGGTTGGATCGGCAATCGCTTGGAAGACGTCATGCTTGGGCTCGGAAGCGAGATTATTGTCCTTCGACATAGCTTGCAAACTTCTTCACGATGCCAGCCCAACCGCCGGCCATATGCTCGCGTACTTGCGGATGCGGTTGGTTGAACTCGGTAACCTTGTCCGCATCCCAGCCGCCGTGAATCAGCGTAAATTCGGTTTTACCGCCTTCCAGCTCCTTCAATTCAAAGGTCAGCGTCCAGTCCTTGCCCCAGTTGAAGGTCAGACGGTTCGGAGGATCAACCTCCGTTACTTTGCAAGGAGACTGGCCGAACTGGCCGGCTTCCAGATGGAATTCGTTGCCTACCTCCGGCTTAAAGCTTTCGCTTGGAGCCATAAACCAGGCCGAGACTCCTTCTCTCGTGGATACCGCGTTCCATACCTTTTCAATAGGTGCATTTACTTGAACCGTCTGACGTACGTCAGGCAATGTATTAACTCCGTTACTCATGATTCATACCTCCGATTATTTAATAACATGTCGTCATCACTAATTAGGAAACCATATGGTTTCGTTTTTCATTATAGGAAACCAAATGGTTTCCTGTCAACAACCTTATTTCGCCAAAAGCAGCAGCCGGTCATCCTTATCAGATGGTATCCCTCTTCCATCCGTATTATTCGTTATGACATAAATATCGCCGTTATGAACGCGCACATCCCGCAGCCTGCCTTCATTCTGAAGCACAACCGACATCTTTTTCGTCAGCGTATTGTACCTCAGGAGCTTCTCTCCCCGAAGGGTGGCCACCAGCAGATTATTGCCCGATTCCATCGCTATGCCCGAAGGAGCAATCGTATCCTCGCCCGTATGATAGACCGGGTCAATCATGCCCTCCCGGTGCTGCCCTCCAATCACAACCGGCCAGCCGTAATTGCCGCCTGGTACGATACTGTTAATCTCGTCATGTCCGCCGGGATTACCCGACGGGCCGTGCTCCGCGGCAAACAGCATGCCCGAGCTGCTCCACGCAAGACCTTGCGGATTCCGGTGCCCGTAGGAGTACACATAGGAATCCGGAAAAGGATTGCCAGGCGGAATCGAACCGTCCAGCTTCATCCGGAGGATTTTGCCGGCGAGACTGTTCTTATCCAGTGCCAATTCTTCCTGACCGGCATCTCCGGTGGTCACGTACAGCAAACCGTCCGGCCCAATCGCCATCCGGCCGCCGTCATGATTAAACGAACCCGGAATGCCTTCAAGCAGCGCCCTCGATTCTACCCAGGCATCCTTCTCCAGCTTAAGCACAATAATTCGGTTTAAGATTTTCCCGTTTTCCTCATACGTATGGTAAGCAAAAGCCTCCTTCGATGCCTGAAAATCCGGAGCAAGCACAAATCCCAGAAAACCGCCTTCCCCTTGGGCATGCACGTTCTTATTGAAATGGACCGGCATTCTCGTCGACTTGCCTTCGGCAACCCGTACGACATTGCCGTCCCTCTCGCTGACATAGATCGCATCGCCGTCAAAAGCGATTACCCACGGTGCCTGCAGCTTCTCGGCCACAACTTTGTAGGGAGTCCGCTCCCCCGATACCTGCGCACCGCCTGTTTTGACCGATGATTTGCCGCCCTCGCAAGAGGCCAGCAAAAGCGCGCCGATCGTTACAACAACAGCGGTTAGAATCCTTTTTCTCATCCCCATCTCTCCTCATCCCGTAAGTTACAGAGGTTGACTGAGCTCGATGTACTTAATCTTATTGTGGTCAAAATAAAGATGGAATTTCAAATAGTCGCCGATTTTGTAGCTCCACTTGGAATCCAGCTGCAAATTCGGCTTGCCAAGCTTCTGCATAACCTCTTCCTTCGACATGCCGACGGCAAGACCATCCTGTGTCGCATGATTGCTGTCCAGAAACACGATACTCCGATTGAGCTGCATAACCCCGTCGCTATATTCGGCCACAGTGCCTACTGCCTGAACGGCATCCTCATAATAATGTCCGAGTTGAGTCGGCTGGACGCTGCTTCTAAGCAGCAGCAGCTGCTCCCACTCGTTATAAGATTTGTTGGCTACGGTCAGCCTTTCTCCTTTATAAGAGAAGCTATCGTCAATCCCGCCTTCGTGGCTCTCCATTTCCAGCCGAGCCTGCTCGAACATCCGGTCAAGCTGCGCCAGCTTCGAATCCGGCTGCAGAATGCCATGCATCAGCAGCATAACCTGATCATCCGCATAATAACGGCGTCCGCCTAAAAGATACTCGTTTGTGTTCACATCGTACGGGATTCTGTACACCGAATCAGCCGTTTCGAAACGGATTAAGCTCTCCTCGCTTAACGTCTTATCAGCCGAAGCTGCTTTCGTCATCTCAAGCCCATTTAGATTTTGCAGAATAACATACATACGGTCTTGAGGTATCAGCGTTTCCTTCACCCAAATCTTCTTAACCTCTTCCGTCGAGAACGGCAAGGCATCCTTGAGATAACCGTCCTGCCTGGACGGGATAACGAAAAATTGCCCCTTTGGTATTGGAGTAGAACTTGGCGAAGCATCCGGCGACGGCGTCACTGTCGAACTCGAATCAGGCGCCAACCCTTTTCCCCCGTTTCCTCCAGGTGCTCCAACGTCCTCCCGGAACGCAACGGCAACAATCACGGCTATTACAACAAAAGACACGGCAGCCCACGATAAACGAAACCTCCCGCGCCTTCTCCTCTTCTCCCCACGGTCGAGCGCATCCGCCTGGCGCACAATCGCTTCCTTCTTCTCCCTCGTAAAAGTCGGCTGGACATGCGGTCCCCGCCGCAACTCACGATACCATTCCGGCTGCTTCTCATTCATACGCGGCACTCCCCTTCCAACTGCTGCTCATCCGCTTGCGCGCCCTCGACAGCCTCGTTTTGACCGTCCCCTCCGGCAGGCCCAGCGCGTCAGCGATTTCCTTTGTCGTCAGCTCGTATTTCGCATGGAGGACAAGCACCTCCCGCAGCTTAACGGGCAGCTCCAGAACGGCATTCCATAGCTCGGACGTGAACGCCAGCCTTAAAGCTTCCTGCTCCGCAGACGGACTTTCCCCGTCTTGGGCAGCACTTCTGCCGACAAGCAGCACCCGGCGCATAAAGGCCGTTCTTTTATAATTAATTGCCGTATTCCTTGTCATCGCGAGCAGCCAGGTTCGGATCGAGGAAGCTCCGCGGAACGAGCCGATGGTCTGATAGACCTTCAGAAACACGTCCTGCGCAATATCGTCGGCCAGATCATGCCTTCGCGTAATGATATAAGCCAGATTCCATACATCCTGGCCGTACGTATCCATCAGCTCTCTTAGTCCGGAGGCATCCATGCGGTCTATATAACTCCAATAGCTATTTTCCAAATTTTTCACCTCTCAGACATTAGACAACGCAGCGGGAGGATTAGTTTCATTCCGCGCGAAAAAAACAAACAGACCCGGTCCAGCCAGCTTCATGGCCTTTCCGGGTCTGTTTTTAGCTGCCTGATCACAAGCTCCGCGAGCAAAAGCAGCAGCACAATCGTACTGTAAATGGCGATCGTATAGCTCAGCGTATAATCCACCCCGATACCGTTATGCAGGGCTGCCGTGATCAGGTGGGTGAACAAATTGGTGAATACGAATACATAGCTTCGAATCATCCATTTGCGGTGCTCCGCCGCTTTTCCTTTACGGATTTTCACAACCGCAATTACGGTGATAACAAGCCAAATCATGTTGATAAAATTAAACGCAATACTGTTGACTCTTCCGCCCGTAGAGGACGGAGCCATATAACCGGAGCTCAGATCAACAATGGCCACAGCCAGCACGTAAGTATAGCCGAGTATTCGATGCAGCTCGGCGCTGCGCTCTCTTATCCGTTTGGAGAAGTTAATAAGTCCGGCAATCATGGCCGCGCAAGCCGCCACAATGTGCACATCCATAACAGTTAACCATAGCGACACATGTTTCAATCCGGTCTTATGTCGCAGGAAGCGGCTCGCTTCGGGATCGTAGATAAAATTCGTAAAGGTCGTATATCCGATAAATCCGATAGATACGGCAATCGTGAGGATATACAGCGTTCTTCTATTTTTCAAGGGACTGCCTCTTTCATGCTTTCTCTTTAGGTAAGTTGGTTAAAAAAGATCAAGCTGCTCATATTGCGGCGGTTCCTCGCGCGGCTCCAGCGGATCCCGGCCGTCCGGCCTCAATTGTCCGAGCAGCGCCATCATCTGCTTCGCGTTATCCGCCGCATCGCCGCCGGAGTTATTGTTAAAGATCACGCAAATATGCTCGCTTTGCTGCTGCAGCTGTTGAAGGTATTCCGCCCATTGCCGCAGCTCGTCCGAATTGTAGCGATACAAATACCGGACATCCCGCCAGTTCGGCGCTCCGCCCTGGTTCCAGCCGCTGGCGTTACGGCCGTGGAACCGGACAACCGTCATGGCTTCATCCGTCGCTTCGAGCACGGTTGGTATCGACCCTAGACCCGCCTGCGGCTCGTCGCATACGCTGTGCACCCAGCCCTCCCGGCGCATGAAGTCCAGCGTACGCTGCCGGTACTCCTCGGTGAACCAGCTTTGATGACGGAACTCGAGAGCGACGGGGATCCCTTCCATCCGGCGCTTCGTTTCCCGCAGAACACGTACGTTGTCCCGGGTACAGTCGAACCAAGGCGGGTACTGGAACAAAGCCGCTCTGAGGCGCCCCGCTTCCATCACCGGCATAATCGAGTCGCAAAAGGCCGCAAACGTGCTGTCCGGATCATTCGCAGCAGCCGCTGCCGCAGGACCACGCTGATGTCCGGTCATACCTTGATACGCCTTGACGATAAAATGCAGCGACTCCGGCGTCTCCTCCGTCCACTTGGCGAACCTCTCCGGAGGCTGTATCGCATAGAAGCTGCTGTCCACCTCGACCAGCGGGAAATGCTTCGCGTATTCCTTCAAACGGTCTTTTGCTTTTACGTTTGGGCCGTACAGCGCGTCCTGGTCTCCCCAGCCCGCAAGCCCGATATGGATAGGCATAGAATCACCAGCTCTCCAACTAAACTATGTTTCTCCAACCTATCATACCTGCTCCGTATTCTGCAAATAACCGCTGCTATAGACGCAAAAACAGGTTATTCCGGCTTACCAACCCGAGCGGACTGATTCGTCGAAATAACCTGTTTACTAGTGCGCATAGATTTGCGGCTGCATACGTCGGCAGCCAGGCTCATATTGCACGATTTGCAGTATATTGCCGCATGCTCGCCCGAAGGTCCGGGATATCCTGCACAATATGCAGGATATCCCATCCGAAACCGCCTAAATAAGCCCCAGCGAGACCAATATACTGCATTTTGTGCAACATACGGTACTCCAGAGCGCCATATCGGACGTATATGCTGCATTCTGTGCAGGATATGGCACTCTGGGCTTACAATGGCTTGCATTCTGCATTCTGCGAGGCATATGGCGTCTCGAGACGCCAGCTCAGACGCATGCGATGATACGGTGCACCACCGGAGCGTCATATCGGGCGTATATGGCTGCATTTCGTGCAGCATACACGCCCGACACAGGGTATACCCATTTCCAGTCCAGTATACTGCATCCCCTTGCAGCATCGTCGTGCACCTAAGCAGCTACGCAAAAGCGGCAGGCTCGCCTATTGCCAGCCTGCCGCTCAAGAGACAGCCCCAAGGCTACACTTTACATCGCCGTCCGCATCCAGCGGCCGATGCGCTCCAACGCCTCCGACAGGTTCGATGTCGAGGAAGCATACGAGCAGCGGATAAAGCCCTCGCCGCCCCGGCCGAATACGGAGCCGGGCACTGCGGCTACCTTCGCTTGCTGAAGGAGCCGCGTAGCGAACTGCTCCGAGCTGAGCCCGGTTGCAGCAATGGACGGGAAAGCGTAGAACGCGCCTTGCGGATCCCGGCAAGCGAGCCCCAGCTCGCTTAAGCCTTTCACGAACATCCGCCGCCGCTGGTTAAACGCCTCTACCATCTCGTCCTTATCCTCCATGCAGCTGCGCAGGCATTCGATCGCGGCAACCTGGCCAACAATCGGCGCGCAGAGGGCGGTATATTGATGGATCTTGGTCATCGCCGCGATCAGCTCCTGACCGCCGCAAGCGTAGCCGACCCGCATTCCCGTCATGGCAAAAGCTTTGGAGAAGCCGCTGATGACCACCGTCCGCTCCTTCATCCCCGGCAGGGACGCGAAGCTGACATGCTTGCCTTCGTAAGTCAGCTCCGCATAGATCTCATCGGACAATACGATGAGGTTATGCTCTTCCACAAGCTTCGTAATCGGCAGCCAATCCTCGTAGGACATAACCGCTCCGGTCGGATTGCTGGGGAAGTTGACGAAGAGCACCTTGGAACGGGGAGTTATCGCCTGCCTGAGCGCATCTGCCGTAAGCTTGAACGACTGGGCGGCCGTCATCTCCAGTTCAACCGGCACCCCTCCGTTCAGCTTGCAGATCGGCGCGTAAGCAATGTAACCGGGAACCGGAATAATCATTTCATCGCCGGGCTCAAGAAGAGCCCGCATCGCCAGGTCAATCGCTTCGCTGCCGCCTACCGTGACCAGCACTTCCTTGGCCGGTTCGTAGCGGACTCCAAAGCTTTTGTCCAAGTACGCTGCAATCTCCTCCCGAAGCTCCATAAGGCCTTCGTTAGGCGTATACATCGTCCGGCCCCGCTCGAGCGCCCGGATACAGGCCTCTCTGGCCGCCTTAGGCGTTGCGAAGTCGGGTTCACCAACCCCTAGCGATATGATTTCCTTGTTTCCCTCAGCCGCGTTAAAAAACTTGCGAATGCCCGATGGCGGCAAATCGCGGACTAGCGGCGTCACCCATGTGCTCGTCGTCAACATGGTTAATCCTCTCCCTGGCCGATTATTTCTCTTTACGTTCCTCTAGAGAATAATCGATGATGTAGTCAAGCAGCTCACTGAACTTGATGCCAGCCGCTTTAGCCGCCTTAGGCAGCAAGCTGTTCTTCGTCAGACCCGGCAGCGTGTTCGCTTCCAGAACGTACGGAACACCGTTTGCGATAATCATATCGATACGCGCATACACGCTGCACTTCAGCGACTTGTAGCAGCCAAGCGCGGACGCTTCGACGCGGGCCTGCACGTCGGCCGGCAATTCGATCACTTCTTCCGTCGCTCCGCCATCCTGGTACTTGGAGTCGAAATCGAAGAACTCCGAGTTGGCTTTAATCGATACGATTGGAAGCAGCTTGCCGTTCAGGACGGCGCATGTGATTTCTTCCCCGCCCACGAACTGCTCGATCATAACGGAGTCATCCCACTTCAACGCTTCGGCTACCGCTTCCGCGATTTCCTCCTGCGTTTTGACCAGACGCGTAGCAATGCTCGAGCCGCCCGAATTCGGCTTCACGACAACCGGCAGGCCAAGGCGCTCCACGTTTGCCGCGGCAAGCTCCTCCATGCTGGCGACGTTAATCCAATCGGCTGTCAGGATGCCGTCAAAGCGGATCAGCTTTTTAGCCAGCTCTTTATCCATGCTTACGCTGCTCGACAACACGCCGCAGCCCGAGTAAGGAATGCCAAGCGATTCCAGCGTGCCTTGCACCGTACCGTCTTCGCCGTATTTGCCGTGAAGAGCGAGCAGCGCGAAGTCGATACCGGCCGTTTTATCGATCAAGTCGCGTTTCGTGTTAATCTCGATCGGCACAACTTCGTATTTGCCGCGATCCAGATTCGCGATCATTTCTTGCCCCGTCAATAAAGAAATTTCTCTCTCGGACGAAATGCCGCCCATAATAACGCCGATTTTCATCATGTTGTTAATAAGCCTCCTGAAAATGTTGTGAGTACAGAATGATTCAAATATTAAATTCACGAGCAAAATTACTTCGAAAGCATATGCTTTGCTCCCTGCAAATCACTTCCCGAGCATAGCTTTCGCAGCGTCCCCGATCCTTTGGATCCCTATGACGATATTCTCGTCGGAGACGCGGGAGAAGCCGAGCCGCATCGCATGGCGGCCGCCGCCGTCCGTGTAGAAAATATCGCCGGGCGTAAACAGTACGCCCTGCTCCGTGCAGGCCTGCAGCAGCTCCCTAGTGGAGAAGCTCTCTCCGAATTCGACAAACAAATGAAGCCCGCCGTCGCCTGACAGCCTTTCCAGCGGCAGATACGTCTTGCAGCTCTCCACGGCCAGTTCGTATTTGCGCTTGTATTCCGCCTTCGCACGCTTCAGATATTTCTCGAAGTTGCCATTATGAAGATATTGATAGAGTAGCGATTGATCAAGAGTCGACGTATGAATGGTGCGCGCGCGTTTGACGCTTTCCAGATAGTCGATCAGCTCCTTATCCGCCAGAATCCATCCGACGCGCAGGCCGGGGAACAGAATTTTGGAGAAGCTGCCCAAATAAATCGTTCCGTTATTGCGGTTGCCGCCGTAAGCGAGCAGAGGGGCCACATGAGCGCCTGAATAACGAAGCTCTTCATTAAAGCCGTCCTCGATAATCGGAATCCGGCGGTCGTTCAGCATCCGCACCGTTTCCGCCCGTTTCTCGTGGGACATCACGATCCCCGTCGGATTATGGTACGAAGGAACAAGATAAGCGAGGTCGAATTCCTGCCCGCCAAGCTTCCCTTCCAGCTGTTCTAGGCTAATGCCGTCAGGCTCCATATCTACGCCCGTAATGGCGAATTGGTGCATCTTTAAATTTTTAATTGCGGTATGATGAGTCGGGTTCTCGCATAACGCGTGTCCGCTGCGCTTCCCAAGCGCCGACAGGACAAGGTCGAACCCTTCCGTAAAACCGTTCGTAATGAGCATATCCTTGCCGGCCAGATCGACGCCTTTGTTCTCCATGTAACGCATCAGGAAATCGATCAGGGGCTTATACCCTTTGGCGTAGCCGTAATTCAGGATAATGTTGCCTTCCAGCGACATCCGGTCGAGGAATGCGCGCTTCACGTTTTGCAGATCGAAGAGCTTTTCATCCGGAGCGATGCTCGTAAAAGAAATAGCCCCCCGCTTCGCGCGGATGCCATGCTTCATCAGATCATGCTCTTCCGCCGCGCGGGCCAGATCATTGATCCTCTCGCTCCAGTCCAGCTGCTTGCCGGTGCCCTCTTCCGCCGCAACGCCGCCCGCCGATTGCGCGACGAAGTTGCCTTTGCCTTTTACGGCGTATATGAATCCTTCATCCACCAGATCCGCATAAGCGGTCACGATAGTGTTGCGGCCAACATTCATCAAGAGGCTTAACTCTCGCGTCGACGGGAGCTTCTGATTCGCCTGCAGCGCGCCTGTAATCATCAGCCGTTTCATATAATCCTTGACCTGCATCGATACCGGCCGGTCGCTTGCGAATTGAATATCAGAATACACCCCGTCACCTCCGAACAAATGAATTGCTGCCGCCTTTCAGCGTCTTGCTCCGTAAGCATAATCATATCATGGCACAAAATAGCTTCAAGCAAAAGAACCACGCCGGGCGTTATTCGCCTTCAGCGTGGTTCTTAGACAAGCTTCGCGGGAGAAATGTAAGCCCGCTATCATTTCCGTTCTTTTACTTCGCCGTCACGCCGCCGTCGACAGGCAATTCGATGCCGGTCAGGTACGATGCGTCATCCGACGCGAGGAACAGGACCGCCTTCGCAACCTCAACCGCTTGTCCTACGCGCGGCAATGCGGTCTGGGACAGGAACCAGGCGAGCATTTGCTCGTTGCCCACGAACTCCTTGCTCATTGGCGTCTCGATAAAGCCCGGGTGCACGGAGTTGACGCGGATATTGTCCTTGCCGTAATCAACGGCGGCAGCCTTGCTCAGCATGCGGACAGCGCCCTTCGATGCCGTATAAGCGCCAGCGCCTTGGCTCCCGGTAATGCCGGCAATCGACGAGATGTTTACAATCGAACCGCCGTTATTTTCCTGCATATGAGGCACGACGTGCTTCATCCCGAGAAACACGCTCGATAGGTTAATATTCATGACCTTATCCCATTGTTCGACCGTGGTATCCAGCATGCCGACCGCAAACGAAATACCCGCATTGTTAACGAGAATATCGATTCGGCCATAAGCCTCTATCGCCGCCGCGACAACGCTCATCCACTGCTCCTCGGACGCAACATTGTGCGCGATTGCCGTTGCTGCGCCGCCTTCCGCCTCAATCTCCTTCACGACGGCAAGCACCGCTGCCTCATTAATATCGGTTGCAACCACCTTCGCGCCTTCGCGGGCGAACAATAATGCTTCCTCCCGGCCCATGCCGCTTCCCGCGCCTGTAATAATAGCTACTTTATCTGCTAGACGACTCATGGATCATCTCTCCCCGAATAATAAAATGATAGTGTGTATATCACTATGATATAAACTATATCACCATGTTCGGCAAGGCGCAATGCTTCTTGCCTAGAAGGAGTTGGCATCGTTATAATACCCATATAATTGATGGCTGCTTAGCCAATGAAAGGTAACGACAAATGGATGCAAAAGAACGGTACGAGAAAGAACGGAGCGACGGCAAACAGCAGAGGCTGCTGGCGATTCTAGAGGCGGCCGAGCAAGAGTTTATCCGCCGGGGCATCGAGAAAACCACCATGCAGCATATCGCGGACGCGGCCAATATCGGCATCGCTACGCTGTTTCGGTATTTTCCGAAGAAGGAAAAGCTGATCGTTGCGGTGGCAACCAAGCTGCTGCAGCCGATTCATGACGCCTTTATGGCAACCGCCGCTCTGCCGCTGTCTTGTCTGGACAAGCTGGAACGGCTATTCGACTTCCTTATCGAGGAGCATAACCGCGCTAGCGCCAAATTTATGGTCGACTTCGACAGCTACGCTGCCCATTCCCAGGAGCCGGTCGAGGACATGGAGACGTTTGTAGCCCTGCATCGGCGGATCTCGTTGCATTTCGCGGCTATTGTACAATCTGGCATCGAGGATCGCTCGATCCGCCAGGATCTGCAGATCAAAGAGACGCTTACGACGATCATGAACAGCTTTGGCCATTTTTCGCGGCAGCTGTCGCTGCAGAACAACATTCTGCTCTTTGAATCGGATCTCGAATCCAGGCCGCAGTTGCTCATCCTTAAAGGGATGTTCCTGGAATACGTAAAGAACTCATCATGAAATCGCGCCAGAACAAAAAGAACGCTCCCCGCATGGTACGGGAAGCGTTCTTTTATTGTTAATCGAGTAAATAAATAAGAGCATGAATCCATAAGCTAATTAAAATTTAACCCATAGAACCTTTCGGCATTGCTTAGACTGGTGTAAATATCGGTGCTGGCTCCTCCCATGAACCAATAGGCAAGGCCGGCCAGGTTATAATCCATAGCCTTTTTATATTTGGCGGCAAGCGAACGTCCATCCTCGATCCAGAACTGATGCTTAAGGCCGTTAAGCTGATACGAGGCGGTATATTGCGAAACCGATGCATCCCATGCCGGGAGCAGCGAACGGTTGCGGACGATGTTATTTTGCTCAATAAGCGTCAATTCTGTTGCCGTTACCTTACCGGTCTTATCCGTGACCCATTCTTGATTGTAATAAGGCAGCGCCAGAATGACCTTGTTTGCGGGCACTTCCTCCAGGATCTTGGCAATGGCATAATCCACATAAGGCAGCGAGGCGACTGAGCCCGCAATTGGACTGGTGCTCCAATGCTCGTCGTAAGCCATCAACACCATGTAGTCGGCCGAGGCGCCAAGCGCCTTATAATCGAAGCCTTCCGTCCAGTCGCTGCCAAGGTCAGGCGATACGCATACAGAGACGACGGCGCCAACCTTATGCAGCTTCGCGCTAAGCTCGCTGACAAAAGCGGTCATATAAGCACGGTCGGCGGGAGCGACATTTTCGAAATCAATGTTCAGTCCTTTCAGTCCGTACTTCTGCACATAGCCCGCAAGCTGATCGACCACTTTACCGCGGTACGTCGCATTGGACAAATTCTGATGCGTCACTTCCTGATTCGAGCGGTTGCCGACCATCGCCCAAATTTGTCTTTTGTTTTTACTTGCCCAGCTCACGAGGGACTGATCCGTATAGTCTGCCACAGCTCCGGCCGGATCGAAGAAATACCAGCGCGGGGATAAACTCGTAACGTTTGCTTGGAGAACGGACTGCTCGTATTGGGCCGCCGTCTGGCCGTATTGCCAGCCAAGCTGGATGCGGGTTGAGGACTGCGATTTCGCAAGGGCGGAAGCCCACTTTGCATTTTGCAGAGCACGGTCGATGACAGCGGCTGTTTCCTGTCTGGTCATCCCTTCTGCGGGATTGAAATTACCTTTAGCGTCTCCGGCCATCAGGTTAAGCTCAAGCGCCGCGCCAACTGCCCTATCCGCCCAATCCGCGATCTTGTCAGCGTCGGCGAAATACGAGGTATCGCCGGATACGCCGGATTGCTTGAATGCCCGAATTAGCATTATTGCCGCTTCCTGCCTTGTCACGGGCTTCGACGGCTCGAAGGTATGAGCGCTTGTCCCATCCACCAGGCCAATCTGGACGGCAGCCGTAACCGCGTCGTAGTACCAGTCTTTTGCCTTCATATCCTTAAACGGATTGATCTCGCCGTGAACGGTTTTAATCCCGAGTACGCGGTCCAGAATCGTAATGAATTCCGCCCGGGTAACGGGTTTTTTGGGCGAAAAGGTTCTAGCGGAAGTACCCGATAATATCTGTTTGTCGTATAAGCGAATGATAGAGTCCTTGGCAAAGCTGCCCGCAATATCGTCAAAAGGCAGCTTGTCCGTGCTGGCTGCATCAACGGTTGGAACGATTCCCATTAGGCAGGACAATGCTGCAGCTCCCGCGACCCATCTCTTAAACTTGCCAGTAAACAAGAGAATGTCCCCCTAAAGAATAATAGATTAGATCATGATTCTCTAATGGTAACAAAGTTCAGGCGAGGGTTCATCGGCAAGAAAATGGCAATCGGCTTTTGGTGGCGGTGCAGCCGTACTTCCGGTACAAGCGTCATCGGGCTGCATTTATAATTGGTCAAATGCCCCAGGAACAAACACCCACGCACCTTGGAGCAAACCGTCATAAGTTATAGAGTACTCAAGACGTAAGGAGGTGCATGTAGAATGTCCGGTTACGTTGGTGGTGTTAACTCTACAGGTTTCATCCTGGTGCTTTTTATACTGTTGGTGATCATTATTTGCGGTTGTGGCTTTGGTAAATTTTATTAATCCCTAGCTTATCTGCACGAATCATCCCGGCAGCATACGAAGCTTAATCCGTAAGCAAAAGGCCCATTTCGATGGGCCTTTTGTGCGTTTTGCGAAGGAAGTGGCTTAACGAACGGAACAGGCCTTATGCCGGGTGCCTATGAGAGAACTTCTATCGCGGCTCCCTTTTGTACATGCCCCTTATCAATTTGGAAGCCCGTTGAAAACCCGGCGGGACATGCCCGGGCTGCCGCATTCCCCTACCCCGGACGGGGGCCAGCGAATGTCGAACTGTGCTACAATGAGACAATCCGAGTGTTTAGGAGCTTACATAATTGCGCATGCTAATAGAGAGATTCATAGATTAAGAGAGAGAAAAGGACAGCTGGAGAGGAGAAGTTAAGAAATGCCCGAACCTTTGGCACGGCAAAATACGACCGTTGGCCGAATAGGTCAGCCGTATGTCAGGCCGGAACAGAAGCAGAAGCGAAGCCGGGTTATGACCTCGCTCGTATTGGTTGCGATTATCGTGATGGGCTGGCGATGGATCCAATCCGTTCAGGATCATCCCGCGCCTGCCCGGGAGCAGGCACCGGCAAAAAGCACGGAAATAGCCGGCCTTCACCCGATTGTTGCCGAGAAGGCAGATGAGCTTGTTGCCCAGACCGGCAAGCTGGGTATCAAAATTATGATCACCGACGATTTCCGCTCAAGCGAAGAACAGAACGCCCTTTACAAGAAAGGCCGGTCCGAACCCGGGCAAGTGGTCACCAATGTCAAAGGCGGCGCATCTTACCATAACTACGGCCTCGCGGTCGATTTCGCGCTTGTTAAGCCGGATGGCGATGTGATCTGGGATATGGAATACGACGGCAACGGCAACGGCAAGTCCGACTGGATGGAGGTCGTCTCGGCAGCCAAAAAGCTTGGCTTTGCCTGGGGCGGAGACTGGACAAGCTTCAAGGATTATCCCCACCTTCAAATGGACTTTGGCTACTCGATAAAAGATCTGCAGAACGGCAAACGTCCTCCTGCAACCGAATAAATAGAAAAGTCATGGCCCTCCCGCTGAACAATCAGCGGGAGGGCCATGACTTTTTATGTGCTTAACGATGTCGAGCATCGTTAAGCCTCCCGGCTTATGCCCTTTTAACCGCCTTAACGATGTCCGGCATCGTTAAGCTTCCCGGGCCGTTCTACTCGGCCAAGCGAAGCAGCTCGCTTACGGTTACCAGCCGGTACCCGCTCGCCGTCAGCTCCTTCGTCAGCACGCGCACCGCTTCCACCGACTGCGAACGGTCGCCAAATCCGTCGTGGAAGATCAAGATGCTGCCATTGCGCACTTCCCTGCGCGTCGTTTCGAGGATATGGTCAACGCCCGGCATATCCCAATCCTTCGCATCCATGTTCAAAGCGCCAATAGACGGATATCCCTCGCGTTCAAGAATCGCCTGCACTCTCTCATCCCCTGCCAGGTAAGGCAGACGCATCGTTGCAGCCCGCGTTCCCGTAACTTGCTTGATAAGCTCCTCTGTACGCGAGAGCTCGCTTTCCAATTCCTCATCCGACAGCTCGGTCATATTGGGATGCGTATACGAATGGTTGCCGATCTCATGCCCCTGCTCATGGACAAGCCTCGCTACCTCCGGATGAGCAGCGATTTGCTCGCCGATCATGTAGAAGGTTGCTTTTCCCCCGGCTTCAGCGAAAATCTCCAGCAGCTCCGGCGTGTACACCGGATTGGGTCCATCATCAAACGTAAAAGCAACAGCCTTGCTGGACGTATTAACGGATTGAATTAACATAACGACTTAGACTCATCTCCTGTCAGCTAATCTCTTCCTAGTATAAATCTCTCGCCAGCAGCTTGTAACTAGATAAATAACGGGACAAGCCTTAACAATTAAAGGTTGCAGCGCAGAGAACCCTACAAGTACTTATAATCCAGGAAGGTCGCCGCCTGTCCTCTGTAAATCCCCTGCTCATCCACCAGATTCCACACCGTAGCGTTAACGATATAGAACCTCCGTCCCGATCTGGAGATCCGGATACCGGTATAGTTATCGACATAACCGTTTGCCGTCACCTGCGTAAAAAACCGGTCCCGTTCAGCCCGTTCCATCGGCTCTGCCGTGAGCCGCGAAGGCGTGCTCGTAAGCTGTTCCCACGTCATCTCCCACAGCTCCAGTGCCATGCGGTTGCCGTAATTCAGCACCGGATCGCTTTCCGTCCCATGCGACAAAATCACTCTCGGAGCCGTAAACAGCAGCTCCTCCAGCCCTTTCTCCCTGCTATTCTCAACGGGCACCAACTCCTGCCCCGTCCATCTCCGGTAGCTGTCCGCGAGCAGCTTGCTATGCTCGTAAGTTGCACCCACGCCAGTCAGCGGCTTGTCCATCTTGATCCTCCTGCAACTGCTTATTATCTCGCTACGTCTTCCTTACTCTGCAGCAGCCATCTTTCAGCCGCTTTTAAATCGTGACAAACATAATCCGGCTCAGGCCCTTGCGGCTGCCGTTTATGGAGCCGATTCAGCCAGATCGTCTGAATCCCAAGCCTGCCTGCTCCGATAACATCACTGCTATAGGAGTCACCGATATGCACAATCTCCGAAGGCTTTAGACCGCAGCGCTTCATGCCCTCAAGGAACAATTCCGGACGCGGCTTATAAGCCCGTACATCCTCGCTGGTAATGATGTCCGTTACTTTTATCCCATGAAACATTGCCGCTGCCGCAATATCCGCCGTATCGATATTGGATAAAATATAAATCGGAAGATGGCTGAAGGTCGAGAGAAAAGGCAGGGTGTCCTCATACAATTCCGGCTTCATCCAGTGATCAAACTGCCCGCGGATCAGCTGCTCCGCCGAACAATCCGACCCGAAATGCGCCAGCGTCTCGGCAAGAGACAGAAGCCCCAGCTCCCGCTGTGGCTTAAACCGATCGCCGAAGCTGGCATCAAACAAGCCCGACAGCGTTTTCCACCAATATTGACCAATCTCGCCAGTCTCGCTAGAGGTCTCCATGCTTGCCCGGATCTGATCGTAAATCGGCGGTAAAATATCGTCGTCTTCATGCACCAGCGTCCCGTAAAAATCAAGAAAAATAGCTTTCGCCCTCATCCGGACTATCTCCTTTCAACCGCAGGCAAACATAAAAACACCTCCATACCTAATCGGGACGATTAAACGGAGGTGTCTATTCATAGTACCGCCCTGCTACTTCTTCAAAAACTTGCGGATGCCGTCTACCGCCGCTTGATGGTCTTCTTCGCCGGTCAGACCGGATACGGTAATCGTGCCGACTTTGCCTTGGCCGCGGACGATAATCGGGAACGATCCGCCTTCGCCTTGATAGTCGGACAGCGGCAAGCCCGAGCTTTCCGGGAACGTTGTCCCTTGGTCACGGAACATCTCGCCAACATATAAAGAGCTGTGGCCAAAATGGTTCACAACATTTTTCTTCGTATTCACCCAATAAATATTGTCCTTCGAAGTACCCGCCATGTAGTGGGTATACAGCGGATGCTCATCGTTCTCGATATGTACGGCAATCCCTTTGCCGATTGCATCCTTCGCATGCTGTACCACGATATTGCCTAATTGCAGCGCGTCCTCACTGGTGAAGGAATCGAATTGAAGCTCCTCTTCCTGTGCAAGCAATGTCTTCATCAAATCGTTCATGACTCTATCTCTCCCTGCATCCGAATCCTAACAAACCCATCTTACTATAAAAATAACCCCTTGGAAACCGCAACGCTCAGGCTCCAAGAGGTTAGTCCGCTATAGGTTTTTCACCCAATGCGGCTTTGTATAATGACTGACGCCAGCGGAGCCTACGAATACCTTGCCGCCTTTGTTGAAAGTAATGAGTTTTTCCGCGCCCGTTGTAAGCAAAACCGTGACTTGGGCATTGTTTCTCTTCGCAATATAGACGAAATACCCGCTTCCCGTAATAACACTTCTCCAATTCTTATCGAACTCCGAACGTACGACCCGGTTTGAATATACCTGGTTTTCCCGGTTGCCTTTCCCCCTTGCTGCCATCCCGACTCTCTCCTTTCGCTGCTAGATTACCTGCCTTTTATCGTATGCGCGTCCCTCGATTCGGCTTGGACATCTACTCCTCCGGAGCGATCGATTATGCTACTATGAGAGCAATAGACAGAGTTTGCCAAGGGAAGGATGGAGACTACGTGATTGAACCTGTTGCATTAAACAAAGGAACACCAGGCGAGCCTTGTCCGATTGAAGCCGCGCTGGACGTCATAGGAACCAAATGGACCTTCCTTATTATCCGCGATCTCCTGATCGAGGGAACGTTACGCTTCAGCGAT
The DNA here is from genome assembly GCF_003399985.2 of Paenibacillus sp. ATY16. Classification (NCBI taxonomy): domain Bacteria; kingdom Bacillati; phylum Bacillota; class Bacilli; order Caryophanales; family Paenibacillaceae; genus Paenibacillus; species Paenibacillus sp. ATY16. Next base: position 273,014 of record NZ_NMOK02000033.1, on the reverse strand, counting down.
CTGCTGAAAGGAATGGAAGGCATCAGCCCCAAGACATTGTCGCTCAGACTGAAAGAGCTCGAAGCAAAAGGGATTATCGGGCGTAAGGTATATCCGGAGGTGCCGCCTAGGGTGGAGTATACGTTAACGGAGAGGGGCAGGCAGCTGGAGGGGATTTTTATCGAATTGAAACGGTTTGGCCTTACACTGGCTGAAAAATAAAATAAACCCGTTAGCCTCGTCCCCGCACAATACTTACTTTCCGGTAACTATATGAATAAAATAACACTACTTCCCAAACGGAATTAATGGCGTTATGCTGTGCTCATTGCAAGAGCGAAGCGCTCATCCATTCAAATTGGGAGGAATAAAAACATGCTGCACAATCAAAGAATCGCCATTATCGGGGGAAGCTCGGGGATAGGACTGGAGACGGCACGGCAGGTTATCGAGCAAGGAGCGGAAGTGATTATTGCAAGCCGTTCGGAGATTAAGCTTCAGGCGGCTGCCAACCAATTGGGTCCCGCCGCATCCGCTTATGTGCTGGATACAACCGATGAGGAGCAAGTGAAGCTCTTTTTCGAGAAGGTTGGGAATCTGAATCATCTTGTAGTAAGCGCGGCCGAAACCTCGGGCGGCCCTTTTCTTCAGACCGAATCGGCCCGTTCCCGCGAGCTGTTCGAGAATAAATTCTGGGGACAATACTATGCGGCCAAATACGGTGCGGCTAAGCTTGCCGACGGAGGGTCCATTACCTTATTTTCAGGTGTTGTCGCTTATAAAGCGATGGCCGGTTCAGCTACTCTAGGCGCGGTCAACGCAGCTGTCTCGAACCTGGGACAGACGCTTGCGCTTGAGCTGGCCCCGATTAGGGTCAACGTGGTCTCTCCCGGTATTATCGACACTCCTTCCCGAAGCAAAATGCCGGAGGAGGCGCGAAATCAGCTGTATCATACCGTGGCCGGAAAGCTTCCCGCCAAGCGGATTGGCTCAGCTTCGGATGTTGCGTTATGCGTGCTTTATCTGATCCAAAACTCGTTTGTTACCGGTACCGTCCAGCATGTGGACGGCGGGCATAGGCTCATCTAAGCGATTGGAATTGTTTGGTTAAAATTTGTAACATACTCGAAATGTAACGTTCATCTTTCTTTAATGAACATTGCCTATAATAGAACTCAACCCCCCTTTTAATAATATAAATACTTAGCCCCACAGCACCGTGCTGTGGGGCACTTTCTTTTGTATGGAGTTACTTGATTTTGCTGACGATCTTCAGCACGGCGTCCCGCGTCAGTTTATTGCCGCCGACGGCAATCAGGTTAACGGTTGCATGGGCAAGGGACAACGGGATTTGGCAGAAGGTGCGCGCGGGACCTTTTTTCAAATCCGCGAGATATTCATCTGCCAGCTTCAGATTGCGCCGGGTGTAACGCAGCATGTCCTTCAGGTCCCAGCCATCCGGGAAGAAGTCAACGCCGCGTTCCATATCCTCCGACCGGTTGCGCATAATGTTAACCGCTTGCAAGCCGCGGCCGAATGCAACCGCTTTTACGCGGTCGGTCTCCGTTCCGTCATACCAGCGCCAGATATCGGACAGCATTTCGCCTACCATCCCGGCAACGCTGTAGGTGTACTTGTCCAGATCCTCTTCCGTGCGGATATTCCACGAGGTTCCAACCCAATCCGCCATCTGCTCAGCCATCATCGTAATGTAGTTGTATACGGTAGGCGCAATGCCTGCCGGACACAGCTGCGCCCATTCGGACATCCTCACCGTAACTTCGGGAAGCTTATCCCGGTAAGGCTGCCACACTTGATGGAGCGATTCCTCGATATTTTGCGATTTCATCGCTTGCGCTGCTCCAAGCAGCAGTTCTTTTTTGATCGGAGCCGGCAGCTTCTCGTCGTCTTCTACCTCGTCAATTGCTCTCATGCACAGGTAGGCGGACGACACGGCTTCTTTCAACTCCGGTATCAGCTTGCTTATGGGAATGTAAAAGGTCCGGCTTGTCAGCTTGAGCATCGTCATTGCATCGTTCAACATCATGTTCGTAATGGGAATTCCCTCCATACCACGGTAAAATCTCACGAAAACTTCTTATGTATCCATCATACTTTAACATTTCACCAAAAGTAAAATTTTCGACCCAATTCGACCTATATGAAGGCTAAAACGGGCTGATCATGGTCGGTCAGAGGCTCCTCAGAGGCGATGCACTCCTCCGAGGGGGAGCTTAGCGATCTGCTGTATCGTTAAGCTCCTTGTTTGCGGCTGTCGCGACAGCCTTAACGATGCCGCACATCGTTAAGACCCGCCGCTTGCTCTAACGCTCAAGCCTTACGCTTCCCAAGGCGATAATAACGCACACGTTCGCCATGGGAGGCTGACATCAAATACTGCTTATCTACCAGATCCAGCATAAGCTTCCGCGCAAACTGCGTGCTAATCCCCAATGCCTTACTCACCTCCACCGGCGATACAGGATCTAGTTGATAAGATACAATCCGCATAATCTCCCTTTGATGCAGCGTAATCTCCTGGCCTGCTTCCTGACTGTACAGCTTCCCTAGCAGCTGCTGTAGCAACTGCTGGCATTGTCTCGGACGTTCCTTCACGTCGTCGAACGAGAAACGCAGCACGGTCCAGCCATCCAGCACCAAATGATTCTGCCTTTGCAAGCGGTCAGCGAAGCCCCGGCGGTCGATATCCCGGCAATGCGGTCCATAACCGTCAATCTCGATAGCTATCTTATGCGGATGACGAAGGTAAGCGAAGTCCAGAAATCTAACCCCATCCTTAAAATCGCTCACCTCATACTCGCCATGCAAATACTCCGTCCGTCCGGTTGCCGGCCACCACACTTGCTCCAAGAATAACTTCTCCGCGTATCCATGCTCTTTAAGCTTCCTTTGTCTCTCACTGCTGCCTGCCTTCAGCTGCTCTGCCAGCCACTCCTTGTAAAAAGCCTCGAACATACAAATCCTCCCCAGAAAATAAAATAACCGCCCCCTTCCGTCAGCAACGGAAAAGAGCGGTGTGCTTCACACGCTATTCTAGCTAGTTCCATTATAAACCATGATTTGCAAATTCAACAATCATTCGGCTAAGGAAAGTTCAACAGAACTCCCCCTACCCCTCTCCTCTAATATGCTTCACCGAAGAGGCGATCTGGGCGTACAGCTTGGGATTGGAATGATAGCGGAACAGCTGGAACTGCGGTTTCGTATTGGCCTCAAGCAGCCAGACGCGGTGCTCGGTATCGATCGCGATATCCAGTCCAAGCTCGGTAATGAGCGGAAAATGCTTTTTCATCCCGCGCGCAACCTTCAACGCCATATCCCGAAGCTTCGTCTCCCACGGCTCGCATTCCTGCCTCGTAAGGCCAAGCGCCTGATGCAGCCGGATCGCTTTCCCCCCGCTGCTATGATTCGTCACGAACCGGTTAGGCGCCGCCATCTTGCCCATAACGCCAAAAAACTTCCACGTATCGTCCCGGCGCAAATGCAAAAGGATGCGAAAATCTATGGGGTTCCCGTTAATCTGAATCAGATCGATTCCCTGCTGCATAAGATACCGCTTGGTTCCGATCAACTGCTTCAGCTTGATGGCCGCGAATTTCGCGGATTGGAACGAATAACGGCTGTCCTCCGTCCGAATGACGATTCGGCCATCCTTATAATAAACCTTCATGACGCCCTGTCCCTTCATGCCAAGATCCGGCTTCACGAACAGGACGGGGTAACGGTCAATCATGCTGATAAAACCCTTTGGCGTAAATTGCTCCGTATCCGGCAAGTAATCACGGAGCTCTTCTTCACCCGACAGTGCTACATGCTTTAACCATTTGCGCCCCGGATATTTAATCATATAGCCTTTCATGGTGGAATCTCCTCCATTGATGTACAGCAGTTACATGTCCTTCTGCGTGAGGCTAATCGCTTGCTCCATACTATTCCTCCCCCCCGCAAAAAGTACCTTCATCAGACGCCTCCCCCTTGAGGAATAGGCGTTTATCCCATGCCGGACAAATATCATGCTTCATATGATAATACACAGTTCCGACTACAGCTTAAGGCCACAGGACAGGAGAAACAAAGATGAGCGACATCTTAGGAATCATGACCCACCGGATCGGCCATGCGGGAAGCTTTGCTAGACATGCCAAATCAGCCCTCGCCGAGAAGTTCAGCGGCATTCTCGTTTACACCCCTAAAGATGTGAACCTGACAACCCGAAGAATAACAGGCTATGTATATAAAGGCGGAACATGGAGCAGGCAAACCATGCCTTTTCCCCGGATGAACATGGATATCGGATTTTACAAAGGATCGCAAGTCGCCAGAGCCACTCTGGTCAAAAAGGCACCTTCATTCCCTTTTACCGGCTACGGCATCGGTAACAAAATCCGGATCCAGAACCATCTGCTCACTTCCCCCGTTCTGAAGCCGTATCTTCTGCCTACTGAACTGGTGAAGGACTCTAGCAGCTTTTTAGCCTTTGTGAAAAAGTATAATAGCGTCATGCTGAAGCCGATTAACGGCTGGGGCGGCAGAGATATCGTACGCGTCACGCTGGAGCAAGGACAGTATAAAGTGCAAAAAAACGGCGAACAAACGCGATTAACGAGCGCTGTTGGTATCCGTTCGTTAATTAGACGCGCGCTGAGCAAGGAACGCCAAATCATGCAGCAGTGGATCGATATCCGGAACAAGCAAGGAATTATTTACGACATTCGCGCGTTGATGCTGAAGAAAAGCGAAGGGAACTGGGAGACAACGGGGATTGCCGTGCGGGAAGCGCAGCGCGGACGGATTACGTCCAATCTGAAGAGCGGCGGCCATGCCTTTGAAGCAAGCTCCTATCTAAAAAAAGAGTTTGGCGACGAGAAGGGCGAAGCGCTCGCCAAATCCGTCCGCGAACTCGCGGAATATATTCCGACGTTTACGGAAAAATCGTATGGCGCCCGCCTTTGCGAGCTTGGCATTGACCTCGCGGTTGATGTCCACGGCAAGCTGTGGCTGCTTGAAATCAACATCAAGCCGGGAAAAAAAATTATGCGGCAGCTGTATGGACTCAAAGCTTGGGAGCAATGCCTGCATACGCATTTTCAATATGCCCGCAGCCTGCTGTCAAAAACCCAATAAACGGAGATGAATCATGAGTACGGAAATAACGATAGCCGCAGTCGGGGATTTCCTGATGAAGACGCGTATTATTAACTCCTGCAAAGGAGAAAAAGGCTATTCCTTCGACCATCTGTTCGAACCGATCGCCCCTTATCTGCGCAATGCGGATCTGACCATCGGCAACCTGGAAACCGTATTTGCGGGTAAAACCTCCGAGGACGCTTACAGTGTGGTGAAACGCCATCCGCGTACGAACTGGCCTATGTTCAACTGCCCGGACGCTTTTGCCGATACCTTAAAAAATCTTGGTTTTGACTTTGTCTCGACAGCCAACAATCATTGCATGGACAACGGCATTAACGGTCTGAAGCGTACGCTCAGAATTTTGGATGCCAAGGGGATTGCCCATACCGGAACTTACCGGACGCAGAATGAATCGCAAAGTCTAGTCGTGAAAGAAGTCAAAGGCATCAAGATCGGCTTCCTTGCTTATACGAAAACCACGAATAAAATACCGGTTCCCTCGGACCATAAATGGGCGGTTGACCTGATCAATCCGGCCAAAATGGTCTCCGACCTGAAACGGCTGAAAGCCAAAAACGTCGATCTGACTATCGTATGCCTGCATATGGGCAGAGAATACTCGAATTACCCGGTGCAAAAGCAAAAGGATATGGTGCAATTATTATTCAAAAACGGCGCTGACATTATACTCGGAGCCCACTCGCATACCATTCAGCCAGCCGTCTTCTACAAAAGCGGATCGGGTATCCGCAGATTCGCCATTTATTCCCTCGGCAATATCATTTCGACCCGCCTCTATTACAACGACCATACCTTAACCGGACTCATTACTCAGCTCCAGGTGCGCAAGCTTGAAGATGGCACCATTCGCATTAAGAAGGTCGACTTTATTCCAACCTGGACGCGGATCAGCAAAACGGGAGGCCGAAGCGCCTTTAAGGTCTTCCCGCTTACCGCCCATTTAAAAAAGCTCGACCCGTCCAGCGCCGAAGCCGTCCGCATGAAAAAGATGATCCAGCATGTCCGCCAGCATATCGTAAAGGATCCCGACTCCGTCAACGCGGAAATCATCTAACCGCAAAAAAAATGCCGTACGGATCACTCCGTACGGCATTTCCCTGTTCCTTTAAGCAATTAAAAGGAATATTCGATTGCGCAGTGTAAGCGTTAACTCACCTAATCAGCAATCTAGTTAATCACGCGACGTCCCACGATGAAACGCTGTTTATAGTAGCTATCGTTAACGTTCGATACGATAACGTCCTTCGAAGGGCTTGCGTTATGAATCATTTTGCCGTTGCCGATGTAGATGCCGACATGGCCTACGTCTTTATGATTTTTCGAGCCGCTGTTCCAGAAGAACAGAAGATCGCCTTTTTTGAAGTTGCCGTAGCCTACTTTTTTACCTACTTTAGCTTGATCATCATCATCACGGTTAACCAGAGTAACGCCAACATTAGCAAGTTTATATACAAGCGCTGTGAAGCCGGAGCAATCCGTAGCGTAAGGGGCTTTTTTCTCTTGACGGTTCTGCCAGCTTACATAGTTCACTTTGCCTTTCAGGTTCAATGCGGTGGAAACAATCTTGTTCCTCTTTGCATCCGCAGACATGGCCGCATCCGCGGTTGTGTGCAACAGGGCCGTTACCGGCAAGGCGATAGCTACCAGCAGCATAGCAATTTTAGTCATGAATTTCATTTCAATACTCACTCCCTAACTTGTTGATAGGGCTATTATAAATTGGCTCAGAACCCCAAGGACACCCGCAAAAATTGGCAACGAGCGGTAAATGAAAGCGTTAAGAATGCTGTAATCTAGGCGTTTCTTGGGTCTTAACCACTTTCTGAGAATGGATGAGTCTTTGATGAGTATTTTCTTACTTGTTGCGTCCTATCAACTATGCTATAATCCTGATTTTTCATATTTCGTGTGCGAAATAACGCAAAAAGCCCGTTCTTCCATCAAGGAAGAACGGGCTTGGAAAAATGATCTCTTCTATTATAGTGCTTTCAAAGCATTTGCAATTTCGATACATAAATCCTCGGCCTGCGGCACAAAGCCCAGTCGGTCAATAAAAGCATGCGTACATCCCTTGTACCGGATCGTCTTGACCGGTACGCCGGCTGCCGCAAGCTGCCTGCTGTATACTTCGGACTGAATGCGCAGCCCGTCAAATTCAGCTCCTACGCACAACGTACGCGGTAATCCAGCGCTGTCAGCCAGAAGCGGACTGACATAAGGATTACGGACCTCCTCCTCATGCGGCAAATAAAGCTCCCAAGCCTTTCTGCCTTCCGGGTCGGCCTCGGTCGGCCGTCCAATCCCCAGCATCGGATCTATCATCGCCCTCTGCTCATCCGACATCTCGAATTGGGACAGCTCCCACTGATAACCGTTCACCCCGTTAAGGAAGGTCACGCACGGATAAATGAGCACCTGCTGAGCTACCATGCGAGTACCCAGATCCCGGTCCTTGGTTGCTACGGCGGCCGACAGATTGCCGCCGGCACTGTCGCCGCCTACCGCAATCCGGTTCCGGTCGATGCCGTATTCCTCGGCATGCTCGTAAATATATTGAACGGCATGAAAGCAATCGTTAAATCCGTTAGGGAACTTACGCTCCGGAGCCAAGGAATAATCAATATTAAAAACTACGGCATCGGCCAGCTCGGCAATCAGCCGGCAAGGGTTCTCCACCGCAAACACGGTACCGCCGATCCAGCCGCCGCCGTGAATATAAATGAGACAAGGTTTATTAGGCTTCCGCATCGATTTGCGCGGATAATACCGCCATAGGCCAACCTCATTGTCGCCAAGCTTTACGCGTTCGTATCCGGTGTAAATCTCCACCGTATTCAAATTACGGTTCGGAAATCCCATGGAATCGCGTATAAGCCGAAGCTGCTCCTCCGGCGACGGAGGCTGGGCTGGGGCAGCCTTTTGTTCCCCCGCCCATTTCCTAATAATCTGAAGCTCGTAGGGATCCAGATAACCGGCCCTTGTCTCTTCCGGATTAACCTTTACAATAACCTGCGTGCCGTTCAAGTTTGCTTCTTCCTGCTGAGCCTGCAGGGCGTTCACGATTTCCTGGCCGTATACTCTCATTGATAGAAGCCTCCCGGGATGTGAAATACGATCCCTTCTTACTTCTCCTTTTGCTTATGAACATCCTTTATTTATTCTTGGCAGGCTGACCGGACGGCAGATAGACCATATGATCATCGTGCTCCGACAAATCCTCCAGCCAAGATGCTTCAGGAGGACAATCCAGCATGATAAAACGGCCTTTTCCTTCTTCTTGATAGTGATGGTATTTCACGTAGGCTTTGCCGCCCTCTATATCCAGCAATTCAACCTTGCCATAATCATGGGCCATCAGAAGCCGGATCCGCTTCCCAAGCTCCGCGGTTAGTTCTTTTGCTTGCTGAACGATGGAGAACTGCGTTTGCAGGGATAGACTAGACTCGGGATAAGAAGGATTGGGACGGTTAATGATAAAGGAATAGGGCGAAACCCCAGCCTGGGACAGCTGATCGATCAGCTTGCCTAACAGAAGAGGATCATTGTTAACGCCCTTGACAATAGGGGTTTGATTAAGAACGATTACGCCCGCCTGGTGAAGGGCATTAAAGGCTTTCTTCGCTTCGGCCGTTACTTCCCTCGGATGGTTAATCGTGGTCATTAAATAGATGCGTTTCTCCGGACTCGAGAACCGGCTTAACATCTCTAACAGTTCATGGTCCTCGTAAATCCTCATCGGATTATGAACCGGCATTCTGGAATCCAGCCTAATCGTGCCGATATGCTCGATATTCCGCAGCTGCTCGATTATTCGGGTCAGCTTGGAAATACCTAACATCAGACTATCGCCCGTCAGCACAACCTTATGAATTTCGTTATGTTCGGCGATGTACGCAATTCCTTCCGCTGCCTGGGACACGGGAAGAAGAACCATCGACTGATAAATGTGCTTGCAGCCGGCAGCTTCCCAAGAAAACTCCTGAAGCCCGTGAGGGGCTTCCCCCGCAGCCGCAATCAGATGCTTGCGGATCGGATCCTTCGGATCATCCCAGTCAATCAGGTTTAAGTAATAATCATTGACGCGAAAATGCTTCTTAAGCCGTTCTCTTTCCGCCTCCGACAGACCTGCCGATCTACCGTTATCGGCCATTGGTTGTACCATTTCGCATCCCTCCAAAAGGTTATTAAAAGCATCACCTATGCCGGGAAGTCCATCCCACCTCCACGAAAAATGAAAAAAAAGACCCCCGCAGCACAGAGCATGGATATGGTCTGTGCGCAATTTGGGCCTTTAAAACAGAAAAAGACCCAGCAAGGGTCTATCGTTTGCAATGTTATTCGCAAAAGACCCATCTCAAAGCTGACGAGGTTAGCTGACGGACTCGGGATAGATGGTTCCCTACAGCCGATAACCGGCTGATTCGCCCCAAAAGATTGGTTTCCCCGCTTCTCGGCAACGCCGAGAACTAAGCTTATTATAATTATCTCACAATTCGTAATATTGTCAACAATTAATCAATAAAAATCCCCGCCCAATTTCCCGAGGAAGATTGGGCGGGGTTATGTTAAATCTCTGCGGTCATTTCTTATCCACTTGAAGAAGAAATAAGTGCTTAACCGAAAACGTATCCTTGATGGTATCCTCCGAAATAACGTTCAGCTTGATGAGACCGGCGATTTTGGAGGTATCGGGCTTCGAGAGCAGCCGCCATACATCGGGATCGGGAAGAGCAGCATACAGCTTGCTCTCATCGAATTCCTTGCGCTCCTGGGAAACAATCTTCACCTTGTAGCTGCCTACTTCCAGTTCGGAGAGGTCCAGCTCGGCGCAATGCTGTATAATTTCACCGCGCAGCTCGGATAATTCCTGCTCGATTTCCTTCTGCTTTTGCTTAAGCTGATAATAACGCCTGACTTTGTTATCCTCCACCTTATTCACGCTCCTCTTCATCATATGTATGACGGGGAGCGCGGAATTAGGACTGGATCTTGTCCCGCTATTTAGGGACTAATCCTCTCTTTCGATAGGCCCAATGATTCGTTGGGCCATGTCCGCCGCCGACGGTAATGCCGTCTTCAATGGCGGCTTGTATATAGGCTTTTGCCTGGCGTACGGCTTCCTCGATATCAAGCCCTTGAGCAAGGCCTGCAGTGAGCGCAGCCGAATACGTACAACCGGTGCCATGGGTGCGGGCCGTTTCGATCCGTCTGCCTGCCAGCTCGCTGTAGCCGCTGCCGTCGAAGAGCAGATCCACCGCTTCGGTTCCCGCTTCATGCCCGCCCTTGATCAGGACATAACGGGCGCCAAGGCTGGACAGCTTTTTCGCCGCTTCAAGCTTGTCGGCCTTGTTGCGCACGGCCATACCGGTCAGATGCTCGGCTTCCGGAATGTTTGGCGTTACGATCATCGTCAGAGGCAGCAGCTTGCGGGTTAAAGCCCGCACGGCCTCTACCTGAAGGAGCGACGCGCCGCCTTTTGCGATCATAACCGGATCGACCACAACCTTCTTCCAGCCGAAGAAAGCAATCGCCTCGGCTACTTCCTCGATAATCTCGGCACTAAACAACATGCCGGTCTTTAAAGCGTCAACGCCGATATCGCTGCCGACGGAGTGAATCTGGGCCTTTACCGCTTCCTTGGTGAGCGGGAATACGCCTTGCACGCCAAGCGTATTTTGCGCTGTAATCGCCGTTAAAGCAGACATCCCGTAAGCGCCAAGCTCCTGGAACGTTTTTAAATCCGCCTGAATGCCTGCTCCGCCGCCGCTGTCCGAGCCGGCAATCGTCAAAGCCCGGGCTACATTGCCGTTTATGGATTCCGCCATTTGTATTTCACCCCGTTTATCGTTTAGTAGGAAAACCGTTCCGGCGCAAACGCCGGCAGCCTGCTGCCGTTATCGATATAATCGGCCACAACTCGTGCCGTTACCGGACTTAGAAGAATGCCGTTGCGGTAATGGCCCGCCGCCATAATGACGCGGCCGCCCGATTCCTCTAGCGGTCCAAGCAAAGGGAAACCGTCCTGCGTGGATGGCCGGAGGCCTGCCCAGCGGTGGAACGGCTCCCGCTCCTCCAGAAACGGAAACGCCTGCTTGTTCCATTTGCGCAGCCGCTCGATTCCACGCTCCGTAACGGTTGTATCAAAGCCCGCCACATCCTCGGAAGCTCCGCATACGAGCGTACCGTTTTCTTTTGCAACCAAATAGCCCTGATTGCAGAACACCATGTGCTGGACCGGTTTTACTTCCGCTTCATAAGCGCATATCTGACCGCGGATCGGGTACACCGGAATACGGATGCCGAATACCTCCTCAAGCTCCTGTGCCCAGGCGCCGGAGCAGACGATCAGCCGATCCCCGGTAAAGCTCCAGCCGGTCTCGGAGGTAACAACGACATCGTCGCGCCACTTATCGACGGTTACCGAGCCTAGCTGCTCGAAGATTCGAACGCCGGTCAGCCGGCATGCCTGCTCAAGCGCCAACACGTAATCCGGCGCGTACACATGGCTTTCCTCCGGCGTGTAGAGAGCGGCCTTCACCTCGCGGGACAACATCGGCTCCTGTCGGAACAGTTCATCCCCTTCCAGCACAATACCGCTTGATCCATGCTCGTTCTGCCAGAGGCGACGCCCTTCCAGAGCCAGACGATCCGCCTCGTGATAGGCAATATAGAGACTGCCCGAATCGGTGTATTCGAACGTCCGCCCGGATACCTGCCGGACCTCGTCGCGCCAGGATGGGTAGAGCCGCAGGCTTTCCCGGCACAGGCGGAAGAAATCATCCGGCCCTTCCACATTTTCCGAGTAGGGGGCAAGCATCCCGGCCGCAGCCCCGGAGGCCTGCCCGCCGCAGCGGCCAATCTCCAGGACGATGACCTGATGCCCCCGCTTCTGAAGCTCGAAAGCGCAGGAGAGACCCACTACGCCTCCGCCCATAATGACAATCGTTTCTCCCATGATTAGACCAGCTTTCTATCTTGTAATCGGCGGGTTACTTCACAATAAACTGCTCGTGACCGCTGCTTGCCGATGCGTAACGCTTTTTCGAAATCCGTCCCGATAAATACGACAGACGCCCCGCTTCAATCGCCAGCCTCATCGCCCGCGCCATGCCAACCGGATCCTTCGCTTTGGCAACCGGCGTATTCATTAAGACGCCGGACACGCCAAGCTCCATCGCCTGCGCCACGTCGCTGACCGAGCCAAGGCCCGCGTCCACGATAATCGGCACCTTCGCTTCCTCCACGATCAGACCGATATTATACGGATTCAATATACCAAGCCCGGTACCGATCGGCGCCGCTCCCGGCATGACGGCCGCCGCTCCGGCCTCCTCCAGCCTTTTGCACAGGATCGGATCATCCGATGTGTAAGGGAGGACCGTAAAGCCTTCCTTGACGAGAATTTCCGTTGCCTTCAGCGTCTCGAGCGGATCGGGCAGCAGCGTGCGCTCGTTGGCGCTAATCTCGACTTTAATCCAATCGCTTAGCCCCGAAGCTCTTGCGAGCCGGGCAATACGGACGGCTTCCTCAGCCGTGCTTGCGCCGGACGTATTCGGCAGAAAGCGGAAGGTTTCCCCTTCCACATGCTGCAGAATCGAATCATCCTCGGTTGAAGCGAGGTTAATCCGGCGGATCGCAAAGGTCAGCACCTCCGCTCCCGACTCACGGATCGCTTCCTTCTGCACGTAAGGGCTTGGGAATAATCCCGTCCCGATAAAAAACCGCGAGGTGAGTTCATGTTCCCCGATACGCCATACATCCTTTTTCATCCTACGTTCAGCCTCCCCCGACAAAATGAACCAGCTCTATCTTCATCCGCGGCCTTACTTCCGTATCCGGCCACTGTTCCTTCGCGATAATCTCGCCATCCGCTTCAACGACGACCGGACGCCCTTCCAGCCCGAAATGATGAATGACATCCCCGATCGTGCGGGCATCCAGCTCTTGGGACTCGCCATTAACGATCAGCAGCATGCGACTCTCCCGCCCCTTCCAGCTTGCGGAGGAAGGCCTGGCACGTGCCCGCGACATCGGAGCTTCCGACAATCTCGCTCACCGCGCAAATTCTTGTTGCTCCTGCCGCAAGCACTTCATCCACGTTGCCCAGCTTAATTCCGCCAATCGCGACAAAAGGAATGCGGACCTTTTCCGCTACCTGCCGTACATATTCGACCGTTACCGGATCAACGACATCCACCTTCGTCTTTGTCGGGAATACAGGCCCCACGCCGATATAGTCGGCGCCTTGCTCTTCCGCAAGCAGCGCTTCCTCAATCGCATGGGTGGAAATGCCGATGATTTTATTTCCGACGCGTTGTCTTGCTTCCGTGAGCGAGACATCGTTTTGCCCGAGATGGACGCCGTCGGCGTCTACTTCCAGCGCTATGTCGATATAATCATTGACGATAAACGTCACGCCATATTTCCGAGTCAGCTCCCGCAGCGCCTTCGCCTTGCGCAGCACCTCTTCGGGGCTGCCGTCCTTATCCCGCAGCTGAATAATATCCACGCCGCCTTTGATTGCTTCCTCCATCACTTCCAGCATGTCGCGGCCGGGATGGAATTGTTCTCCCGTGATCGCATACAGACGAAAATCCTTCATCCTGCTCTCATCTCCTCTATGTTCAATATCCGATATATCTCGCGTACAGCGTCTTGGCGCGGACAAGATCCTCCGTCCCCTGCACAAGCACCCTGCCGTCCGGGAACAGCACCAGCCGCTCTCCTTCCGGCAGCTCGGCTTTAAGCAAATAAGCGTTAAGCTCTACCTTCACCGCAGCCGGCTCCAGCCGCTTGCTCCATTGTCCCAAATCCAGTTGTCCATGTCCGCTGATCTGAACCGTGCTGCGGCCGCATAAGGATACCGTCGAATCCGTTTCCGTCACCTGCAGCGCCGGATATTCCTTCAGCTGGCAGCAAGGGCAGTCTTTCTTCGCCTCGCCAAGCTTCATTTCGTAGTAATAGTTGCTCCATAAATCGAAGGTAACCAGACTATTCCGTCTGGCTCCATCCGCTTCAACCAAATATTTAAGCGCTTCTACGGCCTGGTAGGAAGCGACAATATCCACAACGGGCGCGATAACGCCTATCGTATCGCAGGTTTGGCCGCCGCTGTCCGCCGAAGGGAGGAAGCAGCGCAGGCAAGGCGTCTTGCCCGGCACCAGTATCGCGCTCATGCCTCGCGAGCTGACCGCCCCCCCGTAGGTGAACGGAATGCCTTTGCTGAAGCACGCATCATTGAGCAGAAACCGGGTCTGGAAGTTATCCGTTCCGTCCAGTACAAGGTCCATGCCGTCAAGCAGCTCATCAATGTTATGGACGGTCACATCCGCCACAACCGCTTCGATCCGCACATCCGAATTGACGCGGCGGAGCTTGCGTTCCGCGGCAATCGCCTTCGGATAACCTTCGCGCACATCGTCTTCGTCATACAGCATCTGGCGCTGCAGATTGCTTTTCTCCACATAGTCCCGGTCCACAATGCGGACCCGTCCGACACCGGCGCGGACCATATGATTCGCCAGCACGGTGCCAAGCGCGCCCATTCCGATCACGCATACCGAGCTTTCGCTCAGCTTCCGCTGACCTAACTCGCCGATTGGCGCAAACAGCATTTGCCTTGAATATCTATCCAGTGTCTCATCCATCTGCCAACCCTCCTAAAAAGAATTGTCACATAATTGGCCTCTTTAAGGCCATTGTGGCAATTCTTGCTTCGTAAGCATTCGCTTAAAGAATGGTCACACAAATGGCCTCTTTAAGGCCATTGTGACGATTCTTACTTCGTAAGCATTCGCTTAAAGAATGGTCACACAAATGGCCTCTTTAAGGCCATTGTGGCAATTCTTACTTCGTAAGCATCAACCCATATAACCTACAAGTTGCGGAAAGCATCCGCCGCCTTCACCGGCTTCTTAATCTCACCATGCTCCGTCAGCCAAGTAATAATGTTATTCCAGGAATCCTCGGATTGGCTGGCAAAAGGCACCTTGCCCGCATCCATCAGCGGCAGCAAAATTTGCAGGCTTTGCTTCTCGATATCCGCATCCAGCGGGAAGTCGGTGCTTTGCTTATCCAGCAGCAGCTTCAGCGCTTCATCCGGATGGCTTGCGGTATATTCCTGGCCTTTCGCCGCGGCCGCGAGGAATCTTTTGATCGTGTCGCCTTTGCTATCCAGCTCTTTCTCGCTTGCCGTCAGCACCAGCTCGTAATAATCCGGAACGCCGTAATCCGCCGGGTTAAACGAGATCAGCTTCTCGCCTTCCTTCTCGAGCAGCAGCTTCTCGTGATTGATATAACCGCCGATAATGCCATCGACGCGGCTTGTCGTCATCGCCGGAATCAGATCCCAGCCGATATCGACATAATTTAATTTCGACGGGTCGCCCCCATCCGCCTTCACCATCGTATTAACCATGGCTTCATCGAGCGGTAAGGAAGGATAGCCGATTTTTTTGCCTTCGAGATCCTTGGGCGTCTTGATCCCCGTACCCTCGGCCACAAACAGCTGATTCAGCGGATGGCGCACAATCGCCCCGACCGATACGACCGGGATATCCTCCGAACAGGCAACGGCCACCTGCGTCTGATAGCTGAGCGCCAGATCGGCTTTGCCCGTAGCAACCAGCTTCAGCGCGTCGTTCGTATCGGCAGGCGTCTGAAGCTTGACCTTAAGCCCTTCTTCTTCAAAATACCCTTGTTCCTCCGCCGCATACAAAAACGTATGTACCGCATTGGGATACCAGTCCAGCAGCACCGTTAACTCTTCCGTCTTTTTCCCGGCGCTGCCGCTCTTCTCTGATGAGCATGCAGTCAGCAGCAAG
The DNA here is from genome assembly GCF_003399985.2 of Paenibacillus sp. ATY16. Lineage (NCBI taxonomy): Bacteria > Bacillati > Bacillota > Bacilli > Caryophanales > Paenibacillaceae > Paenibacillus > Paenibacillus sp. ATY16. The sequence continues at coordinate 257,040 of NZ_NMOK02000033.1, read as the reverse complement.
GCGAATGCAAGACCTACAACTAATCCTGATTTGATGAATCGATTATGATAAGTTCCCAGCATGATACGATATCTCTCCTTAAGAATAAATGGCTATTTAGCGATTTCTTACACGATCTAACTCCGCCGATGCCCCAGCACCAGTCTCTCTATCATTTGCGCGGCAACAAACAAGGCAATCCCCATCAGCGACAAGAGCAGTACGCCTGCGAACACGTCGTCCCCGCGAAGCATATTTGCCGCACGCTTCGTATAGACGCCAAGCCCGGATTCTCCGCCAAGCCATTCGCCAAGCGTAGCTCCGCCAACGCTGATGGCGGCAGCCATTTTTAGTCCGGTGAAGAAGGACGGCAGCGCGGAAGGAATCTTCCATTTCAGAAACAGCTGCGCTTTGCCTGCTCTCATGGAACGGAGCAGCTCCCCAATCTCGCGGTCCGCCGTGCGGAAGCCGTCCGCCGTATTTACCGCTATCGGGAAGAAGGTAAAAAGTATAACAACCGAAATTTTGCTACCGATCTCGTAACCGAACCACATAACCATGATCGGCGACAACGCGATAATCGGAATGGTCTGCGAGGCTACGATTAACGGATAAATCGTCTTGCGCGCAAGGCTCGAGCTGTCGATCCAGATCGCGGACAACACGCCAAACACGACCGAGAAGGCTAGACCAAGCAGCGCTTCCCATAACGTCAGGGCAAAATGCTTGCCCAGCAGCGCTGCGTGATTTAGAAGCGCGGCAAAAACATCCGACAGCCGGGGAATGATATAGCCCGGAACATCGAATAGCCGAGTCCCAAGCTCCCAGACTCCGGCCAGCAGCAAAATAAACAGAAGGATTGGAAGCTTATCCTTAAGCAGCTTCATCAGCCTGGACCTCCTTCCGCATGGGAAGGGATCCGGCCAAGCTGCCCAAGAAGCCTTCGCTTCAAATAGGCGAAACGCTCGTCAAGCGTTGTCTCATAGGTACGCGGGCGCGGCAAATCGACGACAAGCGATTCAAGCTGCTTAATTGGTCTTGATGCCGCAACAAGGACCTGATCCGAGAGCAGCAGCGCTTCGTCGATATCATGCGTAATGAACAGAATCGTCTTCCTGTGAACTTCCCACACCTCAAGCAGCCATTGCTGCATACTGATCCGGGTCATCGCGTCAAGCGCGCTGAACGGCTCGTCGAGGAGCATCAGCTCCCCGCCGGCAAGCAAGGAGCGGAGGAACGATACCCGCTGACGCATGCCGCCCGACAGCTCATGCGGATATTTCGCTTCCGTGCCGGCAAGCCCTAGCTCAGGCAGCATTTCAAGCACTCTGCGCCTTGCTTCGCGCTTAGGCACGCCGGCAAGCTCGAGACCGATAGCGGCGTTATCCTGCACCGTCCGCCAAGGCATCAAGCAGTCGCGCTGCGGCATATAGCCGATGGTGCTGCGCTGACCGGGAACGGCGCCAGCTGCCGTAATCGTACCGGATTCGGGCTGGAGTAGACCGGCGAGCAGGCGGAACAGGGTTGTTTTGCCCATGCCGCTTGCGGCTACGATACTGACGAATTGCCCCTTGGGCACCTCCAGATCAAGTCCGTCGAAGAGCGGCTCCTCGCCTTCGAACCGGTAGGTCAGCCCTTGAACAGTCAAGCCCGCCGAAATCGGTAGGCTTTCTTCCCGAGCCCTCTCTACGGTAACCTGCTGCCTGTTCACGCCGGCCACTCTTCCTCTCGGTAGGCCATATCCCAGAACATGTATTCAAGCTTGGAAGCCATGATGAAATGCCGCTCGAGCTTCGCCAGCTCCGGCTCCGGCAAACCTTCCGCCAGCTCATCCATGATGCCGATGCACCAGCTGGTCAGCTCGCCAAACTCCTCGGAGCTGTACATCAGAATCCAGTCCCGGTAAAGCGGATGATCAAGCGCGCCGGGCGCTTCGGCGAACAGGACGCCAATCTCCCGGTAGCTCCACATGCAAGGCAGTACAGCCGCCGCAACCTCGGCGAGCGAGCCATGCGCGGCAACGTCAAGCAAATATTTGGTATAAGCGATTGTGGTAGGCGACGGTTCCGTACTCTCCAGCTCTTCCCTTGTCACGCCGAATCGCTCGGCGTATTGCCGGTGCAGCCCCATTTCCACGTTCAGAATGGAATGGCACAGCTCGGAGAACTTCCCCATCGTATGGAGGTCGTTAGCCTTAATGCTGCCGTAAGCGAACATTTTGGCATAATCGATTAAGTAGACGTAGTCTTGCTTGAGGTAAAAGATAAACTTCGCGGGATCAAGCGTCCCTGCCTTCAGCTCCTGGAGGAAAGGATGACGGTGACTCTGTTCCCAGATCCCCTTCGAGCTCTCGTACAATCTCCCGGTGAATTTCCCGGTTATTATCGTTTCCGTTTGCATTGCCTTCTGCCACTCCTTTAATTTAGTAACCTTGGGTAACTAACGAGGGGGCGCTGGAACAACAGAAAAAGCCATCCGCGAATACACGAATGGCTGTAATTCGATCGGTTCTCTACGCCAGCATTACCTGGTTCAGATTAACGGTCAAGCAAACAAGTTGCCTATCTCAGCCGGACTTTATCCAGCACCCGCACGTTTTATGCAATTACACTCACTATAACGGATCTGTGAATATTAGGCAATAACCTATTATTCTTCGCTATCCGGTTTATTCGCTCCGCCGGCTTCTTCCTTCTTGCCTGCTCCTGCCTTCGGCCCTTTGCTGAATACCCGCTTCGCGCTCTTCTTCTTGGCTGCCTTATCCCAGCGGCTCCAGCCCTTCTTGCCGGTTCCTTGTCCGATGCCGCTTTTTTTTGCTTTCGTCAATCGATACCGCTCCCTTGTCCTCTAATACGGTGTATTGTACCAATAGCAGGGCGGTAATAGCAATGTTTAAGCTTAAGCCTCCGGCTCAATCCCGCAGACGCCGTAAAAGAACAAGTGGAGAAATTCCTCGAAAAACTGCTCGCCCTTCCCGCTTTGCTGCGCCTCTTCCAGCAGCTTTTGGGATTGCGCGACAAACATGTTCACGTAAGTCAGAATCATCCGCGTCGATACCTTGTCCGAGATTTGTCCCTTCTCTTTGCATTCCTCTATAAAAGCATGCATAAGCGGCATAGCCCGCTGCTGCGTCACCTCGTCGATATAGGCGGCAAAATCCGGATCGCCGCTCATCATCTGCTGAATGAATGCCGGCGTAAAGCGGCGGAACGCTTCCGTATCGGCCTTCACCACATACTCCACGAACTGCTGAAACGTTGGACCGCGGCTCATAAATACTTCGAAATCGTCAACATGCTCCGTAACGTAATGTTTGAAGGCTTCCCGAATGAGAATCTCCTTGCTGCCAAAATAGTTATAGATCGTCACCTGCGACACCCCTGCCTCGGAAGCAATGTCGGCAATGCGGATATGTTTAGGCTCACAGTCCTGAAGCATGGCGAGGACCGTTTCCCTGATCTTTGCTTTAAGCAGCTCGGCTCTTTTTTCGAATCCGTTCATGTTACCCTCCGGCTCTCCAATAAATATGAACTAATGAAATTATAGCACATAAAGATTTCATAACCCCATTGACTTCTCTTTTAGCCGAGCCTATCATAATGATGAAATATAGAAGTAATCAAATTTCATAATTTTTCGAAAGAAGGTGCGGTCAGCATGCTGGTCGTAGACGGGTTAACGAAGCTTTTTCCGGGCGGCAAAGGGATTACCGATGTGTCCTTTACCGTGGAGCAAGGAGAGGTATTTGGCTTTCTTGGTCCTAACGGCGCCGGGAAATCCACAACGATCCGCCATATTATGGGCTTCATGAAGCCCGACCGCGGAAGCGCGTCGATTAAAGGGCTGGATACATGGAAGCAGCAAGGGACCGTGCAGAGGCTGGTCGGCTATTTGCCGGGAGAGATCTCTTTTATCGAAGGCATGAATGGCAAGGAATTTCTGGCGTTTCTCGCCCGCATGCAGCGCGTGGACAGTTCGGCCCGGCGCCAGGAACTGATCGAACGGCTTCAGTTCGACGTCTCCACCCCGATCCGTAAAATGTCCAAAGGGATGAAGCAAAAGGTCGGCATCGTTGCGGCTTTTATGCATAGACCGGAGCTGATTATTCTGGATGAGCCGACTTCCGGCCTCGATCCGCTAATGCAGCAGCTGTTCATCGAGCTTGTGCTTGAGGAGAAAGCCCGCGGCACCACCTTCCTCATGTCCTCCCACAGCTTCCCGGAAATTGAGCGGACCTGCGACCGCGCCGCGATTATAAAGGACGGTGTTATCGTCGCGACCAACAACATTCACGAGCTGCAGTCAATGCAGCGGAAGCTGGTTGCGATCGTGTTCGAGCATCCGGAGGATGCGGAGGCTTTTGCGCAGAGCGGCCGCGTGCCTGTGGAGTCCCGTGACGGAAGGCGGGTTACCGTTGCCGTGCAAGGCAATTATAACGAGCTGATTCATGAAGCCGCGAAATACAAGGTGCGGAGCCTGGACATTACGGCGCAAAATCTCGAGGACGTCTTTATGCAGTACTATGACCGGAAGAATGAAACGGGCGGAAAGGAGGCTGCCGCTTTATGAACTTTCCCCTTTTTAAGCAAATGATGAAGATCCATCTGAAAGGCATGAGCAATTACGCGTTTGGCTCAGCCTTTTACATTCTGCTTATGTTCTGGCTGTATCCAGGCATAGCGGACAACACGGGCGCGTTAAATGAATTGATTAAATCGATGCCGGAAGGCGTTGTTAGCGCCTTTAATATCCAAGGCGGCTTCGGCAGCATGGAAGCTTTTATCTCAGGCGAATATTACGGGCTTATCCTCCCGCTTCTGCTATCGATCTTCAGCATCATGCTGTCGACCGGTCTCATGGCCCGCATGGTGGATCAAGGCTCGATGTCTTATCTGTTGTCCACGCCAACAACCCGCCGGCAGGTTGCGGTAACCCAGGCAGGCGTTTTGTCCACGGGACTTTTCGTTATTATGCTGGTCACAACTGGCGCCGGACTTCTCGGTTACGTATGGTTTATCGGAGATAAGTTCGAATTCAACGGAGCTCGTTACTTGGAGATGAACGTGGTGGCCTGGATGCTGTTTATCGCGGCAAGCGGCATTGCCTTCCTGATCTCTTCCGTTATGAACGATGAGAAAAAGGCGCTTGGCACCTCCGGATTTATCGTCATCGGCATGTTCGCGCTTGATATGCTTGGCAAAATCAGCGACAGCGTCGAGTGGCTGCGGTACATCTCGATCTTCGCGCTGTACCGGCCAAGCGATATTGCCGCCGGCAGCGGCGATCCGCTGCTCTCCTCGCTCGTGCTGCTCGCGATTGGCATCGCCTGCTTTGCCGCGGGCGTTATCTCCTTCAGCAGGCGGGACCTGCCGCTGTAATGGCGGCTGTAGCTGTAAACGGCTGGGGTCAGGCACGGGGCTAGCAAGCGGCGCAGTGTCCGGGGCACCTGACTCAGGGATGCAGCCGCACTGGGATGCCTCCGGCTTGCTGCACATTACTTTACCGGACGCTCGTTTGCGTGCCAGCCCCAATTACGCGCCATTAAGGTCCCTTAGGGACCTTAATGGCTTTCTTTTTCTCTTGGACAGGCAGCTTAAGGCCCCTTAGGGACCTTAAGTGTGCAAACATTGGCGGTTTTCTTGCCAATTCAACTATATTGTTAGTCTTTAGAGTCCCTAAGGGACCTTAAGGACTTCCATTTTCAACTTACGGAGCCGCTTAAGGTCCCTTAGGGACCTTATCTGGTTAGCTCTCCATCAACTTCTTAAGCCACCCCACCCTCAACTTAACACCGTCGGTATCCACTAAACCTAAGCCAATAAGACCCTCGCGGGGGCTTATGATCACCACTATTACTCGGATTTCGCCCGTTAAGACCCTGCCAGGGTCTTATCTCAACTCCAGAAAGCCCGCAACATGCACATTAGCCGCCTTGCCTATGCAAATAAGACCCTCGTGGGGTCTTATGATCACCAATATTACTCGGATTTCGCACGATAAGACCCTGCCAGGGTCTTATCCCAGCGCCGCACGTCCGCACCATGCACATTAGCCGCCTTACTTATGCCAATAAGACCCTGGCAGGGTCTTATGATCACCAATATTACTCGGATTTCGCCCGTTAAGACCCTGCCAGGGTCTTATCTCAACTCCGAACGCCCGCACCATGCACATTAGCCGCCTTACCTATGCAAATAAGACCCTCGTGGGGTCTTATGATCACCAATATTACTTCACTTTCGCCCGTTAAGACCCTGCCAGGGTCTTATCCCAACGCCGAACGCCCGCAACATGCACTTTCACCGCCTTGCCTATGCAAATAAGACCCTCGCGGGGTCTTATGATCACCAATATCACTTCACTTTCGCCCGTTAAGACCCTGCCAGGGTCTTAACCCGGTGCCGCACGTCCGCAACATGAAAAGCCATCCCTTGCCGAAGGCGGAAGGGATGGCTTTTTTAGCAGTCTTATACGGCTTCCAGACTATCCAGAATCTCGCTTAGGCTAAGCTCGGCGCAGGCCATGGACGTGTCGGCCGCTCCGTAATACATGCGGATGCGATCGCCGTCTACCAGCGCGCCGCAAGAGAAGACAACTCCGCCGAAGAAGCCGTTCTGCTCATAGTCGGCCTCCGGCTCCATGATCGGATTGCCGGAACGGGCGATAACCTTGGACGGATCGTTCAGATCGAGCAGTACCGCGCCCATGCAGTAGCGATTGTCTTTGGTCGCGCCGTGGTACAGCTCGAGCCAGCCTTTGTCCGTCTTGATCGGCACGGCGCCGCCGCCAAGCCGGCCGCTGTCCCACATGCCGTCGCGCAGACCGATTAAATGGCGGTGATTGCCCCAATAGAGCAGATTGTCGGACTCGGCAATCCACATCTCCGGACGTCCGCAGCTCTTTGTCGTTGGACGGTGCAGCGCGTAATACTTGCCGTTCACGCGTTCCGGGAAGATCAGCACGTCTTTGTTATCCGGGCCAAAGATCATCCCGTGATGAGTCACGCTCTCGAAATCCTTCGTCGACACGAGCGATTCACCGATGCCGACCGGGGAAACCGCCGAGAAGTAAATATAGTAGGTATCTCCGATCTGCGTAATGCGGGGATCCTCGATCCCAAACGTCTCAAGCGATTGGGACGGATACACGAACGGCTTGTCGTCGATGGTAAAATGCCGTCCGTCCTTGCTCCGCGCAATGCGCAGGTAAGACAAGGAAGTCAGGTATTCAAACGACGGCGCGTGCTCCTTCCGTACGATAACGCGCGGATCGGAGAAATCGTAATCCTCGTCGTCCAAGCGGACCGGAAACAAGTCCAGCTCGCCCCGTTCCACGTTATAGACCGGCGCCAGCACGACATCCGGGTCCGGACTGATAGGCCGTTCAGCAACGCGGAGCAGCATGATAACCTCCCCGTTATATTCCGCAATGCCGGCGTTAAACGCGCCGATCACTTCGAAATCGGGACGGTGAGGCTTGACGTCCGCGGGCGTAACCAATGGATTCTGTTCATATCTATAGATGTTCATAAGAGGAGTCCTTTCTTTCGTACATTGCTTCACCGGCCGCATTCGACCGGATATAAATACAATTCCAAATTACAAGCCGGCAAAAGGGTCAATGATGGTCAACACCTGCGCATCGGCATCGCTGATGCCGGCATACAACAAGGCGTTGCCGTCCTCCCGTCTCACAAGGCCACCGCTAAAAACAACATCCTGCAAGTCCGGCCGCTTGGACGGTCCAGGCAGGAACCGGCTACGCTCGGCAATTATCTTCATATCGGTAAAAGAAGCGTCCTTCGGATCGTATACAAAGGCCATCGGATAATAATGCCGGTCCCCCGCTTCGTCGAAGCAGGCTGTGTGGCCTAGCACACCCACTCGGCCGTCATTCAGCAAATGGGCTTCGTTCGCGCCGCCCCATTCACCCTCGGCGAATTGTTCATCGAGAAGCGGCGCGTCATCGATAATCTTCGTCGTCAGGGCGTCCAGCGAAGCCACCTGCGCGAAGCCGATCTTGCCGCGGCCACCCTTCTCGCCCTGCGGGCGGGTGAAGACCCCAATGTTGCCTCCCCGAAGCTCGACGAGACGAATATCCTTCATGCCGTCCGGCCCTTTGAAGAAGAGTTTCAAATCGCGAATGCCGCTGCCGCGATAGAAGACCGTCCGCCACATAAGCGCGTCCTCCCGTTCCGGATGCGGATAAATCTCGACGCCTCCAAGCACGAGTTCCCCGCCGATCCGGCAGTGAAACGGATCCTGCAGCGCCAGCACGGGAGCGCCCTCAACGGGAAGCCATCTGCCGCCTTGCTCGGAGAAGAAGACGACGTCGGAATGCTCGCTGTCCCTCGATTCCACGCGTCCCGGAATAACGGTTATTTCGCCATCCTGGATGGGAGCGGCGATATTGTATACGTCTTTATCGCCTACGCCTTCGAAGACGATACGCGACGGACTGTCGGCACGCGCACCAGAGGCGCGGTAAGCTTCAAGAAGCTCGAAGCAGGCCAGCGGCCTGCGGGCAATTGGTTCTTGAACGGTCATGGTTCGTTTCCCCCAATGTTGATGTTATTTCAGGCTGAACTGCATGCCTTCTTGGAACTTCTTGCTGAATATAAGGAACATCACGATAATCGGCAGCGTCAGGATGGTTGAAGCCGCGTACAGAGGACCCGGATAAGACCCGTACGGTCCAAACATCTGGGACAATAACACGTTTAGCGTAAGCATCGAATCGCTCTTGACCGCGATCATATCCCATAGCAGCTCCGTCCACCGTTCCATCAGCAGGAACAGGAAGATGACGGTCGTGATCGACTTCGACATCGGCAGCATGATTCGGAACATGATTTTCAGATCGGACGCTCCGTCCAGCTTGGCCGCTTCGATGAAGACGGTCGGCACCGCCTTGAAGAAGTTCGTATACATAAAGATCGCCCATAAACTGACGGCCTTCGGAATGATCAGCCCCAAATACGTATCGTACAAGCCCGCACGCTGAATAATCAGAAAAGACGGTACGAGCAGAATGATAGCCGGGAAGAACATATGAAACAGAACAAAGTTATTGATCGCGTTCCGGCCGAAGAAGTTCAGCTTCGACAGCGCGTAAGCGACCATGATGCCAAAGAACATCATAAGCGCCGTTGAAGCGATCGAGACAAAGATACTGTTAAAAAAGGCGTTTAACCAAGGCCGTGTAATACCGGTCTCGCCGCCGCTGAAAAGCCATTCGTACGACTTTGTCGTAAACCGCGTAGGAAAGAGCTGCTTATCGATCTGCGTCCAATCCGCGAAGGAGCTGAGTACCATATACAGGTATGGATACACCATAATGAGCAGAAGCACGGCCGCGATTCCGTATCGAACAGCTCTTCTCGTACCGCTGTGCTTTTTAGACCCAACCATTGCGCTTCCCCCACATCTCCAGAATTTTGCGGATAACGAAGATCGAAATAAACGTCGCGACCGAAGCCAGCAGCGCTACCGCGGATGCGTAGCCAACCTGCATGTTCTGGAACGCCTGCTTGAAAATTTCCATCTGCCAGGTGTTCGTCGCATGACCCGGTCCGCCGCCGGTGAGCTGATACACCTCCGTGAAAATGCCAAAGGTAACGCCAAACGCCAGAATAAGCGTCGTATACAGCGAAGGATAGAGCAGCGGAAGCGTAATGCGCCAGAACCGCTGGCTGTCCTTCACGCCGTCAATCGCAGCCGCTTCGTATACTTCCTTATCTATGCTTTCAAGGCCTGAAGTAATAATAAGGGCGTAATAGCCCGTAAATTTCCATGCAAGAATCGCGCCTACCACGCAAAGCGCCGAGAATGGTGAACCAAGCCAGTTGATATCCAGCCCGACGCTGCGCAAAGAGACGTTTACGGGGCTTGTATAGGAAAGCAAGCCTTTTACGATAAGGGCGCTAACAACCCCGGAGCTCAGGTAAGGCAAGAAGAAACCGATCAGGAACAGGCTTTTGAACCGGTTCAGCCCGTGCACGAGCACTGCCACCCCGACTGCCAATACGGTAACGAGCGGAACAAAGATCATCATGAACTTGTACGTATTCCAAAAAGCCGCATGCACGCTTGAATCCTGCAAAGCGTCCATAAAGTTGGCGAAGCCAACGAAATTAAAGGTCGGGGCAATCAAGTCCCAGTCCGTGATGGACAGGAAGAACGACCAGATCAGCGGTCCGAAAAAGAAGATCAAGGAATAGATGAGATAAGGGCTGGTAAATAACCAGCCCAACTTGTTATTGCGTTGGTCCATGAGTAGGAGCCTCCCTTACTTCAGGGCTTTTTCCAAAGCGGACTTCATCGCCGCCCAGCCCTCCGTCGGAGCGATTTCGCCTTTGACGACTTTATTGAATGCCTGCTCGCCGATAATCGTCTGCAGGTCGTTGTATTTGGCGTTGTCCATCGGCGGCACGGCATTCGGCACGTTATCCGCGTATGGCTTGAGCTGCGGTTTCGAGTCCAGAATCGCCTTAAACGATTCGTTTGTCGACAAGTCGTCGCGCGCCGGCGGCAGATTGGTCTGCTCGAACCACTTGGCGTCGTTCTTTGCGTCGCTGTACACCCACTTGATGAAATCAAGGGCTGCCTGCTGCTGTTCTTTCGTCGCGGAAGCGTAGATGACAAGTCCTTTCGTATCGGCGAACGTTTTGCTTTGCGCCGGATCAACGTCGTCCGGAACAGGAGGCATGCTGAGCGCATACGTTTCGTTAAACTTCAGGTTAGGATATTTTTCTGCCCAGGTGGTGAAGGTCCATGGCCCAACGTCGGTGAAGATGCCCGTTCCGTTCTCGAACGGATCCGTCACCTGACGGGAAAGAAGACCGTTCTCCTTGCGCAGGTTGTCTACGAAAGTAAGCACTTCGGTTCCTGCTTTCTCGTCCCCGGTGAACTGATCGCCTTCGATGAACTTGTTGCCGTTCGATGCCGCGTCATACAGCATGTAGAAGTCGAACCAGCGCTTCCAGGCCGTGGGATCCGCGAGATCCGGCTTCGCCCACAGGAACTTCTTGTCCCCGTATTTCGCCTTCAGCTTCTTCGTCACTTCAAGAACTTCGCTGTAAGTCTTAGGCGGTTCGTTATAGCCAAGCTCCTTCAGTACATCCAGGCGCCAGCCGAACAGCATCGGGTTGGAGTAGATCGGCAGCACGTACTGATGGCCGTCGGCGAACTTCCATGGCTCGATCGTTTTGGTCATGTTGCGTCCTTGAATAATATCGTTGTAGCCTTCCAGCGTATCGAGCGGTACCAGCGCCTGACTGTTGGACAGCTGAGCAGCGAAGCCGCGGTTAATGTTCTCGGAGATCGTTGGCGCGCTCTTCGCCGCGATGGCCGATTGAATGCTGGCCTCCGACGTCGGCGATTCCTTGATGGCGCTGACGTTGATCTTTACCTTGTCGTTCGTTGCTTCGTAAGCCTTGGCAAGCTCCTGCCAATAAGCCTGCTGGGTCGGGTTTGGAGCCGCCCAAAACTCGATAGTCGTAACCTTGCCTGCGCCCGACGAGCTGTTTCCCGTCTGATTCTGGCCGCCTTGGCCTGTCGAGCAGGCACTCAGCATTCCAAGCGCCACGATAGTGGTAAGCAGAACCGGTGCTTTTTTCTTCATGGAACAATGACCTCCCAAAAGCATGATTTTATAATGACAAATTTAATTCCGTCATGTTGCATCGCATGACATAAAGTGACTGGAAGCGTTTACGACCCTTATTATGCGCTGTCATTATTATCTTGTCAAGTGATTACCGTAACAATCATCTTCGAAATAACATTACTAACTACTTTACTTATGTGTTTTGTAACGTTACAATAGACAGTGAACAAACCGTTCCTCCTTCCTTCTTCAAATCCCGGAAGTGCGTCTTGACACACTATGGAGGAACGGGAACAATTAAAGAAAACGAGTATTATTTTAGCGTTCTTGCGCATAAGCGCAGCGCCGAAATCAAGTCCCGACGGAGGTTGACCTCGTGAACAGAAAAGTTACGATGCAGGATATCGCAGACAAGCTAAGCTTGTCCAAGAATTCCATATCTCAAGCGCTCACCGGCAAGCCGGGCGTAAGCGACGAGACGCGCCGATTGATCATGCAAACGGCGGACGACATGGGTTACGTATACAGCAAGCGGGTCGACCAGCCGGCATCGCCGCAATCGGCTCCGCGTACGATCGCCCTGATCGCTTCGAATTACGCATTCTCTATGAAAAGCTTCTTCGGCGATATTTATCTGAGCGTCGACAAAGAATTGAAGCAAAAAGGCATTGAGCTTATTATCCAATCCATCAGCCCGGAGGATGCCGCTTCCCTTACGCTGCCGCCTTTTATTCAACAACGCGCGGTTGACGGCATTCTTATTTTGTCTCATATAACGACGCCTTATATCCAAGCTGTTCTCGACACCGGAATTCCTTCCGTGCTGATTGACCATCACCATCCGGACCTCGCTGCCGACTCTATTCTGACGAACAACCGGTTCAGCGCATACGAGGCCATCCGCCATTTGGCTAATTTGGGACATAAAAAAATCGGGTACATGGGAAATATCCGTTTCTCGCCAAGCTATTACGAAAGGCTCGAGGGAATGCGGCTGGCCGCTTTCGAGCTTGGCATCGAACTTAAGGAAGAGTGGCTTGTAACCGCGGCGAAGGAAGAAAGCGGAGAAATCCGAACGCTCCTGGAGGGAATAACCGATCTACCGACCGCCTGGTTCTGCGTCAACGACGGATTCGGCTTTATGGTGAATTCGGCTTTGCAGCAGATGGGGCTACGCGTCCCGGAGGATGTCTCCGTCGTCAGCTTTGACAACGGTTACTTGTCGAAGCTCGCCACGCCGCCAATCACAACCGTAGATGTCGATCTTCATCTATACGCGCGCTGCGCCGTCGAGAAATTGATCAGCCGGCTTAACGATTCGGAACAGCCGCGGACGGAGACCCTGCTCTCCACCAAGCTGCTCGTAAGAGGCTCTACCGGTCCGGCTTTGCAGCAGAATTAAGCTTCTTCCTTACGTTAGGCACAAAAAAAGCGGCCAGCATGAATCATGCTCGGCCACTCTTTCATCTAGTATGATTATGTAATCGTTTTGTCTTGTTCTAAATGCTCTAAAGCTGCTCCAGCGCCTCAAGCGTAAGCAGCATATGCTCGATCAGCTCGGACAAATCATTCATTTGCTCCTCGTCAATGCGGCGGTTGAAACGAAGCTCCACAGCGTTCTTGTACAGGTTGCCGCCCCCGCTCTTGCTTCCGTATACGAAGCTAAGCGTCTGGGTGAGCGAGACCTCCGCCCCCCATTGCTCCCTTACGGCTGTCTGGATTCGCTGGCAATGCGTTTCCGCATCGGGCATAGCCAAATGGAACAGCAAACGAAGACTGCAGCCCGGCGGCTCGCCTTCCTGCAGCTCCAGCAGCTCCGTCGCCAGGTCGCGGAGCGAGGTATCCAGCCGGATTTCGCCGATAATCCGCTTCTGCCGGTCGCTGCCGGCTAATACGAATTGCAGGGCGAACTCGCGGCACATCACCGCCATATCCAGCCGATCCACGCGGTTAACGATCCGGATCCGTTCGTCCAGGTTATCCAGATCATACAGCTGATTTTCCAGGGCGACCTTCAAATTATCGAAGATAGTCGGGTCAAATAACATCGCCATACACGAACTCCTCCAACCGTTCTAAAGCCGCTTCGTCAAAAGGACGCGAATTGTCGTAATACAGAACCGACGATTCCGGCAGCTCCCACGCAAGCGATCTGCGCCCAAGCGAACGGGAGAATGAATCCCAATGCACCAGCTTATATTGATCCGTCGCAAGCCCGCGCTCCTCGATCCGGCTGTAATGCATAGCCTCATCCTGCAAGTAAACCACAACCGCCTTCACATCGACATCGTCCAGGGAAGCGCCGGCTGAAGCCAGCTCCTTCACAATCCACGAAGGGTCGCTGATTTCCTTCGTAAACGGCCCGATGACGAAGGCATCCGTCCCAACGCCGACGTTTTCGAGCGCGGCATCCATCGTAATCCGGTAGCCGAGATCGCGGCACAGCTTCTTATAGTCTTCCGAATCGCGGTCATTCGGGTCCAGCCCGGCAACCGTCATAATCTGAACGGCTGCTGGCCGCAGCATCGTATCCATATCGAATACCGCCGCGCCGCGCTTACGGGCAAGCGCTTTGGCCAGCGTTGTTTTTCCCGCTCCGGCGCCGCCGACGAAAAATACAAGCTTTCGCATGACTTCCGCCCCCTACTTCCGCTGCAGCTGCTTCCAGACGGTCTTGTTGCTGTATTCCTTCGAGCTGCTGATGTCTTGGCCGAACCATTCCGGCGCCTCGAACGAAAGAGCGGCTTCCTCGGAATCGAACTCCACCTCAAGGACGGTCAGTTGAATCTGGTCGTAAATATCAATCTCTATTCCAACGCCGTTCCATTCCGCCGTTATCCGGTTTTTCGTCAAGGCAACGGCGCCAAACGCTTTCACGACCTGCTCGTATAGCCCCTCGTTGATCTCGTACTCGACTTCCTCGCGCTTAATGCCGAATCCCTTCTTAAACGTATGCGTGTATGTAACCTCTCCGTTATCCAAATCCGTAATCCGGCGGACGCGCAGCTCCTGATCGGCCTCCAGCGCCAGGTAAGTCTGCTCGATTCGCTGCTCCGAGCGCACCCGAATTCGGTCTCCCAACTGCTCGTATGGTACGGCCAGCAAAAATTTGCGTTCGATCTCTAATGCCATGAATACTTCTCCCCCATAAACATGAATTTGCTTAATCATATCACAATCCGCCGCTTGGACGCGCCAAAAAACCGGGAGATGCCTTTTCCCCCGGTCCACAGCGTCATTTAATATTTTTCCCGTAAAAGATCTCGTACATCTCGTCCGTCAGCCGCTCCGTAATTTCCTTCTGCTCGTCCATGCTCAGCTTGTCCTTCGTGTAGCCGAACAGGTAGTTATTGAGATCGAATTCCCGCAGCTTGCATTTGGTGTGAAAAATATTTTCCTGATAGACGTTTACGTCAATCATGTCGTATTGGTCGATAACCTCGTCCGGAATGTAATTCTGGATCGAATTGATATCGTGGTCGATAAACAGCTTGTTGCCGTTAATATCCCTCGTAAAACCGCGAACCCGGTAATCGATCGTCATTATGTCCGTATCAAACGAATGAATCAAATAATTCAGCGCCTTAAGCGGCGAAATCTCCCCGCAGGTTGCCACGTCGATATCGGCGCGGAACGTGCTGATTCCTTCGCTCGGATGATATTCGGGATACGTATGAACGGTAATATGGCTCTTGTCCAGCTGCAGCACCACATTGTCCGGAAGCGGACCCGGCGACTCGTCAAACGTCGATTCGGTCGGCACCTCCACGATTGGCCCTTCCGAGACCAGGATCGTAACGCTGGCGCCTTGCGGCACGTAATCCTGCTTGGCAATGTTCAGGACATGCGCGCCAATGATGTCGGCAACCTGCTTCAATATTTTCGTGAGCCGGTCGGAATTGTACTGCTCGTCGATGTATTCGATGTAGGCTTCGCGTTCTTCCTTCGTCTTCGTATAACAGATATCGTACATATTGAAGCTGAGCGACTTTGTCAAATTGTTAAAACCATGCAGCGTAATCCGCTGCTCGGGCGTAAACTTCACCTTCAATCCCCCCGTTCCTAACTCTTCCACTACTATTACCCATTTTTCCGGGGCTGATTCAAATTATGGCAATAATCTCATGTTGAAGGCAGGTGCGGGATAAGCCTTTTATGGTATACTGCTTCAATAAAGAATTGCATTGGAGGGCCAGCAATCATGAAAATTTACGTCGTTGTCTCGTTCACGGAGGACGGGATGGAAAATGTATACGTCGGCGATGACCAGGAAAAGGTGCAGTCGCTGAACCCGGATGACTTCGAGAACAGCGATGCGCTGTTCGTCGAGATTTGGGAAGACGGCGAGAAGACCGACGAATACCGCGTCGGCTCGTACGAAGAGGACGAAGAAGACGAGGAACCCGAGAACTAATCGTACGCCAAAAACGGTCCCCGCGATGCCTGATGCCAGGCAAAGCGGTGACCGTTTTTTATTTTACAGCAAACCTAAGCTTCGCAGCTCCCCGGCGGTAAAGACGCGGGATCTCGTCAGGAAGCGCAATCCCTCCGGTCCTTCCAGCGAGAACATCCCTCCACGCCCGGGAACAACGTCGATGATCAGCTGCGTGTTTTTCCAATAGTCGTATTGCGCCTTGGTCATATAAAACGGCGCGCCGCCAATCTCGCCAAGCAATACATCCTGAACGCCGATCAGGAATTCGCCCAGCGGGAAGCACATCGGCGAGCTGCCGTCGCAGCATCCGCCCGACTGATGGAACATGACGTCGCCATGCTTGGCCCGGAGCCGTCCGATCAGCTCAAGCGCGCTTTCCGTGGCAAGCACCTTAAGCACGGTTTCCGCGGCCATAATTAGAAGAAGCCTAACGCATCGGGGCTGTAGCTGACGAGCAGGTTCTTCGTCTGCTGGTAATGAGACAGCATCATCTTGTGGTTCTCGCGGCCAACGCCGGACATTTTGTAGCCGCCAAACGCCGCATGCGCCGGGTAAGCATGATAGCAGTTCGTCCAGACGCGGCCCGCTTCGATCTGGCGTCCCATCCGGAACGCTGCGTTGATATCCCGCGTCCATACGCCGGCCCCAAGCCCGTACAGCGTATCGTTGGCAATCGCCAGCGCTTCCTCCGGCGTGCCGAAGGTGGTGACGGCAACAACCGGCCCAAAGATCTCCTCTTGGAAAATCCGCATGCCGTTATTGCCGCGAAGCACGGTCGGCTGAATATAGTAGCCCTGCGAAATATCGCCCTCGAGCGCCGCGCGGCCTCCGCCAATCAGGCATTCGGCGCCTTCCTGGCGGCCGATGTCGATATAGCTTAAGATTTTCTCCATTTGCTCGGTGGATACTTGCGCCCCGATCATCGTATCCGTGTCGAGCGGATTCCCCTGCTTGATGGATGCGACACGCCGCAGCGCCTTCTCCATAAAACTGTCGTAGATCGACTCCTGGATCAGCGCGCGGGAAGGACAGGTACACACTTCCCCCTGATTCAGCGCAAACAGAGTAAAGCCTTCCAACGCCTTGTCGAACAAGGCATCATCCTTCGCCATAATATCCTCGAAGAAAATGTTAGGCGATTTGCCGCCAAGCTCCAGCGTTACCGGAATGAGATTTTGCGAGGCGTACTGCATGATGAGGCGGCCGGTTGTCGTCTCGCCCGTGAAGGCAATCTTCGCAATCCGGTTGCTTGAGGCAAGCGGCTTGCCCGCTTCCAGCCCAAAGCCGTTAACGATGTTAACGACTCCCGCAGGCAGCAGATCCTCGATCAGCTCCATCAGCACGCAGATCGAAGCCGGCGTCTGCTCCGCGGGCTTCAGGACGACGCAGTTGCCCGCAGCCAGCGCCGGAGCAAGCTTCCACGTCGCCATGAGCAGCGGGAAGTTCCAAGGGATGATCTGGCCAACGACGCCAAGCGGCTCGTGATAATGGTAAGCAACCGTGTCGTTGTCGAGCTGGCTGAGCGAGCCCTCCTGCGCGCGGATGCAGCCGGCGAAATACCGGAAATGATCGATCGCGAGAGGCAGATCGGCTGCCAGACATTCGCGGATCGGCTTGCCGTTATCCCAGGTCTCGGCAACGGCGAGCGTCTCCAGATTGCTCTCGATCCGGTCGGCGATCCGGTTCAGGATATTCGCGCGCTCCGCCGCGGAGGTCCGTCCCCAGGCAGCTTTCGCCGCATGCGCCGCGTCCAGCGCAAGCTCGATATCCTCCGATGTGGAACGGGCTACTTCACAGAAGGCCGCGTTGTTCACGGGAGAAACGTTTTCGAAATATTGGCCTTGCGTTGGCGGCGTCCAGCGGCCCCCTATGTAGTTCTCGTACCGTTTCTTGAACGTAATCTTCGAATCCTGCTTACCCGGCTCAGCGTAAATCATGGGCTAACCATCTCCTTTTCGAAAAGTAGCTTGCTAGCGTTATTGAGAGATTCCGACGCGCAGTTTCACGAAAACGCTACCATAGTGATACAAGCTTATGCATGGCAGGTTGATGGTAGAACGGAAGGCAAGGTGAAACGGCTTCGCCATACTTTGGCGGCGAGGCGCGTTTCATTCCGGTGAATTCTAAGCCATATTTATTGGATAAAACAATAAATTCTTAGAATTCAAAAAAGCCGGCCCCCTTGCGGGGCCGGCTTCGTCTGCTGTTTGTTGTCTGCCAAGCCAGACGTTTACAGCATGATTTTGCAAATATCGTTCGTGAACTGAACCGGATCCTGCACCGTCAAGCCTTCGATCAGAAGAGCTTGGTTGAACAGCAGGCTCGTATAGAGGCTCAGCTTTGTTTTATCGGTTGCGTAAGCATCCTTCAGCGCCTTGAACACGTCATGATTCACGTTTATTTCCAGCACCTTGCTGGCTTTCACGTCCTGGCCGTTAGGCATTGCCTTCAGCACCTTCTCCATCTCGATCGTCACTTCGCCTTCGGAAGACAGACAGACCGGATGGGATTTGAGACGCTTCGAAGCTTTGACGCCCGTTACGTTGTCGCCAAGAATTTCTTGCATGGCCGCAAACAGATCCTTGTTATCGTTAGCTTCTTCTTCGGTTTGCTTCTCAGCTTCGTCCGCTTCGATGCCAAGGTCGCCGCTGGACACGTTTTTGAACGACTTGTCTTTGTACGTGCCAATCATCTTGATCGCGAACTCATCGATATCGTCGGTGAAGTAGAGCAGCTCATAGCCTTTGTCCGTTACGATCTCGGCTTGAGGCAGCTTCTCCAGACGCTCGATCGACTCGCCTGACGCGTAGTAGATAAACTTCTGGTCTTCCGGCATGCGGGATACGTATTCCTCAAGCGTAACCTGCTTCTTCTCCTTCGAAGAGTAGAACAGCAGCAGATCCTGCAAGGTATCCTTGTTCGCGCCGTAATCGTTGTACACGCCAAACTTCAGCTGACGCCCAAACGCCTTATAGAAGCCTTCGTACTTCTCGCGTTCTTCCTTCAGCAGGCTTTGCAGCGTGCTCTTGATTTTGTTCTTGATGTTTTTCGCGATCAGCTGCAATTGACGGTCATGCTGCAGCAGCTCCCGGGAAATGTTCAGCGACAGATCCTCGGAATCGACCATCCCTTTCACGAAGCTGAAATAGTCCGGCAGCAGGTCCGCGCATTTGTCCATAATGAGGACGCCGTTCGAGTAGAGCTCCAGCCCTTTTTCGAATTCCTTCGTGTAGTAGTCAAACGGCGTATTTTCCGGGATAAAGAGAATCGCGTTGTAGACTACCGCGCCGTCCGCGCTGATATGGAGATGCTTCAGCGGCTTGTCGAAGCCGTAACGTTTCTCGAAATAGAAGTTGTCGTAGTCTTCCTGCGTCAGCTCGTTTTTGTTTTTGCGCCAGATCGGAACCATGCTGTTGATCGTTTGTTCCTCTTGGTATTCTTCGAACTCGCCTTCGCTGCCTTCTTTGGGACGCTGGCCCTTCACGTCCATCTTGATCGGGTAACGGATAAAGTCCGAGTATTTCTTAATGATCGATCTCAGGCGGTACTGTTCGAGGAACTCGTCGTAATTGTCGTCCTCGGTGTTCGGCTTGATCGACATGATGATATCGGTGCCCACATCCGCTTTGTCCGCAGGAGTAATCGTGTAGCCGTCAGCGCCTTCCGACTCCCATTTGAATGCCTTATCCGCACCAAGCGCACGGCTGATGACTTCAACCTTGTCCGCCACCATAAACGCGGAGTAGAAGCCTACGCCGAATTGGCCGATAATGTTGTGGCCGTCCTTCGCTTCGTTCTCCTTCTTGAACGCAAGCGACCCGCTCTTCGCAATAACGCCAAGGTTGTTTTCCAGTTCCTCTTGCGTCATGCCGATACCCGTATCCGAGAGGATCAGCTTACGGTTATCTTTATCCACCGTTACCTTTATGTAATAGCTCTCTTTGTTGAACACCAGCTGGTCGTCCGTCAATGCTTTGTAGTAGATTTTATCAATCGCGTCGCTGGCATTCGAGATAAGCTCTCTCAAGAAAATTTCGCGCTGCGTGTAAATGGAGTTGATCATCATCTCCAGCAGCCGTTTCGATTCCGCTTTGAACTGTTGCTTTTCCATTCGTGTGATGTTCTCCTTCCAATATCGTGAGTTTGCGTTAGCACTCTCCGTGTTGGAGTGCTAAACCTTGCCTTTACTATATAATATGGAGATTTTGAGTGTCAACCGGATATAGGGAATGACTTTAATAAAATAAAAAAACTCCGTCCTACAAGGACGAAGTTATCGTTTGCATCTTTAATGAACCTTCTATTTATTCAACTATAAGTTTAGCCTTCATATTGGCGTGGCCTGAGCCGCACATTACATTACAGAAGACTTCATACGTACCGGCCTCATTTATTGTCACAACCTCTGAATCACCGGAGTGCAGTTCTTTGATTTTAAGGTCCTTAAATGCAATACTATGTACGCCAGACCCTGAATCTAACGTTAGCTTAACGGCTTCTCCTTTTTTAATTCTGTACTCGGCTTTATCAAACTCCCAATTCTTTGCCTTGATAACGACTTCATTCGCAATTGTGTTTGACTCTTCACCAGCTCCTGAATGAACTTCTTCATTTTTACCGGCTCCACATGCCGTTAGCAATAGGACATACGCAACAATAATGACGGAAACCCATGTTATACGAGACACGCTATCCCCTCCTTGTGATGGTAATAGCTTAAATCCTCCCATTTATATCTATCAATACGTCTATCTCTATATCAGTCATAGGAATCTCTAATATCGATGGGGACCACGCCTTTTTTCACACTGGCTTTTTTAAAGATATAAGCGATAGCTATATCTTATATAGACAGACTCCTATTGATGGAAGCACAAAATGGATACTAAGATATTTCTAATGCCCAGCCATGATTGGGTTGTGCGAATTGAACATATCGGAGGTATTTAAATTGGAAATGAAAACGGGGCAGTTAACGACAAGCTGGGGAGCTCCGGTGGGAGATAACCAGAATTCGATGACAGCCGGCTCCCGGGGTCCAACGCTTATTCAAGACGTTCATCTTCTCGAGAAGCTTGCTCACTTCAATCGCGAACGAGTTCCTGAACGCGTCGTGCATGCGAAAGGTGCCGGCGCGCACGGCTATTTCGAAGTCACCCGTGACGTATCGTCCTATACAAAAGCCGGCTTTTTGTCCGAGGTTGGCAAACGTACGCCCGTGTTTGTACGCTTCTCCACGGTTGCAGGCGAACTCGGCTCCGCGGATACCGTCCGTGACCCTCGCGGCTTTGCCGTCAAATTTTATACCGAAGAAGGGAACTATGATTTGGTAGGAAACAACACCCCTGTCTTCTTCATCAGAGATGCTATTAAATTTCCCGATTTCATCCATACTCAGAAAAGACATCCTCAAACCCACCTGAAGAATCCAGACGCCGTATGGGATTTCTGGTCTTTGTCCCCCGAGTCCTTGCACCAAGTATCCATCTTGATGTCCGACCGCGGCATCCCCGCTACGCTCCGTCATATGCACGGTTACGGCAGCCACACGTTTAAGTGGGTGAATGCGGATGGACAAGCAGCTTGGATCAAGTATCATTTCAGAACGGAACAAGGGGTCAAAAACCTGGATGTTGAGCTGGCTGCCAAGCTGGCCGGCGATAATCCCGATTATCATATTGAGGATCTGCATACTGCCATAGAGCATTCAGACTTCCCTTCATGGAAGCTGTATGTTCAAATCATGCCGCTTGAGGATGCGAATACCTATCGTTTCGACCCGTTCGACGTAACAAAAGTCTGGTCGCAAAAAAACTACCCTCTTATCGAGGTTGGACGTATGGTACTCGACCGTAATCCGGACAATTATTTTGCCGAGGTAGAACAAGCTGCTTTCTCTCCCGGAGCCTTCGTACCGGGTATTGAAGCTTCTCCGGATAAAATGCTTCAAGGGCGTTTATTCGCCTATGCCGATGCGCATCGCTACCGGGTTGGCACAAACCATAACACGCTTCCCATTAATAAGCCTGTTGTCGAAGTGAATAATAACCAGCGCGATGGTCAGATGCGTTATGACCGCAATGGGGGGAGCTCGGTATATTATGAACCGAACAGCTACGGAGGAGCGACCGAATCCGCTGTATCCAGGACAGCCTCGTTTGAAGTATCCGGTTCAGCGGGCAGTGCCCCTTATGACAATAATGACCATTACACGCAGCCCGGCGACCTGTACCGGTTGCTTAGCGCGGAAGAGCGCGGGCGTCTGGTAAACAACATCGTAAATGCAATGAGACCGGTTGATAAGGATGAAATCAAACTTCGTCAAATCATGCATTTTTATAAAGCCGATCCCGAATGGGGAAATGCGGTTGCTGAGGGGCTTGGTTTGAGAGTTACGGAGTTGGCTTAATTCATTCCCTCGTTAAACAATCAAAGAGCAGTTACTCGAAAGCTAGTAATAGCCTGAGTAACTGCTCTTTTTTCGTTATAAAAGGAATGAATTATTTTGCGGCAAGAAAAGCAGCAACCTCGGCTAGACGGGAAGCGTAACCCCATTCATTGTCGTACCAAGCGGCTACGGATAATAACCCGCCCTGCACTTGCGTCAATGGCAGATCGATAATGGAGGAATGAGAATCCCCTACAATGCGGGATGAGGCCCATTCGCCCTCCAATACATCTAAAACTCCCTTAAGCTCCGCTTCGCTAGCGGCCAAGCGGAACATGTCATTGATCTCTTGAACGGAGCATGGTTTCTCCGTAATCAGATTAAGCTCCGCGATACTGCCTGTGCGAGTCGGGATTCGGTAAGCCTTGCCCGTAATTTGAAGATCGCTCCAAATAAACTTAAGCGCCTTCGCCGCTCCCGAGGAGGAAGGGATGATATTCTCCGCTGCCGCCCAAGAATCCCGGCGATCCTTCATAGGCTGATCCGTTAAGGATTGCGTGTTGGTATACGAATGAACCGTGGAGAACAAGCCGTATTTAATGCCGTAATTTTCCTTAACCAATTTCACCACGGGTGCCAGCGCATTGGTCGTACAGCTGGCCATGCTAATAATTTTATGCTTATCCGGATCAAAGCTGTCAAGATTAATGCCTTTAAGCAGAACAGCGTCGCAGTCCTCGAGACTTTTGCTTGGCCCGCTGACAAGCACACGCTTGGCACCGCGATCAAGATGCATTTGAGCAACGGGTCTGGTCACGGCGCGTCCCGTACAGTCAATGACCAGCTCAACGCCTAGCTCTCCCCAATTAGGCACTTCACTGGACGAATTCATATAGCGGATTTCACGCCCGCCTATGATGATCGCTCCTTCTCGGCCGAGAACCCCTTCAGGCCAACGTTTGTAATTCGTATCCACCTCAAAAAGCGCCGCAAGCACGGATTCCTCTTTTATATCAGAGATCGAATACGGTACAAAAAGCTTCTCCTGAAGCGCTACTCGAAGCAGTTGCCGACCGATGCGCCCGAATCCGAAAATTGCAATCTTACTCATGGTATCCTCCCCTTATCATGAAGAAAAATAGGTTCATTTCTTGCTTGGATCGAGCTCCTGCACTTGAATAGGCGGCAGGTTCTTTTCTATTTCCGCACGGCTGTTTTCAAACCACAACGGCAGCATTAACGCCTCGCCCAGATGATCTTCATGCTCATCATTTGCGAAACCCGGAGGATCTGTCGCGATTTCAAACAAAATGCCGCCATGTTCGCGAAAATAAATGGCATGAAAATACTGTCGGTCGATAACCGGCGTAGGATGGAAGCCGCTGCTTTCCACATGGCTTCTCCAAGCCTCATGCTCTTCGAAATCCCTGGCTCTCCAAGCGATATGGTGAACCGTGCCTGCACCGGGGATTCCCGCATCCATCGGCTCCGCATTCACGTCAATCAGGTTGCCTAGCTCCCCTTCCGCCTTATAGCGAATTAAACCGCCTTCTTGCCCTACCTTTTCAAGACCCAAAACGTCCTCAAGAACTTTAACCGTATCTACGGATGCCGTGCTGTACAGCACCGCGCCTCCAAACCCTTTGATAGCCTTATCCGCCCGGATACTCCCAAATGACCAAGCATTGAGATCGCCGTCTTCTCTTTCAACTATCTCTAACTGCAGACCGTCGGCATCCAGAAATTCGATATAGGTTTCGGAGAAGCGGGTGCTTTCCGTGAAGGAAATATCAAACGCTGCGAGACGCGCTCTCCAATATTCAAGTGCGCCTGGCGGCACTACGTATGTTGTTGTACCTACTTGTCCTCCGCCTATTCGGCCCTTATGGGAGAATTCGTATGGGAAGAACGTGATAATGGTTCCGGGGCTGCCTTGTTCATTGCCGAAGTACAAATGGTAAACTTCGGGCGCGTCAAAGTTAATCGTTTTTTTCACAAGACGAAGCCCTAGGACTCCAGCATAAAAATCTACGTTTCTCTGAGCATCCTTCACGAAACAAGTAATATGATGGATGCCTGCCGTTTTCATTGTGATATTCCCCATTTCTCCCAGACTCCTTCTGTTAGGTTTATCGATCATGCTAGTAACCGAACATACTATTAATAAATCATAGAGAAAAGAGCTCCCGCGAACCATTCCGTTTTCTCTATATTGGCATAGCGAATTTACTATATCTTCGGCCCGAATAACCTAGCCTAAAAATGATTTCAGCATCCATACGTGCTTTTCGAGCGAGTAATGAATGGCTAGCAGCATATCTCCGGTTGTCTCATCGCCTTCCTGATTAGCGATACTCATCCCTTCTTTAAGCTCATTAACAATCGTTTCGAAATCAGCTGCAATCGTGCGGACCATTTCCGTAGCGCTCTCATTACCCGCCGCATCCTTAACCGTTGCGATTTCGAGAACTCCATGCAGAGTCGCTACGGGACTGCCGCCCAATGCCAGCAGCCGCTCGGCCAGATTGTCCACATGCAGCGCGGCCTCCGTGTACAGTTCTTCAAACTTTAGATGCAAAGTGAAGAACTGCGGACCTTTGACATACCAATGATAGTTATGGAGCTTGGTGAACAGAAGACTCCAGTTCGCTATCTGAGTGTTTAACGCGACCATAAGTTTTTCAGACATCATAAATCTCCTTTGCAATTTAGCATTAAATTCCAGATGTCAATATAACACAAGCATAAACGTGATGTATATGCGGATTTCTTATTATAAGAAAATGCTATACGAGGCATAGATAGATCGATATTGATCGGATGAAGCTCTATTTATACGATTATGTTACAAAAAATATAAAGGAGAATTCGAATGGGAGTACGTTTTTTAAAAATGGCTGTTATCTACATTGTTCTCGGTATTGGCATTGGAATCTACATGGGTACGACTTTGAACTTTGCGTTGACTAGCGTTCACGCCCACGCCAATCTTTTCGGATGGGCAACCTTGGCTCTTTGCGGATTTACTTATCTGCGTTTCCCCAAGGCCGCAGAATCTCCGCTGGCTAAATGGCACTTCTGGCTGCAGGGTACAGGCTTGCCAATCATGTTGATTTCGCTATCCTTCATGGCAAACGGTTATGATCAAGAGTGGCTATCGACTATAAAGCGTATAGGCGAATCCGTTGCCGGAGTCGGAATTCTTGTTTTTGCGGTCAACGTATTTATGCATGTTAAGGAAACCGGGAGGGAGGAACACATTTGATTAACACCGTAAAGCCTATTAAACCGCATTATCGTTTAACGACTCTATTATTATTCTGGTGCTCATTGATTGTCGTCTCCGCTTTATATTTAACGATACCTCTGCTCTCCGTATTCGAGGACGTATTCCAGGTGTCATCTTCCGACGCGGCTTGGGCGGGAAGCGCCTTTTCTTTTGCTTTTGCGGGTGGAGGACTTCTGTTTGGCGGGCTTTCCGATCGTTACGGACGAAAAAAAATGATGATTGCCGGGTTATGCCTGCTGACGGTATCAACCCCTTTTATAGGAACCGTTCAAGAGTTTCATTGGCTTATTGCGTTAAGAGCGATTCAGGGATTGGCAGCATCCATGTTTCCGCCTGCCGTGCTAGCCTACGCTATGGAGATGTTCCCGGCTAAGAAAAAGGTAACGATTCTTGGTTTTATAAGCACCGCCTTTTTAATGGCCAGCATCGTTGGACAGATCTATAGCAGCACCGTCGAGATGGCACTAAGCTGGAAATATGTGTTTTACATCCTCGGCATCGTGTATGCTGTTTCGTTTTTTTTGATTGCATCAGGCATACCCAAAGATATAACGCAGAAGCCGGAGGGCAATTGGTTAACTCCTCTTAAGCGCATCGGCGGTATTTTCAAGAAAAAAAGCCTGCCCTTCTGTTACATCATTTCCTCAACCCTCTTTATCGCGCTCGTCGGTTATTTCTCTACGCTGGGAAGTTATCTAAGCAGCTCTCACTTCGGTCTGAGCCACCAGGAAATTTTATGGATTCGCGCAGCCGGCATCATTGGTATGTTCATCTCTCCGTTTGACGGAAAGCTAGTTGCTAAATTTGGCGTTAAAACTGTTCTATGGTGCGGATTAATTATGGCCGGTATTGGTCTCGGCTTGGTTGGCGTTTCGGAGAACCTCGCATTATTAATCCCGACGAGTATTATATTTACTGCCGGCATTGCGATGGCCCTTCCCGCCTTGATATCCTTAATAGGCACTTTAGCCGGAGAGCTAAGAGCCAGCGCTCTTTCCTTCCATATGTTTATGCTTTTCATCGGTGCCTCGCTTGGCCCTATCATCTCCATTTATTTAATCGATACCCAAGGTCATAGGTCTACTTTCGAGGTGTTAGCCGGATTGCTTCTGATCAGTACGGTTGTCCCGCTCTTTATTCGCTTAGAGAAAAAGGAAACCAAGACACAGACCAATCCGCACAACCAAACTAACGTTAAGTCTCATTGAGAGATTTAATGAACCAATAAAAAGTGCTCCCCATGCAGCGTCTATCTGCAAGGGGAGCATTTTTATTGTTGTTCGTGAATCAAGCGCGCAGAAAGGTTAGAATACAAAGCAATCGAGGTCGCAGAAGCCGCTTCCGTGATGATGATTGCATTTATGATGAAGATGGACCTGTTTAGGGGCATGAACGCCCGATCCGCCTCCGTATTCCGGTTCCTTGTAATAACCGCCAAAGACATTATGAGGAGACCAGTCCGGACTCGCTTTGGGAGCCGGAGGCGACAAAGACTCAAACTCCTTCGTGCCGTAGACAATTTTGCCTCCTACAACCGTGAAGACCGATTCTATTTTTTTAATGGCTTCTTCGGAGACAAGCAAGAAATTATCGGAAAGAATCGAAAAATCAGCATAATGACCCTCTTTGATTTGTCCTTTTACGTCCTCCTCTTTGGAGAACCAAGCATTCCCCGACGTATACATGCGTAGCGCTTCATGCCTTTCTACGCGGTTGGATTCAGGATACAGGCTAAGCCCGCCCAACGTCTTGCCTGTCACCAGCCAGTATAAGGCAACCCACGGATTGTAACTCGCCACCCTGGTCGCATCCGTCCCAACGCCAACGCGCAATCCGTGCTTAAGCATCTTGGTGATCGGAGGAGCATTTTCCGCCGCTTCAGCCCCGTATCTTTCCACGAAATACTCGCCTTGAAAAGCCATTCGGCTTTGAACCGCGATTGAGCCGCCTAATTCCACCACCCGCTCCAAATCCTTCTCTTTGATCGTTTCGGCATGATCGAGAATCCAGCGCAAGTCTTTGAACGGCACCTCTTTATTCACGCGCTCGAATACATCAAGAAAACGGGAGATCGACTCTCCGTACGTGGCATGAAGACGAAACGGCCAGCGTTGCTCAACGAGATGCCGGGAGACATCGAATAGTTCATCTTCAAGTACGGCAGGCAGCTCCGGGCGAGGCTCTACGAAATCTTCAAAGTCTGCCGCGCTATAAACGAGCATTTCGCCGGCTCCGTTATGGCGATAGTAAGAGCTGCCCGTGTACGGCTGCGATGAAGCGGTCCAAGCTTTAAAATCATTCAATTCATTCTTGGGATTCTGCGTGAATAGATTATAGGCCGTGCGTACCGTGATCTCTTCGCGTTTATCAAGCTCGTCAAATACCTGATAGTCATCGGGATAGTTCTGAAAACCGCCGCCGGCGTCAATCACGCTCGTTACTCCGAATCGATTCAGTTCCCTCATAAAGAGTCGGGTTGAATTCAATTGATCCTCGTATGAAAGCTTAGGCCCTTTGGCTAACGTAGCATACAAAATAGTGGCATTCGGCCTCGCGATGAGCATTCCCGTAGGGTTGCCCTTGCTATCCCTTTGAATTTCTCCACCCGGTGGATTTGGCGTATCTTTTGTATATCCGATTACCCGCAAGGCGGCTTTATTCAGAAAAGCTTGACGGTAAAGATTGAGAATAAACACGGGGGTGTCTGGGGCAATTCGATTGATTTCATCCAGGGTCGGCATACGGCGTTCAATAAATTGAAACTCCGTCCAGCCCCCAACGACACGCACCCAATGAGGAGCCGGCGTACGGTCAACCTGCTTTTTCAGCATGCGCAGCGCATCCGCTACGGATGGAACGCCATCCCAACGAAGTTCAAGATTATAGTTGAGACCGCCGCGAATGAGATGAATATGGGAGTCGTTCAAGCCCGGTATTAACATGCGTTTGTTTGCGTTAACAACCTTCGTGGAGGATCCGGCGTATTTCATGATTTCGGCATCATCCCCCACTGCCACGAATTGGCCGTCCTTCACGGCAACTGCCGTTGCTGTAGGATTTGAATCGTCCATCGTTACAATATTGGCATTATGAATGACTAAGCTGGCTTCACAATCTATCGTTTTCTTAGACATGATTCCGTTCTCCTTTTCCATCATTTTATTTGCTGTTCATTAAATGCTGGATCCAAGGTATCAGCCGCTGGCCCAAAAACATGCCGGCGAGACCAAGCAGCCCTAAAAAAGGCGGTGCAGGCGAAGGGATTTTAAGCGATTGAAAAATAACGCCAATTACGACACCCGCAGCTAGAGCTAGTACCATAGACCCCAAGCTCATTTCCCCCATATTCATTCCCTCCTTTTTCATCTTCTTACTAGATGCGTTCTATTCCTAAGTCTAAAAGTCAATATTTTTACTAGCAATAAGGCTTTCTCTATAACAATCATAGGAATTATTTATGCAAATACTTTATAGAACTTTTGATGTATATAGTTTTTATCTATGAAATATATAGAAAACTGAAGATTGTTCGCATGGTTGTATTTCAATAGACTGAGTACATGCAGCGCGATTTCCAATTTATTGGGACTGTTGTAATTATATTCGGAAAAGGTAGGGATCTTAGTATGTTTAACGGGAAGACGGATTTACTTACAGCTGACAATTCTGCAATCATTCTTGTAGACCATCAGCCTCAAATGCTCTTTGGCGTTCAAAGCGCCGACCGCCAGACCATCATTAACAATACGGTTGGATTGGCCAAGACAGCTAAAGTGTTTAATGCACCGATCATTCTTACGACCGTAGCAGCGGAATCCTTTTCTGGCCCGCTTCACCCGCAAATTCAAGAGGTATTCCCGGATCATAAGCCGATTGACCGAACATCCATGAACTCCTGGGAGGACGAAAACTTCTTAGCGGCGGTGAAGAAAACGGGCCGTAAAAAGCTGATCATCGCAGCGCTTTGGACGGAAGTTTGTCTGGCTTTCCCTACAATTGCAGCCATCAAAGACGGATACGAAGTATACATTGTAACGGATGCTTCCGGCGGGACAACAACGGAAGCGCATGACATGGCTGTTCAACGCATGATTCAAGCAGGAGCCATTCCGGTAACCTGGCTGTCCGTTTTGCTTGAATACCAACGCGATTGGGCGCGCCAAGAAACCTATGACGCCGTTCTGTCGGTCGCTAAGGAACACAGCGGAGCTTATGGCGCGGGTCTTGTTTATGCGCAAGCGATGTTTGGCGGCCACGGGGGATAAATCTATTCCGAAGCGGAACTCGCTTAACGGGAGTGGAAAATAGAGAAACGAATATTAGAGGAGTGAAGGCTGAAGCATGGCTAAATTAACAGTCGGAACAGAAAACGGACAACCCATTGAATTGTATTTTGAAGATCTTGGCGCAGGAAAACCTGTCATTTTGATCCACGGCTGGCCACTGAGCGGACGCTCGTGGGAAAATCAAGTTCCAGCGCTTATCGAAGCGGGTTACCGCGTGATTACCTATGACCGCCGCGGATTCGGACAATCCTCCCAGCCGTGGAACGGCTACGATTATGATACGTTTGCGGCCGATCTCCATAAGCTGATTGAGCATTTAGACCTTAAGGATGTAACGCTGGTCGGGTTTTCGATGGGCGGCGGAGAGGTTGCCCGTTATGTCGGCACTTACGGAACAAGCCGCGTCAGAAAAGCCGTGCTCGCCGCAGCGGTTCCGCCGTTCTTCTATAAATCTGACGAGCATCCGGAAGGCGGTCTGGATGAAGCCGCCATTCAGAGCTTCCAAGAAGGCCTGAAGAAAGACCGTGTCGCCTTCCTTGACGGCTTCACCCATAATTTCTTCAAAGCAGGGGATAGAACCGATCTCGTGAGCGAGTCCTTCCGTGCTTACAACGTTGATATTGCTTCGTTTGCTTCGCCTAAGGGAACGCTGGATTGCACGGATGCCTTCGGCCGGACGGATTTCCGCGGCGATTTGGCTAAATTCGATATCCCATTGCTCGTTATCCATGGCGATTCCGATGCGATCGTGGCGCTTGAGGTAAGCGGTCAGCTTTCCCACGAAGCGGTTGCGGGCAGTCAACTCGTCGTCATTGAAGGCGGGCCGCATGGTCTGAACGCGACCCATCCCGAGGAATTCAATACGGCTTTGATTCACTTCCTTAATGCCAAATAAATAAAAAATGACCCATAAGAAGGATGTTGTCCGAGAACAATACCCTCTTGTGGGTCATTCGTATAGTTATGCTTGGGTTTCAAAAAGCCTTCGCTGGCTACGGAATTCCAGCGCCGTGATGCCTTCGGTTTCTTTGAATATTCTCGTAAAATGCTTCACATTCTCAAAGCCAACCTGATCGCTGATTTCGTATACCTTCAAATCGGAATGCACCAGAAGCTCCTTTGCCTTATCCAGCCTTAACCGGCGAACATAATTCGAGAAGCTCTCCCCGCTGTATTCCTGGAAGGCATAACTGAAATACGAGTAATTGAGGGAGAAATGGTTGGACACGACCGCCATGTTCAAATCGTCGGCATAATGCGTCTGCAAGTAATGAAGAACCTTTTGCATCGTATTTTGTTCCGTTGGCGCTTGCTCTCTCCGATTTTGGATGAACCGATCAAGACTATCGATAAGCTGCCCGACGGCTGTGCAATAATCTCCGAAGCGGTCGAAGTTCCCGATGTGGCCCACGTTGGCATACGTTCTTAATTGATCGAGCACCTTATATCCGTAGATGCTGTACAGCTTGTCAAACAGCTCTTCGTTGAACAGCTGGCTAATCCGCTCCAGATAACCAATCTCGCAGCTGCTAATAGTGCTGACGTCGAGAATTTGATTAAGAAGCTGTTTGATTTCATCGCCTCTCCCCATCCCAAGGAGATTCAATATTCGCTGAATCAACTCAACAGGTACGGCATGCTTCTCATTGCGTTCGCTTAAAATCGTATGATCCAGCACATCGCGCTCTGAAAGCAGAATACCGTACTTCAACGTTTGCTTCGCTTGGCTGTATGCCCATCTTATCTGCCCGATCCCTTGAACGGAATCGCTTGTTGCAATTCTCAGCTGCGACCCGTATGCATGCCGCCTCCATTGTTCCGCCAACCGGCGGAACAGTACCGGATCGCGCGCGAGCATCATCGTTCCGCCTTTTCCGTCACGTGTGAGCAGCCAATCCGCATGCCCCTGTAACAGCTCCGCAATTTGATTCCTGAAAGAAGCAGCATCCGTACTGCCAGCCTGTAATCCTCCATTACGCCGCAAAATCAACCCCAGCGTATATCCTGCATCCAGCCACTCTAAGCCAGCCTGCTTAAGCTTGTTTGGTGTCAACGCTTCGCCCGCATCCATCTGGGTCAAATGCAGGGTAACCAGCTCGGCAGCCAAAAGACTGGCATTCTCGCCCGTCCCGTCTGCTTGCTCTTCTCTTGCCCTTATCTCCCGTATCAATCGCTCCAAAGCGGCAAACAATTCTTCCCGAACCACCGGCTTTACGAGATAATCCTTCACAGCATAGCGGATCCCTTTCTGCGCGTATGCGAAATCATTATACCCCGACAGCAATATAACCTCGGGTTTGACCGGGTGATCTTGAAGATGCTCTAGAAGTTCGATTCCATCCATAATGGGCATTCGGATATCGGTTATCAAAATATCCGCAGGCTCTCGGATTAGAAGCTCCAGCGCTTCTTGTCCGTTCTCGGCAAATCGGTAGTTGAACCGATCAGGAAACTGCCTCTCGATTACCGATTGCAAGCCCCTCCGGATAATTTTCTCGTCGTCGACGATCAGCAGCCTAATCATCGATGTCCACTCCTCCTCCCATGACTCTATACGGTAAAGTCATGATTATGCGTGTATAGCTTCCTTCCTGGCTTTCGATCTGAATCCCGTATTCCGGCCCATAACTCATCACCAAGCGTTGATCCACATTACGCAGACCGATTCCGTTGCTATCCTGGTTATCCTTCCGAACAACCAGCTGCCGGACATCCTGGTAAGCGGACTCTTCCATTCGCAGCATTTGATTCAATAAACCCAGCATCTCTTCCGGTATGCCGCAGCCGCTGTCCGTGATCTCTATGACGCAAGCGCGGCCACGCTTGGTTGCAGAGATAGCAACGACAAGATTTCCGTCACTGGAATGCATGCGGCTCATCCCGTGCTTGATTGCATTCTCGACTACGGGCTGGAGTGACATTTTGAGCGATTCCTGCGTAAGGCATTCCTGTGCAATCGACAGACGGAGATCAAGTCGTCCATCATAACGGATATTCATGACGGATATATAATGCTGAACCTGCTTAATCTCGTCACTGAGCATGACGTGATCCTGTTTCCATTCCATGGAATACCTCATCATTCCGCCTAGAGAGGTCATGATGTCCGATATAAGGTACTGCCCTTCAATCTCCGCCAGCATCTTGACATTTTCCAGCGTATTGTAAAGGAAGTGGGAATCTATCTGATTTTTTAGCGCCTTAAGCTCAGCTTCTTTACCCGCCGCCTGTCTAGCTGCCTGCTCTTGGATGAGCTCGTTAATCTTCAGAATAAGCTCGCGGTAATGAAAGCCGAGCTCCCCTACCTCATCGCTGCCGGTCATTGGCGGCAGCTCGACGTTGAAGTTACCGCTTCTTACCTGTTGCATCGATTCTCTTAACACCTTAAGTCTGCGCAAAATAAACGCCTGCATGAAGTAAGAAAGCACAACGAGAAAGGCCACCAGTAACGAAATGAGTACAAGATAACGAACCCTCGAATGATTAATGCCCTCCATCGTGTCCGCAAGACTAACCATATTGACCAAGTGTACGTCGACCGATGGAATGTAGATCATAAAGGCCAGGTAGGACTGCCCGCCTACCTCGAACTGAACCGTCTCGTAATTTGTGTTACTTGTCAGTTTCACCCTGTTCATTAATTGCTCCGCGCTATGCTGCTTGAACAGAGGTGAAGTCTTCAAGCTGTATACCTGTCCGTTCCTCGCTGCTACGATCAGCTGGGAGTTACTGTCCTGCACGCTGCTGAACGTTTGAGTGAAGAAATCCGACAGCTTCATGGATATCTCTAGAATCCCGTTATGCGCTCTGTTGTCCGCATACTTGAATTCCTGCAAGTATGTCATGAAGGGCTCACTTGGGGATGGTTCGGAAGGCAAGCCGGTGAGGACTACGCTCTCCTGTATTTCCCACCACGGCAAACCGCTCTGCTTCATTACATCATCATGCCAAGACTTATCCCGAATACGCGATTCCTGTAGAATGACTGGCCAGATCTCGTTCACGTAAAGGTTGTCCGTGAACAAACGGACATTCGCAATTCTTGGATTATTGAATAGAAAATATTGAAAGTTGTTGACCACGTCTTTCTTAATATGAAGAACATACGCCGCACTCTGCGTTTGTTCGATTTGCAGATAATTGTTCATTTCCCGATTAGACAATGCCAGCTGACCGGTCCATCCCATCAGCTCTATATTATTCTCAATGTTTATCTTCTCGACCGCGAGCACATTCTCGTTATTCTTCGTCAATTCTTCCATCGCCTTGGCGGACTCTTCATTTAGCGTATACCAGGAGAATAGAATAACAGGTATGAGGATGACGAACACAAACGACAGAATCAGTTTGACTTGAAGCGAAAGTTTTAACGTGAATGCGCGTATCCCCATTAACAAGCGTATTAAAGAATATCCCATCTCCGGTTTCACATCCTGCTGCTTCTAAAAGAACTATTGCTCGAAAGACGACTTCAGCTTTTGAACATTCCGTTCATAGGCTGCTTGCCGGATAGCCATAATAGCCCGATACTCGGGATCCTTGGTAATGGTGTTCATGAATCCGGAGTACAGTTGATCGAATTCGGCATCCGATCCCGCCATCAGCAGCTTCGGCAGCGTCTCGGCCCAGAGCCGCGTTTGTTCGCCTTCCGCAATCCCTTCCTTCGTCGTCGGGTCCGGATCCAGATTGTCGAACTCGGACATGCTGATCGTCTTGCCTCTCGTCCAATCGGCAATTTGCTTGGCCGGCTCGGCATTCATCCCCGTCATCCATGCTAGATTCATGTTTGTATCCATCAGCATCCAGTACATATAAGAACCGCCATACTTTTTATCAAACGCTTGGCGGTCGGTGTTGAGCAGATGCATCACCGCCGGCAAGAATTGATCCTTGCCGTCTATCGTATCGTAAGTAACGCCTTTTTCTCCTAAGTACAGATCCTTGTTTCCCTCTTCGCTGAGCAAATAGCTGAGGAAGGCAATTGCCCGCTTTTTATCCTTGACGTTCTTCGAGATGAGCGTCACCGTCCATCCGGAGATGCCGTTGCCCGCAAGTGTAGGCGCATCATGTGCGTCATTCGCAGGACCATCAATCGCGATATATACTTTATTGGGGTCCTTCTGATATAACTTTTGATTAATCTCCGTAAAATCGGACCATTGATAGAGCATGGCAAAATAGCGGCCTTGCGATATTTTCTCATCCTTTTCCAACCGCTTTTCATCAATATAGACATCCGTCGGCATAAGCCCGTCCTCATTCGCTTGACGGAACACCTTCAACCATTTCAGATACGTTGGATCGCTGCGGCGATCATACAGCTTACCGTTCTTCTGCTTCGGGATCGCCAGGAAATTCTGTAGATACTCGTCCAGCGAATAGTTGCCGGTTTCCGTAAACTCATGCAGACCGATTGGAATTAGCGGCTGGCCGTCCACCTCGGGAAACTTCTCCTTCGCAGCCCTAAGCGCTCCGAGAAACCCTTCCGGCGTGCTCATATCCGGCTTCCCGAGTGCTTCATACAAGTCTTTCCTGACTACAAAGGTCTGATTAGAGGTAAAAAGCTGACCGTATTTTTCATAATCGGCAGGGGATGAGGAAGCATTCGGGTAACCGTACACATTGCCGTTAGACTGTGTGTACCAGCTAAGCTTTGCGGGATCCGCGACCTTAAAAAAATAAGGATCGTATTCATCCGCCAGCTCGTTCAACGGAAGCACCATATCACCATTGATCATCTTCTGAACGGCATCCTCGTACCAGCCTAGCGTAATGAAATCAGGGAGCGATCTTGCCGACATCATCGTATTAAGCTTCTCGCCGGCGTCGCCGGCAGGCACGATAAAGTTCAAGCTGACGCCCGTCTTTTTCGTTATATAATCGGAAACGGCGTTTCCTCCCCACTTGCTGGTGAACCAATCGAAATTGATATACCAATCAAACGTAATCGGTGTCGTGTCCAGCTTCCAGGCAGGCTCATCCGGGGAAATCTTCTTATCAGAAGCATCTGCCTCCATAGAATTGGCGTTCGAATTCGCGGGATCTTCAGCAATGCCATTGCTCGAAATGCCAGTGTTAACGGAACAAGCCGCTAACGTCCAACACATCATCAGAGCTATTAACAGCGTTGCTGATTTAAACATCTTACCCATTAACTACTCTCCTTTGTCTGCACAGCAAATAACTAAATAAACCGTTATTGTAATATACTACCAAAAACTAGTAGAATTATGCTGGTCAGTAGCCTCTATTTTACAGCTAGTATAAAGGTTATTGCTGGCAAATAAAAGAGATTACATTCCTAGATAGAGTTACTATTTTGCAGATTTCCTCTGTTCCAACGTCGAATAAGCGAGCACAACAAGGAAATTTTTCTTCCTTGGCTCGCTTTGATTATATATGACTAGTCATTCGCTTTATTTGATTATTGCAGTAAAAAATCAATGCATTTCTGTACGGAAGGATTATTGTAATGATACTTTTTATACACAAGCTTGATTTCGCGAACGGGCGTTGGGCCAACAAGGCGAATCATTTTCAATTGCATTCCAGGGAAATTTTCCATTATAGAGGCAGGTAAAATCGCTACCCCCATCTTTTTCAGTACCATGGAAAGAAGGATTTCCGTAGAGGTTGATTCAAACATGGATAGCAGGTTTTTCGAAATCTTGGCACTTGATGCGTGAATGTAGTCGATCATACGCGTATCCCCAACAATTAAGGAAGATTCTAAATCTTCAAGCTCTTGAAAAGACATGCTGGTTCGATCCGCCCATGAATGATCTTCATAAACGATCAGCGCTTGTTCTTCTTTATACAGGTGTGTCATTTGAATTTCTTTGTTTGGGTTATAATGATCGGCAACGCCAATATCGATACGGTCATTCAATAATTGCTGCGTCGCATTCTCCGCACTGGAAAATTTCAATGCAATGTCGGGGTGCTTTTCATGAAATTCCAGAAATCGGGACGCCAATCTAAAAAAGTACGTCGGCGAAATGCCTATCGAAAGCTTGTTTACCCTGGCGTAACGCAATTCGTGCGTTTCTTTTTTGGACTCCTCAATGAGCCTCATCACGGAAAGAGCTTTTTCGTACAGGATTTGTCCGTCAGCGGTAATCTTTACCCCTCTGCCAAATCTCTCAAACAAAGGCGCTCCAACTTCCGACTCTAAGAAACGAATCTGTTGGCTTAAAGTGGGCTGTGAAATCAATAAAGCATCCGCGGCCTTCGTAAAGCTGCCTTCTTTGCAAATTTGAATAAAACATTCTAATTGCCTGAACACAATAGATTCACCTCACCCTCTCTTACATAGGAATCCATCTCCTGAATGAATAAGCGCGTGGTGGATTTCATATTAACGGAGTTAAGGTATAAGAGAGAGATATCCCAATAAGGAATATGCCCTTCCAGTTTGACAATACGCAAACAATCGTCCCTTAGACTTTCAAGCAAAGACGTTGGCATAAGCGCCGCTCCAAGTCCCTGGCGAATCCAATGCATCATTACCGAAGTGGCGGACGTTTCTATAATCGACTTCAATGTAAATCCGTATGAGAAACAATACCTATCAATTAACGATTTGTTCTGTTCTCGAAACATGATCGAATTCATTTGCTTCAAAGATTGAAACGGGATGGAAGACTGCTTGGCCAAAGAATGCTCGGAGTGAACCAATAACGCCATTTCTTGTCTATACAAATGAGTCGAAATAACCGAATCATCGGAAACCGGATAGGCCGTTATTCCAAAGTCTACCTGTTGCTCCAAAACTTTTTTCTCGGCATCCTCTACATCCATAATTTTCAATAAAATATTCGGGTACTTTTGATGGAATTTCATGAAGAAAGGAGCTAGATACTCCATCTCGGCAGGACAACATCCAATGGAAATCGTTTCTCCGGAACTATTGTTTCGCCCCTCTATTTCATTTCGCGCTTCTTCAAGAAGATTCATAATGGCATTGCCCTTATTCAAAAGGATTTTTCCGGCTTCCGTAACCTCAACTCCCCTGCTTACCCGATCGAACAATTGAATATTGTACTCGCCTTCCAAAACCCGAATTTGCTGACTTAGCGTAGGCTGGGTCACGCCTAGTTCTTCTTTGGCTTTTGTGAAGCTCCCTGATTTGCAAACTTGAATAAAATATTCAAGCTGGCGCAATTCCACAGTGTATTCCTCCTTAGTGAAACCGGATTCGCTCCATACATGGTTGCTTTAATCGGCTATCCTCCTCTTATGTTTTTAGCTCTAACCTCTCATTAACCATTATATGAAAGAACCTGTCCTGTAATATATCCGCTAGATTTCAGGTTATGGTTGCTGGATTTTAGGGTTGGTGCACTATCAGCATGATTGGCCCGTCGGCAAAAGAAAAAGCCACTCCCGCAAGAGTGGCTTCCGTAATCTAGTTTATTCCAAACGTCTGCACCGCGGATGCAGACTCCCCCTGCTGCCGAGGCAGCTTGCGGCGGCGGATCCAGCGCGTGCCGACTAGGATGGCGCGGAACAGTTCATCCAGGAGCAGGCCAACCAGTGCCCCCATAATGCCCATATGGAACACTACGCCAAACACATAAGCCCCGCCTGTTGCGAAGATCCACATGCCAAGCATGCTGCTCATGGCCACAAACTTGGCTTCGCCAATCGCCGTTAAGGACTGGATGAAGGAATACGTCCATGTCCGCATCGGCTGCCAGATCATGCACCAGAAAAACAAGGGCAGCAGGATTCCAGTTATCTCTTGGTCCGACGTAAACCAGCTGATCGTTGTATGTCCAAAAGCATACAGCAGCACGGCCAGCGCAAAGGTTGGCACCATGCCGATCATGGCAGCGCGGTACGGAGCCCGGTAGACATCGTCGTACCTCTTCCCGCCGTACAGCTGACCGCATTGAATCTGGACGGCCATGCCGATGGAATTGCCGATCAGCCAGGGCAACTGCTGGATAATGTTGAAGTAGGAAAATGCCGCCAGCTGCGCCGCCCCCATCGACGAGACGATCGCCAGCGTGACAATTTGCGAATATCCCCAGGATGCCGCATTTCCCAAATTCGGCAGGCCAATGCCAACCATCTCCTTGAGCAGCGGACGGTCAAACCCGCGCCAGTCGTTCCGCTCAAACGGGCTTGGGAATGAGCGAAGCAGGAGCCATACGCCCACCGCACACGCAAGCAGCCGGCTGATGATCGTCGAGATGCCTATCCCCTCTATCCCCATCTGCGGGAACCCGTACTCCCCAAAGATAAACACATAGTTCAGCAGCACGTGAACCACGTTCATTCCGATTGCAATCATCATCGGCCCGCGCGTATTGCCGGTGTTCCGGATCATCACGGTGAGCATCATATTAAGCTGCGTCAAGATAGAGCAGCCCCCGATAAAGGCCATATAAGTGGTTGCTTGCGGCACCACCTCGGCAGGCGTCCCCATTAGACGCACGATAGTACCCGAGCCAAAAGCAAACAGCAGACTAACCAGAACTCCGCCAATCAGCCCGACTTTAATCGCCATCGCCGCGGCGCGTCTCGCCGTATGGGGATCGCCCGCTCCCCATCTGCGCGCGATTACGATCCCTGCCCCGCCGTTAATAAGCACAAAGATCGTAAGCAGGGAACGCATCACCTGATTGGATACGCCTACCGCCGACACCGCATTATCTCCCAAGCGGCTGACCATTAAGGAATCAACGGTTCCCATCAGAAACTGTAAAATCAACTCGATAGCGATAGGCCATGCGAGCGCGTATAAAGAGATGGATCCGTCTTTATTTATCTGAGCCATCGCTGCCCGTACCTCCCAGTTTTATTTAATCCATTTTGCTCCAACAATCCGATATCCACTGGGGTATCTATGTGTGATAACATTAACCAATATAGAACGTTCGACGATTAATGTCTTAATGCTTCTTGTTGTTTATTATCCCGATCTTGCTAATCTAATGGCTGGAGGCAGCACCTATGCGAAGTGATTTATGGGAAAATACCCTGATGACCGATCCGGCTCTGCCGATTAATGTGTTCCATCCGACCTTTAGGATCGGGTGCTCCTTGCCTCTTCACTGGCATGAGCATTTCGAACTCATCTACGTCGAAAGCGGCGAGGTTCTCTACACGATTGGCGGACAGCCGTTCCCTACCAAGCCGGGCGACATGCTGTTCGTCAACAGCGGCGAGCTCCATTCGGCATCCTCGCTTAATCCGAACGAGCCTTTTACGATATACGCGCTTGTGTTTAATCCGTCTATACTAGGCCTGAAAGAACCTCATATTGTTGATCTGGTCGCTCCTTACACGAACGGCATGTCCATGATCGCGAACCGCATAGAACAGAATGATCCATGGTATCCGTTGCTAAAGCAAACAACGATGCAGCTAGCCGAAGAATTCGAGCGGAAGCCCCGCGGCTATGAGCTGGCCGTCCGCTCTTACTGCCAACTGCTCTTCACCTGGCTGAGCCGGGAATTTACCGTCATGCAGCGCAGCGACACCGAGATGAACGCGTTCCGCGAGAGAACCAACCGGTTCAAGGAGCTGCTTACCCGCCTGGAATCCGACGTGGCCGAGCGCGTAACCGTCGAACAGGCGGCCTCGTTTGTCCATATGAGCCCGTACCATTTCTGCCGCATGTTCAAGAAGGTTACGGGCCAGACCTTTGTGCAATACATGAATCTTAACCGCATTAACAGAGCCGAATATTTGCTGAAAAACACCGCGATGAGCGTCACGGACATCGCCGCCGAGATTGGCTGCAGCAGCATTAACAGCTTCTCGAAGCTCTTCCGCCAGCTGCGGGGCGTGTCGCCGCGCGACCTTCGCAAGGGGCAGACGATATGAACCAAAAAAAGCAGACGGCTCCGTCTGCTTTTTTATTTCCATTATATGGACACTTTTCAGCCAATCCGATAATCCCCCGGCCCCGCGCCTGCTGCCTCTAGTTTACGTAACGCCTGAAATGCTTCGTCTTGCGAACTAGTCTGCAATGCGACATATAGAGGCGCGTGCTTTTCTTTTGCGTATGACTGTTCGTATTCCTTCTTCTAATGCAAACGTAATGCCGCTTGGATACGGAATACACGCGGAAGCCTCTGCGGATGCACCGCCCGACCCAGCCGGAATCCGTGCCGACCTTCTTGAACTCGGGAAACGGGACGCGCTTCCAGACCGACTTCTTGAACACCAGCGTGCCGCCCTTGATGCTGCGCGTGTATTTCCTCTCGCCCCCCCTGCGGAAAACCATCAACGAACGGGTTGCCTCGAAGTAGATATAGGAGGTATGTTTGCCAACGATGGACGCTCTGCCGCTTTTGATTGCGCGGGCGGTTTCGCGCAAAAACTTCGGTCCGTAATAATCGTCATCGTCAAACTTGGCGATGATGCCGTCCTGAGCCATATTAATGGCATAGTTCAAGCATTTGCCAAGCTTATATTCCTGGGGGAGCTGGATCACTCTAACTTCGTTCTCCGGGTATTGGTTGGCCCTCTCCTGATATAGCTCGATATCCATCTTGTCGTTATTCAAGACGATAATCATTTGTTTGTCCTTCCAAACCTGCCGATCGTAATTATCGAATACATTATCGATGAATTGGGATCTCATCGTACACGCGATTACGGTGATCATCTTACTTATCATCTCCATTCGGCGCAGCCAGCAGCTTGGCTTCGCGCCGGTTCCATAATGTATTTTTTTTGATTTTATACAATTTTTCATCGATGATTTTCTGATACAAACTTAAGAAGCGATCCGTCATGATTTGATCGGAATAGCGGGTCCTGGCATAACGTCTGCATTCGCTGGCTTTGGGCAGCCTCTTGTTGCGGTATTTAATCTTCATCGCCATTTCGGATGTGGTTCTGCATAAGAGCTGAGGCATTCCTTTAAGCACCTCGGCAACGCCGCCTTTATTGAAGCCTAGCACGGGCGTGCCGCTGGCCAGCGATTCGATGAGCACCAATCCGAAGGGTTCATCCCAGGTCGACGTGAACAGGACGCAGCTTGCGTTGGCGAGCAGCTCGCGTTTGCGGTCTCCGCCGACGGGGCCGATATAGCTGATTTTGCTGCCGAGATGAGGTTTGATTTTAGCATTGAAATAAGCCTTGTCGTTCAGCGTGCCTGCAATGATGAGCCGCATGCCTGTTTTTTTGGCAACCTTAATGGCAAGGTGGACACCTTTTTCCTTAATTAATCTTCCCATGAAGAGCAGGTAGTTTTGCTTGTCTTTCGTGTAAGTGTAATCCTCCATGCGGATGCCGTTATGGACGGCATAGCCCTTTCGTTTCCCGTATTTGCGGAGAATGAATTTGCTGACGTATACCCGAAGCTGCACG
The DNA here is from genome assembly GCF_003399985.2 of Paenibacillus sp. ATY16. Lineage (NCBI taxonomy): Bacteria > Bacillati > Bacillota > Bacilli > Caryophanales > Paenibacillaceae > Paenibacillus > Paenibacillus sp. ATY16. The sequence goes on along the minus strand of NZ_NMOK02000033.1, from coordinate 214,726 downwards.
TCTCCCTTGATCCCTTTGGAATGGGAGTTGCTTATAGTCGGAATAGGCGGATTCGCTTTCGCAACGATGCCGTAGTGATCGTGTATGATATCCACGTCTGGCGGGAGGTTTTTAATAATAAAGTCCAGCTGCTTTTTCGGATCATCCGACTCGTATTCGAACGTTTGGGTCGCATTGGAGGTTGATCCTTTCTTGGCAAACAGAAACACCTCATGCCCCCGGTTGACCAACTCTTCCGTTAAATAATGCACGTCGCGCTGCGTGCCCCCGTAATCCTTCGGAGGTACAGGAATCGTATTCGTCGATATTTGAGCAATTCTCAAATGTCTCTCAACTCCTTAGGTCCAATCTTCCCATAGGCATTCCTTGTAGGATATGAATGGACTTCTGTGCAGGGCACGGCGCTTGCACCGTTACCAGCCACCTACTTTATACCGCGTACAGTATACGCCCATACCAAGTGTAAGCCTTTTTAATAGAATAGTAGAAGTTGATAGAAAGAGGTGAGAAGCTGTTGAAGGGATTGATTCTCTGTGCGGGGAAAGGAAGCCGTTTATATCCGTTTACCAAAAATCGGCCGAAGACACTTATACCCGTCATAAATACGCCCCTGTTGCAATTATCAATCATGAAGTTAATGGAGCTTGGAATAGATCGTATCGGCATCGTCATCCATCCATCCCAAGAGGCCGACATTCGCGGGCAATTCGGCGAGGGAGAGGCGTTTGGCATTGCGATTACGTACATTTATCAGCATGCGCCCAAAGGAATCGCGAACGCGCTAAAAAATGCGGAATATTATTTATCCGGCGAACCGTTCCTGCTTCTTCTGGGAGATAATTTGATTTCCGCTCCGTTATTCGATTTGAAGTACGATGTCGAGCATGGCGGTGTACAAGCGTCCTTATTGCTCGCGGAAGTTGCGGACCCGCAGGATTACGGCATCGCGGAGATCCGGGATTCGCGAATCATAGGTCTGGAAGAGAAACCGGAACACCCGAAGTCGAATTTAGCGGTTATAGGGGGTTACGCTTTTACGAAGGAGATCTTTGGCGCCGTGAACAATATCACACCCTCTAAGCGCGGCGAGTACGAAATAACGGATGCGATTCAGTGGTTGATCGAGCAGCGTTTCGACGTCGCTTACCGTGTGACCGACCAATTGAACATCGACGTGGGTACGAAGGAACGTTGGCTGCTGGCCAATCGCAAACTGCTGGAAGCCGAAGCCCTGCAGAAACGGGTTCACGACTCCGTCCAGATGGAGCGCTGCACAATCGTAGAGCCGGTATCGATCGATAAGGACTGCGTGTTGAAGGATTGCCGGATTGGCCCTTACGTTTCGGTGGGAGCGGGCTCCACGCTGGAAAATTGCCAAATCGAGAGCAGCATTATTCTGAATGGGGTTCATATGAAAGATCTCCCGTTTCCTATTAAAAATGTGATTATCGGCGAACATTCCATTGTCGCCGGGGGACTGATGGATAAAGAGGTGAAGGAGCCTTGAAAATTCTGATTATCGGTACGGGCTATGTAGGAGCCACGACCGCAATGGTATTTGCCGAGATCGGCTGGCAGGTAACCGGACTTGATATCGATGCGGGCAAAATCGAACGGCTGAAGAAAGGACAACTGCATTTTCACGAGCCCGGCCTTGAAGACCTGATTGCCAAGCATGTGAAAAGCGGCCGGTTGCGGTTTACGACGGACAAAGCCGCCGCCATTAAAGAGCACGACGTTATTTTCCTCTGCGTCGGGACGCCATCGCTTCCGGATGGAAGCGCCGACCTGCGCTACGTTGGGCAAGCCGCAGAGGATATCGGACGTTTGATGAAAGGCTATAAACTTGTTGTCACCAAAAGCACCGTGCCCGTCGGAACGCAAGAGCAGATCAAAAAGTGGATAGAAGCAGCGCAGCAAACGGCCTATCCCTTCGACGTCGCTTCCAACCCCGAATTCCTGAGGGAAGGCAAGGCCGTCGAAGATGCTTTGCATCCCGACCGTATCGTGATCGGTACCGACAGCCAGCGGGCAACGGAGCAGCTTAAGAAGCTGTATTGGTCTTTTTCCTGCCCTTGGATTGTAACGACGCCAAGAACCGCGGAGCTTATCAAATATGCATCCAATTCGTTTCTCGCAACTAAAATATCGTATATGAACGAGCTTGCTAGACTTTGCGACGAGCTGGAGGTCAACGTAAAGGAGATTGCCGAAGGAATGGGCCTTGATCCCCGGATCGGGCCAAGCTTCCTGCAAGCGGGGCTTGGGTACGGAGGTTCCTGTTTTCCCAAGGATGTCTCGGAACTCGTTACGACATCTAGAAAGCATCATGTAAATCTTCGGATCCTGGAAGGGGTCACGGAAGTTAACCGCATGCAGTACGCCTATTTGCTCGACAAGGCGCGGTCGCGTCTCAGCGGCTTTGCGAACAAAACGGTTACGGTACTGGGGCTGGCGTTCAAGCCGGATACGGACGATATTCGCGAAGCGCCGGCTTTACGGATCATCGACCAATTGCTGCTCGAGCAAGCGAGCGTGCAGTTGTATGATCCCATTGCGTCTTTACCGGGTAACGCAGCCTACCAGGCAGTGAAGGTTTGCACCTCGGCGGAAGATGCCTTAAAAGGCGCGGATGCGATTATTCTGTGCACGGAATGGGCTGAATTCGCACAGCTGGATTGGAAAAAGGCGAAGAAGCTCCTTAAGCAGCCCAACCTCTTTGACGGGCGCAATATGATGGACGCTAAGCGGCTACGTGCGCTCGGCTATTATTACCAAGGCATTGGCAGCGGTTATTGAATCGCGGATATAAAGAAGGCTGGCCTCGGAGTCCAAGGACCCGAGGCCAGCCTGTTATTTTACGGCCTAAATAATTTCGAGATCGTCCATTCCCGGCATTGGCGGATGAGCCGCATGCGGCTCCAGCTGATACCAGTAGGCGACGGATGCGATATCGTCCTGAAGCGGGAGGTAACGCCCATGCGAGCGCCAGCCAAGCGCTTGGATTGTCACCTTCAGATCATCTTCGAAACGGATCGGGTCCATCACATGGAACCGGTACATGCCAAAGCGCTGATTCGCCTTGTACAAGCCGTCGGCCTTTATCGCCTGATGCATCCCGAGGAATGGCGTGGAATACGTCACATACTGTCCGTTCATATCCCAGTTCCAAGCACCGCCGAAGTAATCCTCCGTCCCCGTGCTGCAGATCGTCGGATAGTCCTTGTCGCCGTCCATGTAGAACTTGACCTCTCCCTCTCCCCACCAGTTGTTGCTGTTCACCTGCCAGGCGAGATAGGTGCCGACGTAATGCCCTTTACCTTTAATGCCGTCAACGATCGTATGAACATCCTTGTACGGAACCGGATTGCTGCGGCGCCACTCGGCATGGAAATACGCCATATCGTCCGGAACGTCCGTCAGCGTGTAGTTAATCTGATAATACAAGACCGTCGATTCATGCGACAGGTTCTGCATGACGATCCGCGCCTTTTTGCGGAAAGGCATTTCCCAATAGCTGTTGAAGCCGCCCGCCGGATTCACCGAAATCGGAAGCGAATTCACAAGAGCGCGTTCGCCCCAGCCGTTGCAGAAGAAGTCCCCGACCGGCACGTACACGGAAGGATCCTCTTCCTCATCCCAATAGATTTTGAAAATAAGCGATCTTACAACCTGATGCGAGCAGGTGAGCCAAATATTTTGGATGACGCCCGGCCCGTCGATAACCCCCATCGTAAACTCCTGATGGCCCGCGATGCTGACCGAAGGGGATACCTTCCAGCCAACGCCTAGGTCACGTGCCGCTTGAGCGCCCGTACCTTCGGACGCCATGGCTCCCTTGCCCTTCTCGCCCGTAAAATTTTCCGGGGAAATCGATCTCGACACCGCATTCGAAACTCTCGCCAAATTGCCAAGTCCCATACCTAATCCGTTAAAAGCGTTCATGTTATTGAGTAGCCTCCCGGGATATAAAATTGTAGGTGATCTTGCCTGCTTACGCGTTTACGGCTTCCGTAATGCCAATTGCTTTGATCGTTATCTTGGAGGCTTGGAGTCCCTCCGCCGCTGCCGTGACAACAATGTCCCCGGCCTCGGTTGTTGTTCTTACGTAAGCGAGAAGCCTGCCGCGATGGGCTTTGCGTACCCGCGAGCTAAACGGCTCCAGATCCTGAATATCGCCGTTTTCCATCCCGATAATTTCGCCCGGACCTTCTATCTTCAGAGCAATCGGATGCTCGGCCAGATACACGGGACGCCCCTCGCCATCCGTAATCTGAATCTCGATATGCGCAATATCCTGGCCATCGGCCTGAAGCTCGGCCGTATCCGCATGCAGCTGCAGTTGAACCGCCTCGGTTACCGTATGAAGGACGCAGGAATAGGTCTCGCCATCTTTCCCTTTCGCCACCGCTTCCAATGTTCCTTCTTCAAAAGCCGTCTCCCAAGTCAGATACAGCTCCGGCGCATCCGCCAGCTTCCTGACGCCAAGCGACCGGCCGTTCAGGAACAGCTCCGCCTCTTCGCAGTTCGTATGGCAGCTGACCTTAAGCAGGTCTCCAGCTTCCCAATTCCAATGCGGCACGCCGCCGGTCCATCTTCTCGAGCCCTTCTCGGAATCCTCCGCCTTGATTGCGGCAAGGAAAACAACCGGCTTGTCGCTCCACAAGCTTTGGCGGTAATAATAGCTTGTTTTCTTGAAGCCCGCCGTGTCCATAAACCCGGCCCCGGCTACGCGCACCGGCCAGCCTTTGGCTTCGCCCAAATAATCGATGCCGGTCCAGATGAACTGCCCGCTGATCGCCTCGTTATCCCGAACCGCCAGCCAAGCCTGCAGGCTCGAGCCGTTTTCGCTGCCGTAGGTTACCCGGTCCGGGAATTTCCGGAGATCCTCCTCGTACAGATGCTCCTTATAGTTGTAACCGACGATATCGAGCGCTTCCGCGTAACCGGTCAGGTTGGACAGCTCCGGAAAAGCAAGCGCAGCCGTTACCGGCCTTGTCGTATCGCATTCCTTAACCGCCTTCGCAAGCCGCCTTGCGATAACCGCCAGTCGCTCCGCATTGGGCTTATTCGGATCGTATTGACGCTCCGCAGCCGGTTTGTTGGCATCGTTGTTGCCGGTCATCGTCTCGAAATAAGGATGGCAATACGGATCATTCGGATAATCCACTTCATTGCCGATACTCCACATGATGATCGACGGATGGTTGCGGTCGCGCAGCACCATTTCCTTCAGGTCGATCTCGCCCCATTGCGGGAAGTCCTCGTAATAGCCGAAATGCTTCGGCGGATACACGTTATGACCCGTCGACCATTTGTTCTTCACGCCTTCCCATTCGTCAAACGCCTCGTCGATAACAAGGAAGCCCATTTGATCGCATAGATCCAGCAGATTGGAAGCCGGCGGATTATGGCTCATTCGGATCGCGTTGCAGCCCAATTCCTTCAGCGCTTCAAGCCGGCGGACCCAGACTTTGGCCGGAACGGCAGCGCCCAAAGCGCCTGCGTCGTGATGCACGCATACGCCTTTCATTTTCATATTCACGCCATTAAGGAAGAAGCCGTTCGCCGCATCGAATTCAAACCAGCGGATACCGGCCGGCGTCTCGACATGATCAACAAGCTCGCCGTCCCGCAGGATCTCCGTTCTGACCGTATATAGATAAGGGCTGTCCGGCGACCAAAGCTTTGGATTTGCAACAATCAGCGTCTGCTCCGTTTCTTTCGCGGAGTCGCCCGGCAGGGACATGCTGCCATGCACCGTCTGAACCGCTTGCCTTGCATGATCCAGAATCGTATTCTTTATTTCCACCAGCTCATCCTTGGCAGAACCGTTCGCCACTTTCACCTTAACCGCTACCTCGGCCTGCTCCTTGGATACGACAGGCGTTGTCACGAACACGCCGTACGTATCGATATGAACCTGATCGGTAACAGTCACAAAGACATCCCTGTAAATGCCCGATCCGGTAAACCATCTGGAATCCGCGATATCCTTATGGTCAACCTTTACCGAGATGATCGTTTCCTGGTCTCCAAACGAGACGAAATCCGTTATATCATAAGTAAAAGAGCTATAACCGTAAGGCCGTTTTCCGATATAATAACTGTTGCACCATACTTGCGAATTGTTGTAAACGCCTTCAAAAGTGATGTAGACGCGCTTGCCTTGAAGATTCGAAGGGAGAGCTATCGCTTTTCTGTACCAGCCGATCCCCCCCGGCAGATAGCCTGTTCCGCTGGAATGCTCCTCCGAGAAAGGCTCTTCGACCGACCAGTCATGAGGAAGAGTAACCTGACGCCAATTGGAATCGTCTAAGCCTTTATACCAGGCACGAGGCTCATCGCCTCTATGAAATTTCCAATTCAGATTTATATGGTTAATGATACGCCCCTTGTTCATCCGCTTTCCCCTTTCGCATTCCCTTTATTGCGATTCACCTAGATTATAGAGCTATAATAGGGAATATAGAATGAATCAAATTGCTGTAAACATACACAAAATTGTTGTTCCGGGAGCGTGAGCTTGTGATCAGTATATCCGGTGATGCCCACAGCTGGCAGGAGCGCGGTATTGAGGATAAAGAGCAATTTCTGGCCGTTAATTGGTGCGGCTACCAAAGGCTCCTGACAAGAAGCCTGTCACGCAATCGCGAGCATGGACGGGTGGATTTTCAGCTGATCTATGTAACGGGCGGCAAAGGGCGCTTTCGATTCCATAACGAGACGATCGAGGTTCCAAGCGGCAGTCTGGTCGTCTATACGCCGGGGCAGCCGCAACATTACAGCTATCAAGCCGAGGATGGCACGGAGGTCTATTGGATTCATTTTACCGGGTACGGCGCTTATGATTACCTGCAGCAATTCGGCTTGCTGAAGCAGCCCGTTCATACAGTCGGCGTCATAGACGAGGTAACCGCTTTGTTCAAAAAAATCATTCAGGAGCTGAACAGCCACCGGCCGCTTGGCAGTCATATGGTTAACGCTTATCTGCTCGAGATGCTTACGCTGCTTGGCAGAAGGCTGCAAACGGCGGAAGAACCGGGAGCGCAGGGCCGGCATCCCGACATTAATCAGATGATTGCTTTTATCCATGAAAAATACAGCGATTCCTTAAGCATCTCCGAGCTGGCGGGCGAATGCTCCTTGAGCGTATTCCGGTTTATTCACAAGTTCAAGGAAGTAACCGGCATGACGCCGATGAAATATATTACCGAGATTCGGATTAACGAAGCGAAAAAGCTGCTGTCGGAGTCTTCGCTTCATGTGAAGGAGGTCGCGGCCGTTGTCGGCTATGATAACCCGCTCTACTTCAGCCGGATTTTCCGCAGTACCGTAGGCATTCCGCCAAGCGAATACAAGAAGCAGTTTCAATGAGGGAGTAGGCATGAAAAAGCCCTGTTCCGGGAACAGGGCGGATATTATTCGGCTAAGCTCGTGATGATGATCTCGTAGGGATAGCCGGGAATAACGGATCTCCGGTCTTGCGATCCCGCTATCGTGACCGAGAATGGCACAACCTCCGCTTGCGTCTGCGTCGGAAACCAGGACCGATCCTGGGAGGCTACGATAAACAGGCCATGCTCATCTCCGACTGGTTGGAAGTTAGTGCCGTTGCCGCGCCATGGATCTAAACCGAGCTCCTCCCGGCAATACCGAACAACCTCCGGCACGGCTGCTGCCGGCATGCCCAGCTCGCTGATGCCAAGCACATCCTGAATGGAGAACGGTCCTTCCGCTTCGCTGGCAAGGTTATGACGCGCGATGAATTCAACGATATTGCCCGCGGCATCGTAGAAATAGCAAGCATGTGCATTCCAATCCTCAAAATGGAAAATCCCATCCTGACCGTCGCTTAGCGTCCGTGTCCGTTCACGCACAAAGCGAACCGCCGACTCCAGCTTATTCTCTTCGATATTAAAGGCAAAATGATAGACATAGCTTTCATTAGCCTGCTTAAACGTTAATCGCGTATGCCGGGCTTTCACGGTGAAGGAATCTTCCGTTTCTTCTATTAACGGCAGGCCGAGCAAGCAAGCCGGTGTAAAAGCTTTTTTGCTCCGGCAAAAGATGTGTGCAGAGTTCTAACCTTTGGATGATCATTCGAATTTCTCCTTCCATACTCATTCACGGGATTACTGGTAGACTGCATGAAATGCAGTATAACGCAACCAAAATGAACCAAAACCGCTGCTTCGTTGCATTTTTTACAGTATATTTCACTTATTGCACACCTTCTATCGCTTTGGCGGCATATATCCTGCATAATGTACAACATATCTCTACTTCATTAACTAATTAGATTAAATATGTTGTATTTCATACAACGTAGGGAGCACCACGGGGCGATAAACCTCCCCTTCTCTTACTCCCGCTCGTATTTCACAAGGTTAAATCCTTTGAATTTCAGCGTTAACCCGCCGTCAAGATCCTTAAGCTGCTCCACGGGAATAAAAGCGCTGTTTCTGCCGTTCCCGTCGTTTATCTGAAGCTTGATGCCGTTATCGGCATAATAGTCCGGCATAAACAAAACGTTGCTAAAGGAATGATCGCTATTAAAGATAGCGTCGGTTACAAAGCTGCCTTTGCCGTATAGATAAGTAGGATCAAACTTCAACTCGATATAAATATGATCCGAGTTCTGGGGCGGGTTGTACCACGCAACCGTTTCCAGGTAGATCTTCGTATGATTGCGGTTATAGATAAGCTTGTGCAGCCGGAACACCTCGCCTTGCTTCTTCGGAATATAGGCGGGATCAATGCGGAAATCCAGCTTCACCGATTGCTGCTGCCCCGCAATCCGGTAGCCGTTCCGCGAGAATATACGGTCTTCGATGACAGCCTGGGAATACCTCTCCTGCAGCATCGCGTGTACCGTTAGCAGCAAAGGTGTCATCATAAAAGCGATCAGCAAGGCTGCAAGGCTTTTTACGGTAAAGATCCGGTCAAGCGAATAGCCGCGTATGCGAATGTTCACCTTCCTCATAACCTCCTTCGGCTCTTATTCTCTTCCTTCTATTGTACTCGAGCTTAGGCCTATAAATATGCTTACTAGTAAAATTTAACCTTTCTTATCGTTACAAAAAAAATCCTGAAAGGAGCTTCGCCCTTTCAGGATCCTTACCATTTAATTTACCGCGCGGAAGCGGAATACCTTGCTCGAATAATCGCCATGGAAGAGTGGGGCCTGAATGCCGGCATGCATCAGCTCGTCGCCGCCGAATGCGCCTTCTTCTCCGTCGAGCACATAGTCGAAGTTCGGATCAAGGCCTTTCAGACGGAGGCGGTCCAGCTTCTGATTCGCCTCTTGAAGAACGGACACGTAAACGACAAACGCTTCGCTCTTGTCTTTGGAGACAAACATCCAAGCGGTCTCGTTGCCCTCAAACGGGCTAAGCAGACGGTAGAAGTCTCCGAATTGCACCAAAGGACGAACCTCTTTGTACAGGGCAACCTGCTTCTTCACGGCTTCTTTTTCTTCATCCGTAAACACGGTGAGGTCCAGCTCGTAACCGAAGTTGCCGGACAAAGCTACGTTTCCGCGGGTTTCAAGGGAGGCTTTACGGCCAACCTGATGGTTAGGAATCGCCGATACATGGGCTCCCATCGTGCTGATCGGATAAACGATGCTTGTGCCGTACTGGATTTTCAGACGGGATACCGCATCGGTATTATCGCTGGTCCAAGTCTGCGGCATGTAATACAGCATGCCCGGATCGAAACGTCCGCCGCCGCCCGAGCAGCTCTCGAACAGAATGTGCGGGAACGACGATGTAATCGTCTCGAGCACTTCATACAGTCCCAGCATGTAGCGGTGAGCCGTCTCGCGCTGGCGGTCTGCCGGCAGGAGAGCGGAACCGATCTCCGTCATGTTGCGGTTCATGTCCCATTTCACGTAAGTGATTGGCGCGCTCGACAGAATATCCGATACGGTCTTCACGATGTAGTCTCTAACATCCTGACGGGAGAAGTCGAGAATAAGCTGATTGCGGCCTTGCGATCTGCGGCGGCCTTCCACATGGAGGCACCAGTCCGGATGCGCCTTGTACAGCTCGCTCTCCGGCGAGATCATCTCCGGCTCGAACCATAAGCCAAATTGCATATCCAGGCGTTTCACCCGGGCAACCAGATCCTCGAGTCCGTTCGGCAGCTTGTTCTTGTCTACAAACCAGTCGCCAAGGGACGTTGTATCGTTATTGCGTTTGCCGAACCAGCCGTCGTCGAGCACGAACATTTCGATGCCAAGCTCTTTGCCCGCCGTAGCGATTGCTTCGATTTTATCCGCGTTGAAGTTGAAGTACGTCGCTTCCCAATTGTTGACGAGGATGGGACGGGTCTTGTCGCGGAATTCCCCGCGAACCAGTCTTGTGCGATACAGCTCATGATAAATGCGGGACATGCCGCCAAGTCCGTCAGGCGAGAACACCATAACCGCTTCCGGCGTCTGGAACTGCGCTCCGGCTTCCAGCTTCCAGTTGAAGTCGAACGGATTAATGCCGATAAACAAACGCGACGAATGGTATTGATCGACTTCAACGCCCGCGATAAAGCTGCCGCTGTATACAAGGTTAACGCCGTAAACATCGCCATGATCCTCGGTTGCGCCTTCGCTTAACAGGGCGAGGAACGGATTTTGCATATGGCTGGAGGAACCGCGTCGGCTCTCGACGGATTGCATGCCTGGCTCAAGCTTCCGCTTGTGCACGTAACGCTCGCGCGCCCATGCCCCGGACAATTGCAGCATTTCGAAGCGGTCATGGACGAAATCCACGCTCATGCTAAGCGCGCGCTGCAGATCAAGCGTCATCTCGCCGTTATTAATGAATTTCACAGAACGCGTAATTGCGTCATGATCCTCGAATACCGTATAGGACAATACCGCCTCAAGTCCGGTCAGGTCATCCTTCAGCGTCAACTCAAGCGTTTGCGCTTCCGAGTCCGACTCGACATAAACAGCCGGCAGGCCGTCGAGTTTCTTTTTCCCGCTGTAAATCTCGTGGGAGTGGTAAGTCAATTCCAGAATAGTGGAGCCGTTAGGCAGCTTCACTTGGTAAGCCGGCGAACGGAAATCGGTTGCCCCATAGGAAGGGTACTCCTGCGGCAAAGCATCCAGCGACAGATCCAGCTGGTTCTGGTCCGGATTCGGGCTGAACGAAGCTCTTTCCTTGATCTGGAGCAGGCGGTTAAGCTGCAGGCCTCTTACCTTCTTGCCCCAATAAATGTGAGCGGGATAACCCTGCTTCAGAATTTGAAACGCGTAGCTTGTGTTTTTGGATTGCAGATGAAATACACGGGTTTCTTGATCGTAAATAATAGCCATTGTTACGTTCCTCCTCATAAATGTAATAAAAAATTTACCTGATCGTTCCGCTGCTCTCCCGAACGATCAGCTTCGTGTTAATCGTAATATGCGAAGTGATTTCTCTTCCTTCTACTCGTTCAAGCAGCAGCTGAACGGCCGTCCGGCCCATCAGCTCGGTGTGGACGCGTACGGTTGTAAGCGGCGGCGTAAGGAAGGCGGATACCTCAATATCGTCGAAGCCGATGACCGCCATATCCTCCGGAACGCGAAGGCCGCGTTCATGAAGGGCACGAAGCGCGCCAACCGCCATCGGATCGCTGGCAACAAAGCAGGCCGTCGGCCGGTGCCCGTCGTCTAACATCCGAAGCATGGCTTCATACCCGCTATTCGAAGACCAATCCGCCAAATAAATGAGCTCCGGATTGTAAATACCCCGCTTCTGCTGCAGCTCCGAGAACAGTCTGGTCCGGGGATCCTCGTGCTGCCCGTCTTCGCGATGCTGGTCAGGATTCGAGCTGCCTCCGATAAAGCCAATCTCCGTATGCCCCAGCTCGTACAAATGGCGAAGCACTTCCTTCATCGCTTGGCCAAAGTTAAGCTGGACGGAATCGCAATCATCCGGGGTCTGGTCGTGATTGACGAAGATCACTCTGTCCTTATGCGGATACAGCCGGTATACCTCCTGCTCATCAACGGAGCCAACCACAATCAGCCCGTCCAGCTCTGTAAGCGGTGTCACCTCGGACTTCAGAACGCCGCGGATAACCTTATCGATTCCGATGCCAAGCTCCTCGCAGCGGGTTTCAATCCCGCGCCGGATGGCACCGAAGTATGGATCGCTGTGCTCATCCTCAAGCGTTGACCACATGACGAGGCCAACCTTTATCGTGGAGATCAGCTGATCCTGCTTCATTCGCTTGAGGCGAGCCGGCTTATATTGCAGCTGTTCGGCAATACTAAAGATGCGGCTGCGCGTCTCTTCGCTGACACTCAGCGACAAATCGTTATTCAGCACCCGCGATACCGTCGCAGGCGAGACGCCCGCTTCGCTTGCAATTTGTTTAATCGTAGCCATAAATGCCTCATTCATTAAAAATTTAGTTAATAAATTTACTAAACTACAAATAATATTGTAGCAAATAGCCGCGGAACACACAAGAGCGAAGCACGCGGAATGCCCAAGCGGCAATCGCAAGCTTCGCTCTATTTTGGCATGGGACTAATATTGCCCCCGCTCTTTATACTGCTCGGAAAGAGTAAGGGCGCTATCATAATCCGTGGCCGGAGCCAGGATTTGGAGGTCTTTGCCTTGGCCTTGGCCTGTTCCAACCGGTTCAAACAATAACAGCTTTACACTATCAAATTCACCTTGTTTCCATACGTTAGTAAATCCAATTAGAGTTGACGTGCTTATTGCGCCTGTCGCTTTGTATTGCTCATTAAAATAGGTAACAGAGCCCCAGCCCTCTTTAATATCCTTATAAAAGGTTACCGGGAACATTCGTGCCATCGTCAGCTTGTACTTCGCGACCTTTATACTTCCGGTGAATTGTTGATTACGAAACAGCTTCCGGTGCAAAGTTCCTTTTACCGTAACCGTCGTTTTATCTACCGTAGACGGATCTCCCGGCCGGAACTCCACTGCGGGATAAGTAAGATTTATTTTCTTCGGAAAATCGTATTTCCATACGATTAATCCAGCAAGAGCTAATAAAATAAATAGAACGATACCGGTTATTTTCAATCCTCTGTTCAGCATTAACGCCACGCCCTCTCCATTCTCAGAAATTACCATATGGAATAGAACGAGCGCAACAGCGAAAAAGGTTCAAAAAAAGGCTTTAGGTTCAATGAAACCCCAAAGCCTTGTACATTCGATTCAATCCAGTAAAAGGAGGCTAGAATGAGTTGATACTATTGCTAAGTTGGATTTACTCCAGTAAAAATCACCAAATGTGGCTTATAGCACTGAATTGGCTGATTATCCTGCATAGATTCCAACGTAGCACATGTTCCCAAGCGAAATCTTACTGGATGAATTCCAACGTAGCCCACTTGGTCAGCGCGCAGCAAAAGGACAATAAACTAATGCTCCACCAAACGCCCTTCCTCCAGATACAAAACGCGGTCGCATAACGGAAGAACCCGTTCATCGTGGGTCACCATAATAGCGGCTTTGCCCTGCTCCTTAGCCTCGCCCGCGATCATGCGCACAACATCCATCCCGCGGCTTGCGTCGAGGCTTGCCGTTGGTTCGTCCGCAAGCAGAACGGCCGGATCATTCATGAGCGCTCTCGCGATTGCGACGCGCTGGCGCTCTCCCCCGGACAGCTTCTCCGGATAGGCGCTGCGGCGGTGGGTCAAGCCCAGCTTCTGAAGCAGCTCCTTCGCCCTGCCCGTTGCCTTCTTTTTGTCCACTCCTCCCTGCTTTGCCACAAACAGCAGCTGCTCCTCCACTTTCAAATAAGGAATCAGATTAGCGCTTTGAAAAATAAATCCGAGCTTATGAAGCCTCATGTCCGACAGCTCCTGATGAGCTTTGCCGATGACCGATTGCCCGTCAACCAGCACATCGCCGCTTGTTGGCTCGAGAAGCGCTCCCGCAATGGAAAGGAACGTGCTTTTCCCGGAGCCGGACGGCCCCATCACGGCTACAAGCTCGCCTTCCGCAACGCTTACATTCAGATTATCCAGGACGACGCGCCGCATGCCGCCATCCTCGAACGAATGCGTTATATTTTGCAAAACGATCCGATGTCTCATGCCGCCGTCCTCCCTATTGCATCCAAGGCGTTTATTCGGCTCACTTTCCATACGGATAGCAAGGAGCCTGCCAGCGACATGGTCAGAAAAGCTCCGCTTGTAAGAGCAAGCGTAGAGGCGGGAAGCTGAAACGGCATGCCGCCAGGCAATACCGATTCCAACGCTTGAACCAGAAGCACGCTGATGGTCAAGCTTCCGAAGCATAAGAGCAGCACCTGCAGTGCCACGCTTCCGGCAAGATAAGAGGCGCGTGTACCGATTGCCTTCAGGATACCGAATTGGCTGCTCTTTTGAATCGTAATGACGTAAAAGAATACCGCCAGGACAAAAGCCGAAATGACAAACAGGAACACAATCATCATCATTAACGAACCCTGCTCTTCCTTATAGCCGGGGATGGCCGAAACTGCTTCCGATTTCGTCACAATCTCGTTATCCGGTAAGGCTGAGGCAAGGCGCTCGGCCTGCTGCTTGTCGGCTTTGACCGCAATAGCATTGTAAGTCGTGTCCGTTGACATCCCGCTCCTAGTCGCCGCTACCTGCTGGAGCTGCTGCCAATCATGCTCGCTTAAGAATACGGCGGGGGAATGACTGAACGATTCCCGGCTAACAAAGCCTTCTACCGTCCATTTCATGCCGGAGGCCAGATCAACAAGCGTTGAACCGATGCGGACTCCCGAGTCCTTTAACTTGCTGTCGACAAGCACGGAACCAACACCGGCCTCTGCGAGGGCGTTCCCCTGGGCAGCCGGCGGCGTAAGCCAGCCTTCAGGCTCCACGGCAAGAAGCGTCACATCAAGTTTATACCCTTCCAAGGTTACGGTTGTCATCCGGACGCCAAGCGGCTGCGCGTTGTTCTCTCCCGCGATCGATTTGGCCTGCTCCAGAACGTCCGCTCCAACCTGAGAGCGGGTAAACCGGTGGTTGGAATCCTTCTCCATTACAAAATGCGTAGCTTCCATATTTTCTATCGATGCCGCGTTGTCGTAAGCGAGTCCCCGCGCAAGTCCCGTAACGAACAGGACCAGAAAAGAGACCAGCAGCATAATCGTTGCGATAAGCGTATAACGGACTTTAGAAAACCTCATTTCCCGAATAGCCAAATACATGTTGCTTCCCTCCCTTTGATAGCTCAAGTGTAGGAAGCGAAAATGAACGGCGCGTGAACGAATGATTACAAATCGGGAAGTCTAACGGTAATACGAGTGCCCGCTCCGGGCGAACTCTCAACTTCGATGTTCCCGCCGTGCAGCTGCACGATCTTTTTCACGATAGCGAGTCCAAGGCCTGTCCGCCCCGAAGTCCGCTCGCGGGCACGGTCAACCCGGTAAAACCGGTCAAACAGAAAAGGAAGATGCTCGGGTGGAATGCCCTCCCCCGTATCCGAGAACACGATAACGATATGGGACAACGTCTTTTCCGCTAGCACCTCAATGCTTCTCCCAGGCGGAATATAGTTGATGGCATTGCCAAGCAGATTCATCCACACCTGCTGCAGCAGCACCTCGTCGCCATATAGCGTAAGGGAGTCGGGAACGGACAGCTTAAGCAGCAAATCCTTCTCCTCCAGCTGCCACTGCAGAACCTGCACGGCTTGGCGAATATGTTTATAGAGGGTAAAATGCTTTTTATTTAACGCTTCCTCACCCTGCTCCAGCGAGGATAGAAGCAACAGCTGCTTGCCGAGGATTGAGAGATGGCGGCTTTCCGCTTCGATAATATCGGCGTAATGCCTGCGTTCCTCGCTTGGAAGCTCTTGCTCCCTTAACACGGCTGCAAACCCCTGAATCGAAGTAAGCGGCGATTGAATTTCATGCGACACATTCGAAACGAACTGCTGGCGGGTCTGGTCCACGCGCTCGAGCTCTTTGCTCATGGTCATGAAATGCTCGGCAAGCTGGCCGATTTCATCGCGTCTTCTCGTGGGCAGACGAAGATTGTAATTCCCTTGCGCGATGCGCTTAGTCGCCTCCGTTAGCCTTGTAATCGGCTTGACCAAATAACGGGTACTGATCAGGAACAAGAGAATGCTGATGATTACCGTATACAAACCGACTAGCGCAAAAAAGGTTCGAAGCTCGCCAAATTGCAATAGAACGTCCGGCCGCATGAACAAGGCATAACTTTTCCCCGAGGACTGCACAAGCACGCCTACCGTATTGCTTAGCCGGTTATCGAAAAACCCGGTAATAAACGGTTTGTTCGGGAACTGCGCCACTCCGTGATAAACCTCTCCGCGGAGCACGAGAGCAACGGCCCGTTGATCGAGATCCTGCTCGCGAAAGCTTCTGCCGTAAAAATGGGCTTCTCCTTGACCGTCCGTCAAGTAAATCTCGTAACCAAGCGAAGCCGCGTTTTGCAAATAACGCTCCATCCCGGCAGGCTCCGTCTCGATAAAGCTTTTCATCTGCCGGGCAATCCCCACCAGCTTTTCATCGTTGAAAGACTTCAGCTTCATATGGTAATAAAGGTTGGACACCAGAAACCCGATAACGCTGCTGACCAGTATGACGGCCGCGGTGATCAGAAAAACCCGAAAGTAAAGAGATTTCATTTCCCCTTCACCTCAACCTTGTACCCGATCCCCCGTACCGTCTGGATGGTAAAATCTTCGGCGTAATCGGCAAAGCGCTGGCGGAGCCGCTTGATATGCACGTCTACGGTCCGGTCATCCCCTTCGAAATCCGCCGCCCACACGAGTCGAATCAGCTCCTCGCGGGAAAACAGCCGTCCCGGGTATTGAGCAAGCTGGGCGAGAAGCTCGAATTCCTTCATCGGCAGCAGCAGTACCGATTGGCCGTCGGTGACCTCTACATTTTTGCGGTCAATCGTGATGCGGTTCATACGGATGATATCATGGGATACCTGATTATAACGGCGGAACAGCGCTTTAACCCGGAACAGCAGCTCCTCCGGTTCAAAAGGCTTGGTCACGTAATCATCGGTTCCCCTCAGATAGCCCTGCTCTTTATCGGACAGCTGGTCTTTGGCCGTCAGCATAATAATCGGGATATCATAACGCTCCCGGATGTACTCGCATAGCTCGAATCCGTCTATCCGCGGCATCATCACATCAATAATGGCCAGGTTTACCGGTTCGCGCCGCATGACCTCCACCGCCTCGGCCCCATCCTGCGCTTCAAACACCTGATAGCCTTCGCGGGTCATCACGAAACGGACAAGCGCTCTAATATTCGGATCGTCGTCAGCCAGGAGCAAATGATACATCCTAGCAACCTCCTGTCCTATTCCAGTATTTTTCGTTGATAGCATAGCACATTACCGGGCAAACACAAACAGGACCTGACTTTAAGCAGCCAAGCAAAAAAAACAAGTTCCAGGGAATTTAATCTACCCTGGGACTTGTTCCGATTCTCCTATTTCAGTTCGTTGGGCTTCCGCCCCGAACGACTTCCGATACGCCTTGCGGACGGACCGTACGGGGAGGCAGGATTCTGTCGATAAACGGCGTTGTATCGATAGCCGCAATCCTCGTACGTCCCGGCCCCCAGCCGATAATGGCCCGCCAGCTGCCCAGCACGCCCTGCTCGGCCAGCTCCTGTTCGTTCACTTCTACGGTCTGCTCGGCATAAGGCGAGACATACAGCGCATCCGCCGGGCAATAAACCTCGCAGATGAAGCAGGTCTGGCAATCGCTTTGCCGGGCAATGACGGGAATGCCGTCCTCGCCTTTATCGAACACATTGGTCGGGCATACCTTAACGCAGATGCTGCAGGAAATGCACCGTTCCTCGCTGACTAATTCAATCATCCGGCCTGCACCCCCTCGGAAGCAGCCGCCGCCCCGGTTGGTACAACGTTGCTGCTTGTTTCCGGCACCTTCTCCGCCCGGACGCGGATCTCTTCGAGTCCCGAGACGAGAAGCCGATGCTGCTGCTCCTCGTCCTGACCAGGGTATTCCACCAGCACATGCAGTCCGCCGCTTCGGGATTCCTTCCGCGACAACGCTGCCGTATACATCCACCTAGCAGTTGCCGCCATCGCCGCGGTCTCGCGGGCGCGCACCTGATCCAGCATCGTTTGCGGCGCTTGATCATTCACCCGCTTCCATACCTCATCCAGCTGGCGCAAAGCGAGCTTCAGCCCCCGTTCGGTGCGGAAATAATTAATGCCAAGCGGAAGAACCTGACTCTGGATATCCTTGATCAGCTCCTGCGAAGACACGACGGAAGAAGCCGGGGCTGCGCTAAGCCCGTAGCGCCCGGCCGGCTTCAATTCGCGTTCCGCCGCGCTGCTCCGGTGAGACAAGGCATAAGCCGCTGCGCCTTTGCCCGCCCAGGTTCCCGAACAGATCGCCCATGATGCGTTAAAGGCGCCTCCGCCGGATGCCGAACCGGTAATACGCTCGCGAGTTGCCGCATCCCCTGCTGCGAACAATCCTCCTACCGTTGTGCTGCAGTCATCGCCAACAATCCGGATGCCGCCCGTGCCCCTTACCGTCCCTTCATAACGCAGCGTGAGCGGGAAAGGCTCGTTAAACACGTCAATTCCCGCGCGGTCATACGGCAGGAAGAAGATCGCATGGGATTTTCTTAAGAAGGCCTGCTTCTCCGGCGTATCCGCCTTGTTCATGATGGCATACACGGGTCCCGTGAGCAGAGCCTCAGCCAGAAAATCTCCCTGCCGCCCCGCAACGATTTCTTGACCGGTATGATCGTAATACGTTGCCCATCCAAGCAGTCTTGAGCGGGTATTGGAGCCAAAAGCCGGGGACGGAGCATACTTGCGGGTAAATTCCATCCCAGACAGCTCTACGCCAAGCTCGCCGGCCATTAAGTAACCGTCGCCGGTCAATACATTGCAGCCAAGGCCATTGCTCAGAAAAGCGCAGCCGCCCGTTGCGATAACAACGGCATTCGCGCGTACCTCCCAGGTCTGATTATCCTGCCGGGACACGCCGTGTGCGCCGCCAACGCCAAACTCGTCAACCAGCAGCTCGAGGGCCGGCGACTGGTCGAGCACTTTGACCCCGGCACGCTTCACAACCTTGCGCATTATCGACATGTATTCCGGACCGTGAAGATGATCCCGCATCGGAGTACCGTTCTCGTCGCGAACGAACGGATAGCCCCACTGCTCGATCAGCTCCATGTTGGTATATACCTGGTCAAGCACCCGGTGAATCCATGCCGGCTCCGCCAAATACCCGCCCTGCTTCATTCGCTCTTCCACGGCACGCTTTCTCATTTCTTCGTCAGGCGGCAAATAAAGCAGATTCGTGCCTCCCGGAGCCGTTGCACCGCTGCTGCCAAGGAAACCCTTGTCTGCCAGTACGACCTTGGCGCCGTTAGTGGCCGCGCTCCAAGCCGCCCAAGCTCCGGCTGGACCGCCGCCAATCACAAGCACATCCGCGGTCAGCCGCCGCTCTGCTGAATCACTCATCTTCCTTCCTCCTTATCCCATGAAAAGAGGCACTTGAATTTCTTCAAGCGCCTTTCTCTTTTATAGCAGCTTCTCTGCGAAAAAGTTAATCGTCGCCTGCAGCGCCGTTTGCAGCTGTGCGTTTGCGCCTCCATACGGATGTACCGTATTAAAGGTATGGTCGGCTCCTTGCACAAGCACATATTGCTGATGCGGAGCTTCTTCCTGGAAATAGCGCAGCTGTTCCAGCAGCGGTTCCCGATCCAGGTCTCCCTGCACAATCAAGGCAGGAAGCTGCAGACCGGTAAAAGCATCGCGTATGTTGAAGCGCGCTTCGTTCCTCTGCCAATCCTCCTGAACCGTCAGATCCAGCAGGCTGACCGTTTCTCCGGCCGGCAGGTGGCGGGATGGAGGAGGTCCTCCGTTCCACACCGCCAAAGCGGCTATTTGTTCCGGTTTCTCGCTGGCAGTCAGGATGCTGCTTCCTCCTGCTCTGCTGTGTCCTAGCAGCCCGACCTTTGCCCGGTCGGCTGCTTGAGCCTGCGGCAAATCGCCGTTTAATACCGCGCGAAGCACCGTCTCCAAATCATCAAGCTCCTGGGAGAAGGTTGATGCGGCTGCAATCGACGCTTCCTCCAAGCCGTCTTCCCTGGCAGCAATACGGGAGAAATTGTAGCTGACCGCATAGAAACCCTCTTCAGCCAAACGGCTCGTCACATCCGGCCAGAATGCCCAGTCCTTATAGCCTCTAAAGCCATGACTTACGATAATAACCGGATGCGGCTTGCCGTCATCCAAGGTTTTCACTTCGCCCTGCAAACGGATGCCCTTGCTTGAATACAACGTAAAGGACTGGACGGTCAGCGTATCTTTTCCCATATAACAATTCCTCTCCTATCCGATCAATCGGTTACTTCACTTCCCAATCCTCGATCTTGTAATCCTTTTTCGCCAGCCCTTCCTCTACAAGGAAGTCCTTCGTCCCCGTAATCCGCGTAATCCCTTCCGCCGGGAACGGCTCAACTGTAATATCGCTGATCGGGCTTACCTTCTTCGCCAGGTCTACGGTCGTTTTGTTCAGATCGGCAATAAACTGGTAATATTCATCTTCATGTTGCTTTAAATCTTCCAGCGCTTTTTGACGAGCTTCGTTCCACACTTTAGGGAAATCCGGGAATTTCTTCAGGTAGCTCTCCGATACAACCGTTACGCCCGTGCCATGTAGCTCCGGATGCTTGGTGGAATCGTCGATCAGCGTATACCCTTGGCCAAGCAGCTTCTGCGCGGTATAACCCGTGTTGGTCATCGCATCCACGTCGCCTTTAGCAAGCGCTGCTTGAGCGTCCGGGATAAGCATATGGACAAGCTTGTAGTCCGTCACGCCGGCTTGCTTCAGCAGACCAACAACGTAACGGTGCATGTAGGAGCCCTTTTGAATCGCAATCGTCTTGCCCTTCAGCTCTTCGACCGTCTTTGGTCCGTTTGGTCCCGAAATCAGGTAACCGATATTGGTAATCGTCGTTTGATTGATCAGTCTGGTCTTTGCCCCGGAAGCAGCCGCAATAATGGCCGGAGTATCGCCCAAGCCGCCAAAATCAAGACGTCCGCTGATCAGCGATTCCGTCTGGTCAGGACCGTTCGGGAAGCCCGTCAGCTTCACTTCCTCGATGCCGTATTTTTTCAATTCCGCTTGAATGATGCCTTTATAAAAGCCCCAGCCTTCCGCTCCGCCGGGAAGATTCTTATCATTGCTTCCGATGTAACCATAATTGAGAACGGCCGGCACTTTGCTGTCCTTGTCCGCGGCGGCTGCCGTCTCCGTTCCCGTTGATGCGCTGGCGCCGGCATTGGCGCTGTCCTTCGCGTTCCCATTCGAGCTATTGTTGGCTCCGCAAGCCTGCAGCCATGCCGTCGCCATAATCAGCACCGCGATCAGCGCTAGTCTAACCGGTCCGCGTAATCCTATTTGTTTTTCTCTGCTCATATGAAACAGACTCCTCTCGGTAATTAAGTATGTGTTGGTTAAAACTTTGCAAACTTCGATAATTGGTACATATAATCATGCGACGCGACCGGCGTTCTGCCTTTGCCCCAGCCGACCTTCTCCCGGTATCCGCCAAGCAGACCCTGCCGCTCCGCTTCCTGCTCGGTAATGCCGATAAGCTGCTCCGAATCCGGCGCAACGTACAATGCGTCAACCGGGCAGTACAGCTCGCACATAAAGCAGGTCTGGCATTCGTCCTGCCTGGCGATGACGGGAATCCCGTCATCGCCCCGGTCGAATACGTTCGTCGGGCATACCGATACGCATTGATTGCAGGATACGCACCGGCTCTCGCTGACAACCTCAATCATGGTGCAATAACCTCCTTCTCGGTACGCGCTTCTTCATGGACGGCTTCCGGCTTCACCCACACTTGATCCAACCCGCCGCTAATGAGCCGGTAATGCTGGCCGGCATCCTGCGTTGGGAAGTCTTCGCGCTTATGCATGCCGCGTGTCTCCGTCCGGGCAAGCGCGGAATTGTACATCCATCTTGCGGTTGCGGTCATAGCCTGCGCTTCGCGTGCTTTCACCCCGCCTGCCGAACGCTCCACCGCCTGATTCCGCTGATCCTTCCACAGTCCGTCAAGCCGCTCAAGCGAGCCCTTCAGCCCTTGTTCCGTGCGGAACAAGTTGCGGTCGTACGGCGCTACTTCCTCTTGCACGGCGCGGACAATCTCCTCCGTCTTCCTCGGAGACGTTGCAGCCGCGCTTGTAATAACGGAAGTGGAAGCACTCTGCAGCTTGCGGCCCGCCGCATGCTCACCAAGCTTTTTCGCATAAGCGGCGGCGCCTTCCCCGGCAAAAGAACCCGAAGACATCGCCCATGCCGCGTTATGGCTGCCGCCGCCGGTGAAACCGCCGCAGATCAGCTCGCGTGTTGCCGCATCGCCCGCTGCATAGAGGCCCGGCACCGATGTGGCGCAGGTCTCGTCGGTAATGCGGATACCGCCCGTTCCGCGGACCGTGCCTTCCAGCCTCAGCGTTACCGGGAACAAATCGGTGAAAGGATCAATTCCGCGGCGGTCGAACGGCAGGAAGAAGTTCGTCTGGTTCACCCGCAGCAGCGGCTTGATCTCCTCCGGAGCAAGATCCAGCTTCGCGTACACCTGTTGGCCTTCCAGCAGCTTGCGGGCAATAATCGAGCGGCCGCGCTTCGAACCCGCTCCCTCTACAGGCGTTCCGTCCTCATAATAGAAGGAGGCATAGGAGTAATAGGCGGTTTTCGTCACCGAGGAAAACGTCGGGCTAATCGCGTAAGCGTTCGAGAATTCCATGCCCGACAGCTGGGCGCCCGTCTCCGCCGCGAGCAAGTAACCATCGCCGGTCAGCACGTTGCAGCCAAGCGCCTTGCTTAAGAACGCGCAGCCGCCGGTTGCGATCACAACGGCTCCGGCATGCACGGTCCAGGCATCGCCCGTTTGCGTTTGCACGCCGGACGCGCCGCCAACGCCGTGTTCGTCCACAAGCAGCTCGAGAGCGGGGCTATGATCCAAAATTTTGACGCCCGCCTTTTTCACCAGCTTGCGCATCAGACGCATATACTCGGGACCTTGGAGTCCCCGTTTGTGCAGCTCGCCGTCATCATCCTTCGGAAAAGGATATCCGGCATGGCCAAGCCGGTTCATATTCTCGTACGTCCGGTCAAGTACCCTGTCCATCCAGCGGTGCTCGGCAAGCCGGCCGCCCATTTCGTAACGGCTGGCTTTCGCCTCCTCGCGCAGCCGATCCTCCGGCTTCACATACCAGACGCCGGTGCCCGAAGGTGCCGTCGCCCCGCTTGAGCCGCAATAGCCCTTGTCGGCCAGAATAACCTTCGCGCCTTGCGAAGCCGCCGTAATGGCCGCCCATGTTCCCGCGGGCCCGCCTCCGATGACAAGAACATCCGCTTGCAATTGAATAGCACCGTTTGGCATGACTATCGACATTTCGTTTTTCCCCCTTAAATAATTAATTGAATATTCCGACTATTGACCTATTGAAACAGCCTCTCCGGCGAGAACAGCTCGGGAATGCCGTTGAGGCATTAGCCCTTATAGCTGTCGCGCCAGTTCAGCCAGCGAATCTCCACGCTCTTCATAACGGAATCAATGAGCTTGCCGATTACCGCGAATATAATAATGCCGACAAAAATAACGGAGGTTTCCGAGTTCTGTTTGGCCTCATTGATAAGGAAGCCAATACCTGAACGGGAGCCGATCAGCTCGGCTACGACAAGCCCAATCCAGGATACCGCAAGCGAGATTCGCACACCGATCAGAATATCGGGAAGCGCAGCCGGAAGGATCAGCCGGGTCAGCCGCTTGA
Organism: Paenibacillus sp. ATY16; assembly: GCF_003399985.2. Classification (NCBI taxonomy): domain Bacteria; kingdom Bacillati; phylum Bacillota; class Bacilli; order Caryophanales; family Paenibacillaceae; genus Paenibacillus; species Paenibacillus sp. ATY16. The sequence continues at coordinate 190,929 of NZ_NMOK02000033.1, read as the reverse complement.
GCGGACTGAAGCCCAGAATGCGCGATACTTCAAACAGCTTATTGTCCACATTGCGGATGCCGAGGAACGTGTTGATATAAAGCGGGAAAAACGAGCCGGATACGATTATGGCGATTTTGGACGTTTCCCCGAAACCAAACCACAGAATAATAAGCGGAGCAATGGCAAGATGCGGGACAAGCCGTAATACTTGGATGCTTGGATCCAGCAGGTATTGGGCTTTCCGGAACAGCCCTGTCAGCAATCCGAACAGGAGTCCCGCCGCCCCTCCGATCAGAAAGCCTAGACCGGCCCGCCCCATGCTGACGAGCAGATGATGGAGAAGATTTTCCGAGGTGGCCAGCGTCCCGAACGCCCGAAGAATCGAGGCCGGCGACGGCATAAACATAGGCGAGATATACCCGGCCGAAGCGGCGATCTGCCATAAAACAAGAAGCGCGGCCGGAATCGCCGCCCCTATTGCGATGTCTTTCAGGACGGCTGCCGCAAGCTTGGTTGACCAACGCCGCTTACGCTTTGCTGCTCCTTTTTCCGCGGTTCTCTCCCCTCCGGCTAACCCCGCTTCCGGTGCCGCTTGAGGAGAAACAATCGCTTCAAGTGAATTGCTCATGATTTTCTTGCCTCCCTTCTAGCCGTTGTAACGGTCCTTCCATCTGAGCAGCCGGCGCTCGATCAAGGCGAGCAGCGTGTCGGTGAACAGCCCAAGAGCGGCGAAAATAAAGATTCCTACAAAGACCACCGGGGTATCCGCAAACTGCCTGGCATCCGACATCATGTAACCAATCCCGGAGGTTGAAGCGATCAGCTCCGCAACGACGAGACCAAGCCAGGATAACCCGATCGACAAACGTGCGCCCAGGATAATATTAGGCAGAGCCGCCGGCAGGATCAGCCTTGTAATTTGCTTCAAGCGGCTGAAGCCCTTCACTCTCGCCACTTCGAACAGCTTGTTGTCCACATTGCGGATTCCGAGGAACGTATTGATGTACAGCGGGAAAAAGGCGCTTTTGGCAATAAGCAGCACTTTGGATTCCTCGCCGATGCCGAACCATAAAATAAATAGCGGCACAACGGCAAGGCTTGGGATCATCCGAATCATCTGGATCGATGGATCAAGCAGCTTTTCCGTCCGTCGGAACAAGCCAACCGCAAGGCCAAACAACAAGGCCAGCGAGCCGCCAAGCGCGAAACCAAGCAAAGCCCTTGTTACGCTAATCTGGATATTGGACCATAGGTCGCCTGACGATGCCAAGGAAACGCCGGCCTCCGCAATCGTATAAGGCGTCGGGAACAGCAGCTCCGAAATATAGCCGTAATGCCCAAGCACCTGCCATAAGACCAGCAGCGTTACCGGAAATATAAGCGCCAGCCCCGTTAACGTCAGCTTGCCAGGCGTTTTCCCCGCTGCCGCAGCTTGACTGCTCATCTTTATCACCACTTTCCCCTAAAATAAAAAAGAGGCATCCTCATATAAAACAAGAGAATGCCTCCGTTAGAACGGTGGACAAATTTATTAATTTCGTTAATTCCTATTGATTAACTGTGGTATAAGAGTAGCATGGGGATTTTACACTGTCAATACATCGCGGAAAATTCCTTACATGCAAAAAAAAGCATCACAGCCTTAATGGCCATGATGCTTTTTCATTAAGCTGCGGCTGCAGCGTTTTTGGAACGTTTCGCTTGTTTGCGAATGATAAGGGTGAACGGAATCGCGATAACCGCGATATAAGTCGCAATCGTAAAGACGTCATTCACGCTAAGCGTAAAGGCGAACAGCGGAATGACCTTTGCGTTTTCCGTGCCGGCTTGCGTCAAATCGGACACATGCGTAATGGTATGGGAAGCCAGCAGCGAGGTGAACAAGGCGATTGCAAAGGAGCCGCCTACGTTACGCACCCAGTTGGTTACCGAGGATGCATGCCCCACCATTTGCGGCGGAATTTCTTCCATGCCGGCCGTGCTTGTTGCCGCTGCGGCAAACGATACCCCAAGGTTACGGACCGCCATCCAGAAAATCACGTAAAAATGCGAGCTGTCCGTATGCAGATGAGTCATCTCGTAGCTGCCGAGAATAATAAGCACAAGCCCGCCGATCGTCATCCATTTCGCTCCAACGCGCGGGTACAGCTTGCCGGCAATCGGCATCGCCAGCGCCATGACAAGAGACGACGGCAGCAGAATAAGCCCCGTGTCCATCGGCGTGATTTGCTGCACGTTTTGCAGGAATAACGGAACAAGCAAGGTGCCCGAATACAGGCTGATCGTAATAATCGTGTTGGCTACCAGCGTAATCGAGAAGCGGTAGTTGCCGAACACTCTCAGGTTAAGCAAAGGATTCTGCGTTCTAAGCTCATGCCAGATAAAGAGCACCAGCATAACCGCTCCAAGGCCAAACAGGCCCAGCACTTTCGCGGAATCCCAGCCCCATTGCCGCCCTTCGCTCAGGGCAAGCAGCAGCGCTACGCTGCTGAGCACAACGGTTGTAAGACCAAGCTTATCGAGAACCTTAGCCGTTCCGATTCTAACATCCGGAATCATCGCGATAATAAACAGGATCGCCACGATGCCGATTGGCACGTTCATAAAGAAAATCCAGCGCCAGTCGAACTGCTGAATGAGCCAGCCGCTGAGCGTAGGGCCAAATGCCGGCGCAAGCATGCCGGACAACCCCCAGATACTTACGGCAAACGGCTGTTTTTCCTTCGGAATGATCTGAAAAATAATGGTCATGGTCGCAGGCATAACAAGCCCCGTAAAGATGCCTTGGATAATCCGGAAGGCAATCAGCGAACCGGCATTCCAGGAAAAGCCGCACAACAAGGAGAAAATAACAAACCCGATCATGGCATACAGATAGACGTTCTTGTAGCCGAATTTATCCCCCAAATAACCCGACAACGGCGCGATCGTTCCCAAGGAAAGCATAAAGCCCGTCAAGGTCCACTGCACCGTGCTTAGGTCCGAGTGGAAATCCTGCATAAAGATCGTAAGCGCGACATTAATGGTGCTGATCCCGAGAATACTCAGGAAGGCGCCAAAAAATATGGCAATCATAATCGGCCAGAACCGGATATTCTGGCTGGATGATGTATTCATTTGTTCCTCTTCTCCTATCTCTTATGGCCGAATGGCCTACTGTAGAAATGATCATACTGCAAAAAGTAGCCAAAGTAAACTCATTTACATAAAATTAGTTTAGTTTGACTATTTGGTTCATTTCTTTATCCGGCATAATCGTGTATACTCTTACATAGGAAGAGAGGTTGGAACCTTTATGGATACAACGGGTGAAACGCAAAGCTGCCGATATACCGATGAAACGACCAAAAACAAATATGTCGCCAAGCTGTTGCATCCCATAAAGTCAAACGGCTTTCAGGGACTTCGCATGGATGACATCGCCAAGGCGATGGATCTGTCCAAAGCGACATTATATAAATATTTTCCTTCCCGCGACGAGATCATTGAGCGGCTGACAGACCTTTATATTAAGTATGTAGTTTGCGATGAAGCAAAGCTGCTGGAAGGAAGCCCCGAGGCTTATATCAAGGGCTTTCAGTCCACCTTCTCGCAGACGCTTATTATTGCGAACTACGGCACGGAGCCCTTTTTCCAGGATTTGCGCGAAATCTATCCGCAGCTGCTGGCCTCGATCGAAGTATCGATCAGTGACCGCAACGGCCGGCTTCGGGCGTTCTACGAACGGGGCATGGCCGAAGGGTATATGAACGATTTGAATGCGATGCTTATCATCCTGCAAGACGAGCTTATGTTCCAGAAGCTGCTCGATCCGCATTATTTGATGAGGCACAACCTCACGCTTCGGGGCGCCATTTGGGATTACTACCAGATCAAGAAGCAGCAGCTGTTCAAGCCTGACGTGCTTGCCCAGATTAACGATGAAGCGATGTCGGAGAAGGTGGATTCCCTGGTTCGGAAAATTACGTACGGGGTCTCTTAAGCAGCAAATGCAGCAAACGAATAAAGGCAGCTATCGGACTCATCACCCGGCAGCTGCCTTTTAAATTTCCCTTATTTACGATTTCTTTTTCGCTCCCGCATACAACAGATAAGAGTACAGATACGGGATAACGACGCTTAGTATCATGCTGACGATTAGAACCGCAATGAGCCACTTGGCCGATAGCAGGCATGCTCCGAGTAGCATCAGGATCCCCGCAATAAACCATAACCTTCCGCCCAGCCGATGCGTGCTGCGCCAGTTATTCTCATCCGTGATCGTCCACGGCGTCCGGATTCCCATAAAGAAATTGCTGCGAAGCTGTCCCATTCGGTTGCCGATGATCATCCACATAATGCCGAGGCCGCCAAACACGATATTGACGAAAGGTAGATCGTAATCGAGATTTTGCAGCATCATCAGCACGAATACCCCGTGGATAAACAGGCTGATCGTCCACCGCATCAGCATGTAGTACTCGCTGAACCGGGCATAGTTCTGACGGCGAGGATCGACATTTCGTACTACAGATAGAAACACTGGAAGCACGATGCCGACACCCGCGTACAAGAGCCACATGCTGGATTTGGCCATTGTGCCGTCCTGCTCGCCCTTGACATTGTAGTGACTGCCAACGACATCCGGCAGCTGATGGTTGAATACAAAAAACACGATACCGAAAATAACGGCATTTACGATGAGCAAAATCCAGTCCTGCTTGCCCCAGCGTATGGTCTGATTCGTTGTGTCGTTCATTATACGTTCAGTCCCCTTTCGTTCCGAGTATGCCGAGGAACCAGCCCATTGCTTCCTGCACAACGGTCATGTTCAGCGAGTATACCCGGTTTTGTCCCTGTCGTTCTTCGGTCACCAGCTTGGCTTGCTTCAGCAAATTCAAATGATGGGAAATGCTTGGCTTGGAAATATTAAAATGGTCGGCGATTTGTCCGGCGGACAGATCCTGTTCCCTCAGCATTTGAAGAATCTGCCGCCTTGTCGGATCGGACAACGCCTTGAAAGCATCATTCAAGATTTACTCACTCCTCCCGAAGTAACTATTCGATATTTAGATAATATTCTAAATATCGAATAAAAGCAAGCAGGCATACGCCCCTTTTCAAGAAAATCTACATGGAGTCAATCGAAAGACAGCCTGCCGCAGCGGCAGGCTGTCCATCCGTCCTCTCTAATGCGCCGTCTCCTGTTCTTTAATCACCTGCTCAATTCCCGACAGAATCAGCTTCAATCCGAACTCAAACGCTCCGTCCGTCCCCATCAGCTCGAACAGTCCGGTTTTGAACATCCTCCGGAACAGTCCCGCATCCGCCTCGCTCATCGAGTCCAGAAGATGAAGCATCTCCCCGCTTGGCATCTCTCCCTGCTCCTTAAGAATAGCGGAGACATTGCGCTGATGCTCGTAATCGTCCAGAACGAAGTAGAAAACATAGTTCATAACCGTAAGAATAGCCTGTAATTTCTGCTCTTGGTCAAGCGGCGTTGATTCCACGCAGAGCAGCATGCGGTTGGTGAACCGGATGATGTCCGGCTCGTGGGGAAGCGTCATCATCATAAGCTGCGTCGAACAAGGGTAACGGCGGAGCACAATCCGTACCGTTACCGCAAGGCCTGCAAGCTGCTCCTTCCAGTCCCCTTCGGAGCGGTACTCCTCCAAAATCATTTTCGACACCTGGTTGGCCAGACGCTGATAAAGATTCTGCTTGCTCTTGAAGTACCAGTACAGAGAAGGGGCCTGAATGCCAAGCCGGTCGGCCAACCGCCTCATGCTAAACTTCTCGATCCCATCCTCCCCCAAAAGCTCCCATGAGGCATCCAGTATCTTATCCTCCGAAATCTGAGGCTGCTTCTGCTTCTTATTCATCCGTATCCGTCCTTTTATCTAACAGTGTAAGTTTGTTCTTTACAGGTTAATACGTTCATGATATCATCTAACACTGTAAGGTTCAATCTAACACCGTTAGATAAACACAAAACATAAGAAAGAAGTGATCCGGATGGATGCGCAAAACCTCCATTACTTTGAAAAAGCTCCGGTCGCCAAAGCCGTAGCTCACTTCGCCCTACCGATGATGCTGGGCACGTCGATGAGCGTCATTTACTCCATCTTGAATGCCTATTTCCTCGGTACGCTTAACGATACCGCCATGTTAACCGCGCTCGCGTTAACCTTGCCCTTATTCGCGATTATAATGGCGCTGGGCAACTTGATCGGCATGGGCAGCGGCACCTTCATCTCCCGTTTGATGGGAGAGAAACGATATGATGATGTCAAGCATGTCTCTTCCTTCGCGTTCTACAGCAGTTTGGTGCTTGGTCTTATCGTGATTGCGGTTGGCCTCCCGTTAATCGATCCCATCGTCCATGGCCTTGGGGCAACGCCCGAATCCTTCGGATTCACAAAGGACTATGTCACAATTATGCTTATCGGTTCGCCAATCGTTGTCTTATTCTTCACGCTGGAGAACATCGTACGCTCGGAGGGCGCGGCTATCACGTCGATGACCGGTATGATTCTAAGCGTTGTCGTCAATATTATTCTCGATGCTTTGGCCGTCTTCGTATTCCATTGGGACGTGATCGGCGTTGCGTCTGCCACAGTCGTTTCAAACTTGGTCGCGTGTGTGTTTTTTGCTTTCCATATGGGGAAAAAGAGCCAATTCCTGACGATCTCCATGAAATGGTTCAAGGCTACCAAAGAGATTACGGGCAATGTATTCAAAATCGGGGTTCCCGTTTTTATTATGAGTATTTTTCTGGGCGCCATGTCGCTTATCTTTAACCACTATCTGGTCGAGTACGGAGATCAGTCCGTAGCGGCTTACGGCATTTCATCCCGTTTATTGCAGTTTCCCGAGTTTATTCTGATGGGCTTATGCGAAGGCGTCGTGCCGCTTATCGCTTTTACCTTCACGGCGAATAAATCGCGCATGAAGGAAACGATCGGATTTACGATCAAGATGATCGTATCGTTAGCCGTCGTCTTCGGCATTATCGTCTATCTGATTTCCGACCACTTGATTGGTTTGTTTACGAACGATCCGCAATTGATCGAAATGGGCAGTTACATTTTGCATGTAACCTTCTTATCCTTGTTCATCACCGGAATGACCACGTTGTTCACGGGGATCTTTCAAGCAACAGCGCAAGGAACCGCCGCATTTATTATGTCCATCATTCAAGGAGTTACGTTGATTCCCGTTCTCTATATCGCCAATCAAATGAACGGCTTCCACGGAGTCGTCTGGTCGCTTGTCATTGCGGATACCGTCGCGTTCCTCGTCGGAGCGATCATACTGTACATTCTGCGGAATAAATTGCAGCCGGACTTGGAAAGCTTAGTCCAATAAGCTATTTAAAAAAGAATAAAAGGCAGGATCAGGGTGCTTCACCCCATCCTGCCTTTTTGCTTTTTTGTATAGACGGTTACACCTTCTTTTTGTACACCCTCATTGCGAAAACATAAGCTACGAGCATAATTCCGACACACCAGGCAAGAGCGATCCAGATGTCGTTGTGTAAAGGCTGGCCTGCAAGCAAAGCACGGATGGATTCTACGATGGAGGTCACTGGCTGGTTTTCGGCAAACACGCGAACGACGGTTGGCATCGATTCGGTTGGCACAAATGCCGAACTGATAAAGGGCAGGAAGATGAGAGGATAGGAAAAGGCGCTGGCACCGTCAACCGTTTTTGCCGACAATCCGGCTATCGCCGCGACCCAAGTCAAAGCTAGCGTAAACAGAGCGAGGATACCGGCTACGGCAAGCCATGGCAGCACTCCCGCGGAAGAGCGAAAGCCCATGATTAACGCGACTAGAATGATGACAGCCACCGAGATAGCATTGGATACAAGCGAAGTTAAGACATGCCCCCAGAGCAAGGCGGAACGCGAAATCGGCATCGTGTGAAACCGCTGGAATATCCCCTTCTGGACATCGGTGAACAACCGGAATGCCGTGTAGGCTATACCGCTGGCAATCGCCATCAAGAGGATGCCTGGAAGCAGGTAATTCACGTAGTTATCCGTTCCGGTTTTTATAGCGCCGCCAAATACGTACACGAACAGCAGCATCATGGCGATTGGCGTAATGGTCACCGTAATGATTGTATCCATACTGCGGAAAATGTGGCGCATGGAACGCCCAAGCATAACGCTAATGTCGATGAAAAAATGCTTCTTTGCCGTTTCCATTTACATAGCCTCCTTTTTGCCGATAATCGAGAGGAAGATTTCCTCTAACGACGGTTGTTTCTCGATATACTCTACCTTTGTCGCAGGATAAAGCTTTTTCAAATCCGATAGCGTGCCGTTCGCAATAATCCGGCCTTCGTGAAGAATGGCAATCCGGTCGGCCAGCTGCTCCGCCTCCTCCAAATACTGCGTAGTCAGCAGGACTGTCGTTCCGCTGTCCGCCAGCTCCTTGACGACCTTCCATACCTCGATTCGGGCTTCAGGATCAAGTCCCGTCGTTGGCTCATCCAGAAAAATGATCTTTGGTTTGCCCACAAGACTAAGCGCGATGTCGAGCCGGCGGCGCATCCCTCCGGAGTAAGTCGATGCCCGGCGGTCCGCAGCATCCGTTAATCCGAAACGCTTCAACATGTCTTCCGCGACCTGGCGCGGATTTTTGAGATATCGCAGCTTCGCGATCATAATCAAGTTCTCGCGGCCGGTCAGGATTTCATCCACGGCGGCGAACTGTCCGGTCAAGCTGATCGACTGACGCACCTCATCCTGCTGCGACGAGACATCAAATCCGTTAATGACTGCGGTTCCTCCGTCCGCTGCGAGCAGCGTGGTGAGTATTTTCACTACCGTTGTCTTCCCTGCCCCGTTAGATCCGAGAAGAGCGAAGATGCTGCCCTGCTCTACCTCGAAATCCACACCCTTCAATACTTCGAGCTGCTTGTAGGATTTCCGCAGACCTTTTACTTGAATAGACTTGGTTTGCATGGGGTAACCTCCTAAAAATGGATGTGAAGCCATTCTTGCTTGATCAATCGCCTGTTTACACAACGGTCACTTTCGACAAATCGGCATCCATGCCTTTGAGGGCCGCGAAGGTTAATTTATCCATGGTTGCGCCGTCGAAGTTGACGGTTTTGATCATGCGATAGTACTTCTTCGTCAACGTAAAACCAGGCTGGAACGAGACGTTTTTAAACGTAGCGCCTTTGAACGAAGCTTCGGTTAAAGCCGCTTTTTCAAACTTGACGCCGATAAACGTCTGTCCGTCAAAGCATTGCTTTGTCAGATCGGAGTATTTGAAATCAACCCCGTCAAATAAACAGCCTTCGAATTTCGTTTTTCTAAGATCCGTCAGCGTTAACGTAACGTCGGTCAGCTTCGCCCCCGTAAATTTGACTCCATCCAGCCCCGATTTACTGAAGTTGGTGCGCACAAGGGTCGACTTGTTGAAGCTGGCATTCGTCAGATCCAGCGCGATGAAGCTGCAGTCCGTCAGGTTCGCTCCGTCAAAATTCGCTTGGCGTACGTCGCTGCTCTTGAACGAGCTGCCGGTCAGATCGGCGCCGGAGAAATCGGAGCCTTGCAGCGCGCTGCCTTTGAATTGTCCCTTATGTGCTTTAACGCCGGCAAAGTCGCTGTCCGCCAGGCTGCTGCCGTTAAAGTTGGTGATCACTTGACGCTCCAGCGAGCGGGAGAGGTTGGCGACCTCCAGAATCGTTTGCTCGATGTCGCCAATGCTCTCGATTGTCGTCTTAAACGCCGTTTCGTCGTCCTTGCCCTCCGCTTTGAGCTCGTTGTAGCGCTCTTGCAAATCGGAAAGCAGGTCGGCCTTCAGTTCGGTAACGCTTTTCACCCCGTCGTATGGGGTAAACACGCTGTTCAGATAATCGTTCAATTTCGGATTTGTCATGTCAAATCTCTCCTTATAATAGGTTTTCTAACACGCGTTTCGCATACTCCCAATTGCTTTTGTTGCGGGTGTAAGTCTCCTTACCCTTTTCGGTAATTCTAAAATATTTGCGACGTCCGCCCTGCGATTCATCGCCCCAGTACCACTCGATGTCGCCGTCGGCCTCCAGCCTTCGGAAACTCGAGTACATGGTGGCTTCCTTTAGTTCATACTCGCCTTCCGAACGTTCGGCAATCAGCTTCACAATCTCGTAACCGTAACGGTCGGCTTCGGACAAGAGCCTTAAAACCATCGTATCCGTATGTCCTCTCAGCAGGTCGGATGTGATTTTGTTCTCGCTCATGTAATCACCTCCATATCTGCATAATAAGGCATACTACTGTGACTGTCAAGGTACTTTTATAAGCAAAATACTTTGTCATTAATAATCGGGCACATGCCTAACAAAAAACCGCGTAAGCGCGCGGATTCAGGAGGCGTTATTTAGCTGTTGGCGTTTTAATCCTTCGCGTCCATGTTCCGCCTTTCTGTAAACGCTGCAATCCGATACAATGGACATGATAGCTTCTATTCAAACCGTAAGGACCAGGAGGAACTTTCAAGATGAACGAACAATTCGAACAGCTTTTTCATTCGGCCCAGGCCCAGCAGCTGCTGGAGCAGATGTACGGCAGCGAAGAACGGGAGCAGCAGATCGACAGATACCGGAAATGCATGGAAGGATACGGCACGCAATTCGGCAACACGGAGTCCTTGAAGTATTTCAGTGCGCCGGGCCGTACAGAGATAGGCGGCAATCATACGGACCATAACCATGGAAAGGTGCTGGCGGCTAGTATTCAGTTAGATACGATCGCGGCAGCGGCAGCCGTGGATACCGGGTTCATTTCCGTTATATCAGAAGGTTATCCGGGCATTTCCGTTATCCATCTGGATGATCTGGAACCGCAGGAAGGCGAAGGCGGCACCGCTGCTCTGATCCGCGGGATCGCACACGGTTTCCGGCAGCACGGGTACCGAATCGGCGGGTTTAATGCCAGCGTCAGCAGTAACGTTCTACCGGCGTCGGGACTCAGCTCCTCCGCCTCTTTCGAGGTTCTGATCTGCCAGATTCTAAGCACGCTGTATAACAACGGGGAGCTGGACGCGGTTATGATGTCGCGGATCGGCAAGCATGCCGAAAATCTGTATTGGAACAAACCGTCGGGGATGCTTGACCAGATGGCCTGCTCGTACGGCGGTATGATTACCATCGACTTCAAAGAGCCGGCACAGCCTCGGATCGAGCGTATTCCGGGTACCTTTGAAGCAGCAGGCTACAGTCTTGTCATCGTCGGCACCGGAGGCAACCACGCCGACCTGACGAAGGACTATGCTTCCATTCCGAACGAAATGCGGGCGGTGGCGCAAGCCTTCGGCGTAGAGGTATGCCGCGATTTGACGGCAGAGATGATCTACGGACGTCTGGCTGAGCTCCGTGAAACCGCCGGGGATCGGGCGGTGCTGCGGGCGCTGCATTTCCTGGATGAAAACGACCGTGTCGGGAAGCAAGTAGAGGCCATTAAGTCAGGCGAGTGGCAAAACGTGCTGAAGCATATTACCGCCTCGGGTAATTCCTCTTGGAAATGGCTGCAGAACATTTACCAGGAATCGGTGTCCCGCGAGCAAGGCATCGCGATTACGCTCGCCATTACCGAGCGTTTCATCGAGCAGTTGGGCGACGGTGCCTGCCGTGTGCACGGCGGCGGCTTCGCAGGCGTTATTCTAGCCGTTCTGCCGCATGCGGCGGTAGACGAATACCGCGAACTTATCGCACGCACGACGGGCACGGAGCTATTCAAGATCCGCGTGCGCGAAATCGGAGCTGTCTGCTTGAATACGTTCTTGTAATTAAGAAAAAAACGCTACTGACATACAGTTGTCAGTAGCGTTTTTTTATACTCGAAATCAGAAAGGATGATCAAACATGAATTTTGCTTCCATACGCATCATTACCGACGACTTGGATCGTCTAGTCGAGTTTTATGAAAGAGTCATGGGCGTTTCGGCCGAACGTCCCGCGCCCGTCTTCGCGGAATTCGTTGTGCCGCCTTTTACGCTGGCGATCGGACACTCGCAGACGGTGCAGCTGTTCGGAGCCGGTTCCGCGGTAGCCGCCAATAATCGCTCGGTCATTATCGAGCTTCGCGTCGACGACGTTGATGCCGAATACGAGCGCCTGAAGCCGTTCGTCGGCCAATGGGTAACGGAACCAACCACGATGCCGTGGGGCAACCGTGCCGCGCTGTTCCGCGATCCCGACGGCAACCTGATTAACCTCTTCGCCCCGGTAACCGAGGAAGCGATCAAACGGTTCAGCGGCAGAGGGTGAAGGATAGTTGCCGGCCAGAATCTCCGTATTCATCGTGGTTTTGCAGGACCTGTTAACTTCATCACTTGTTTGATTCCCTGCCGCCTAGGGTAAACACATAATAGAAGTTACAAAAAATTGAGGCGGTGATTCGAATGTCCGTTCAACAACATGATTATGAAGAACGCCATATCGAGAAAAGGCATGACCCGAGCCGTGTGGCAGCAACCTTTATCAAATACCTTGCTTATGTAATCATTACTTTCGGGGTACTGTATTTCCTTGCGAGATACCTTATACCGATGTTTTAAATGACGGCTTGATACGAACAAAAACCGCCCAATGATAGGCGGTTTTTGTTTTGTCTTTATTATTTCAGCGCATTAAGCATGCCGTAAACGACGCCTTGGTGGTAAAACATATGCAAGGAGGTCGCGATAATGAGCTCGCCGATATTTTCGGCTTTCAGGAAGTTCTCCGGAACCGATTCGTCAAGCCGGTTTTCGAACGTCTCATGCATCGCTCTGCGGAGCTCCTTCAGCTGTGCGTACAGCACCTCCCACTGCGGCGGCTGTTCGTCCCAATCCGCAGGCTTCGTGCCGTAAGCGAAAAGATTATCGTAGCTTCCAGGGAAGATCGGGGTTTCCTCCGCTAGACCAAACACGTGGAATTGCGTTACCGCAAGCACATGCCCGAGATGCCAATGAATATGATTTTTGAAGCCTTCAGGAATGACATCCCGTTTCTCCGGCGGACATTGTCCGAATACCTCAATCAATTGCTCGAGATGCTTATCAAACACATGAAACACATATTCTTTTCTCATCTTAATCGATCCTCCATTAAGGTTGTTTTTTATTTAAACAGGGAGGCATATTCCCCGTAGCCTTTTTGCTCCAACTCGGACTTCGGAATGAATTCCAGCGATGCGGAGTTTGTGCAGAATCGGAGCCCTGTTGGCGCCGGCCCGTCTTTGAACACATGGCCCAGAAAGGAATCCGCGGCGCGGCTTTTCACTTCAACCGCGGAATATAATCCGCCGGTTTCATGCAGCACGATATTATTGGGCTCCAGCGGCTTCGTAAAGCTTGCCCAGCCCGTACCGGCATCGAATTGATCCTTGGAACTAAATAACGGTTCACCCGATACGATATCGACATAGATGCCTTCGTCCGTGTTATTCCAATAGGGATTATCGAACGGAGGCTCATCCTGGCCGTTTTGCGTTACTGCGTATTGAAGCTCCGTTAACGTCTTCAGCTTTTCCGCTTTGTCGAACTCTTTCGCGTAGGTTTGCTTTGGGCTTATTTTCACTTCGCGGTCTTTGCCCCAGACCTGATCCAGCGATGAATCGCGAGTGGAAAAAAGAGTATTCATCTTGAACAAGTACGGATGGTTCGCGTAATAGTCCTGATGCTCGGGCTCGGCTTTGTAAAAGGCCGCTGCCGCCTCGATTCTCGTTACGATCGGTTTATCGAACCGTTTGGAAGCCTCCACTTCCTTTTCGGATGCCTCAGCAGCCAGCCTCTGCTCCTCATTCATGTAAAAGATAGCCGATTGATACTCGTTCCCCCGATTTTCGAATTGACCCGTCGAGTCCGTTGGATCAACGTTTCGCCAGAACACTTGGAGCAGCTCGTCATACGAGATGATATTGGGGTTATAATACACCTCAACCGATTCAAGATGTCCCGTTGTTCCCAAGCTGACTTCTCCATATGTGGGTTTATCCGTATGTCCGCCCGTATAGCCGGAATCCACGCCCGTCACGCCCTCAAGCTTTTGGAAAACCTCCTCCTCCATGTCCCAGAAGCAGCCCCCGGAAAATATCGCCTTCTCATAAGTCGTATTCGCGTTTTCAACGATCGTTTTCTGAATATCCTGAGCCTCTGCTTTGCTAAAAGAACCTTTAAAGAAAAACACCGCGACAGCAAGTACGGCAATCGGAATCACATACTTCATCGGCTTCATTGCCAACGCACCTCCTCTTCAACTTGTAAACCCATTTTAGCAAGAGGCCGTTGTCCATAAATCTGTGGAAAGTCATGATCTGGCAAGAGAAAAGGCATCACTTCGGACAGCAGAAGCATGAATATTTTCATGCCCCGTGCCAAAAGTCATGCCTCAGGGTTGTTATGAAAGATGACGAACCGCATAAATAGCAGCTTGCGTCCGGTCGCGCAGCCCAAGCTTTGCGATCACATTGGATACGTGATTTTTTACCGTTCCCTCCGTCAGAAAAAGCGAGCCCGCGATTTCTTTATTATTCAAGCCTTGCCCGAGTAAAGCCAGCACCTCTTTCTCGCGCTCCGTCAGCTGCTTCAATTCCGCTGGCTCTTGCGCACCCAGAGGATGAGACTTCTCCGGGTTCAATTCGGTTATTTTGACAAACTCTTTGATTAGCATGGACGTAATATCGTGTTGCAGCACGGTACCGCCATTGTAGACGGTTCGGATGGCCCCGATGATCGCCTCGGAAGGCATGTCCTTCAACAGATAACCATGAACGCCATTCTCAAGAACTTTGATAATTAATTCCGAATCGTCGAAGGTCGTCAAGATCAGCACCTTCGTCTCGGGAAAATGCTTGCGTATTAACGCGGAGCCTTCGATTCCGTCCATTCCCGGCATTCGAATATCCATCAGCACCACATCCGGCCGCCATTCCGACACTTTAGCATAAGCATCCTGACCGTCCATCGCCGTTCCGACGACTTCCATGCCGGGTTCGAGGCCGATAATGGTTGCCAGCCCTTCTCTCATAATCCGTTGATCGTCCACAACAAGGACCTTCATCTATAACCACGCTCCATATCTGTCGAAGGATAAGGAAAACGAGCCTCCACGGCGAAGCCTGACGCAGGGTCTAATTGAAACCGCACCTGACCGTTCCACTCCTTCACGCGTTCCTGCAAATTGATTAATCCAAAGCCGGGCTTTAATTCACCGGGCATTTCTCCATCGTTGCGGATGGCAAGCGCAAAACCGCTCTCGGAATAAGATAATAAAATTTCGGCATGACTCGCATGTCCATGCTTCTGCGCGTTCGTCAGGGATTCCTGCACGATTCGGTAAGCCGTCAATTGGAGATTGCTTGGCAATGCAACGGGTGTCCCGTTAGATTGGAAGCTCGTGGACACATTTGCGAATTTCGTAAATTCCCGAGAAAGTCTTTCCAGACTTTCGTTCAAGGAGGTCGACTGGATAGGCTCATCCCGAATAGCCCTGACGGAGAGGCGAACCTCCTGCAGAGAGGACCGGATTAACCCTTCGCTGTCCAAGTAAGCTTGGTCGCTGCGAGATGGGTCAACCTGGCTTAACTTGCGTGCCGCCTGCATCTGGACAAGCGCTGCCGTCAGCTTATGGCCAACCGTATCGTGAATCTCCCGCGCAATTCTCACTCTCTCCCGCGAAGCCGCCCATTCTTCGGCCTTGCTAGCGTAATCCTCCAGCTGCTCGTGCGATTGCTGCAGCTGTGCGTAAAGCTCCAGCGCTTCCCTGCGGGCACGCTGGTAGAAATGGATGAGCGCTTTTACAATGCATGCAAACACGATAAAGGAACAAGTGATGAAATAACTGTCCGCATCCAGGCGTTTATATAAATACCAGTCGATGCTGCCCATCGTGGCCACGTAGAGCAGCAGCAGCACGAAGCCCGCGGCTATAAGAACGCGGGTGCTCCGGATAAACATCAGAATGGCTAAAGCGGTTATTCCGATAAACAGATGATTCGGGAAATTCCCGGCAATAAAGATGTATCCGTAAGAGGCTGATACCAAGAAATCGAGAATAAGAAGATAAATCAGCCAGTTGGGATTTTTGTTCGTATTGGAGTAAGACAGGTAGACCAGCAGAAATACCGCCGTTGAAAAGACGATAAAGCTAAGTCTCCAAAAAAGCGCGATGGAATGTTCAAAATAAAAAATACCCGATATGACAAGATCAAATACAAGCTTTACGCCAAAAAACCACTTCCAAAAACGTGGGGTTTGCCCAAATAGGTCCACGTCTTGTACCATTACTTTTGCTCCTCCTTCTCCTCCGCGAGAGCCGCATCGGCAAGTATTCTCAAATCATAGAACAGTGGAAAGGTTTTATCAAACTTCTTATATCAGCTTAGCGCCGTAACACGGCAAAGAGACTGTCCCGGGTGGGACAGTCTCCTCCTGATCATTCTTAATAGCCGTATACGTCAAAGCTCCAAAGCGAATAGCCCCACTGCGTGCCGCGCTCCGTTCCCAGCATGCGCACGTAACGGCCATTGCCGTTTACATTCTGGTCAAGGTCGGCGCCCGTCCCCGTCGTCGTGCTGTACAGATCCGTCCAGCTGTTGCCGTCAGCCGAGATTTGCAGCTTAAACGACTTGGCATAAGCGGTCTCCCATTTCAGCTTGATGTTGGTTACCGTGCGGCTTGCGCCAAGATCAACCGTAATCCACTGCGGATCAGTGCCGGTCACCGAACCCCAGCGCGTGCCTGGATCATTGTCCACGGCCGAAGCCGGGACAAACGGATCCTGGTAGGATGAAGCGGTTGCCGTCTTGCCTACGGACAGCAGCGTGGAATTCGAGGCTGCTGCGGCATGGCCGTAAACCTCAACCTCATACAGCGAATAACCATAGATCGTACCGCGCTCCGTCATGTTAATCCGGACGTAACGTCCGGTTCCGGTTGCGTTGAAATCGTCAATGCCGCCGTCACCGGTTGTTGTTGCATAAATATCGGACCAGCTGTTACCGTCAGCCGATACTTGAACCTTATACGACTTGCCGTATGCCGTCTCCCAGTTCAGCTTCACGCGGCTGAGCTGCTGCGAGGAGCCGAGGTCAATCGTTAAGGTCTGAGGATCGGCACCCGCAATGGATGCCCAACGGGTCTGCGCGTTGCCATCGACGGCATTCGATCCGGCAAAAGGAGCCTCGGTCGACGATACCGTTACCGTTTTGTTCAGCGCTACGTTGGTATCCGTGCCATTGTTGCCGCCATTGCCGTTATCACCGCCGCCGTTGTCTCCGCCGCTGCCAACCGGAGGCCAGCTATCGCCGGAATTGGTGTTCACCATCGGGTTCACCGATACAAGGGATTTCGCGGCTACAACCGCCGTTCCCGTTGTGCCGGCAGCATTTTTAAACGTTACCGTCACGGGGCTTGCCGTCGGGTTCCAGATTTGAGCGGTGTACGCATTGCCTTTCTTGTACACCGTAGCGCTTGTCCAGCCCGTTGCCCAGACCTCCTTCGTACGCGTGCCAAGCGTCTGCATGTTGTGAACGAACCAATACGTGTTAAAGATTTCGTTCTTCTGCATGTTGGTTGCGCTCCATTTGTTAATGACCGCCTGCGGATCGCTTAACGCCTGAATCGGCCACACGATATGATACCAATCCGTCTCCGGACCGCCGTTATCGGCTACGAAACCGCTGTACAGTCCGGCCGCTTTGCCCGGAACAAGGCTGTAGCTTGTCAAATATTCCGATGTCGGGAGCCAATGGATCCCGTACACGTATACCGGATCTCCGTTGAAGAAGGTGCCGAAGAAGTTGGATGCTCCGTACACTTGTCCGACCGTTTTGTGCGTATATTGCGGAAGCCAGTTGTCGCCGTCATAGTTGAACCAATATTGCATCACCGCGTTAAGCTCCGTCGTAAAGCCGTAAATCGCGGCGTTGCGGAAAGCCGTATCGCCATTGGTCAATGCCCACATGTATTGGCCAACCCATCCGAAGAGCGATTCGCCTGCCGCTTCCTGGTTGTTGCCGTTGTCGTTATCCGCGTAACCGCCTGCCCATGAATGGCCTTCATAAGGGTCAAAGCTGCGGAAGAACGGGAACATGGCATCCGTGCGCGAAGGGTTCGCGTAATCGCGGACGAGATGATCGATCATCGGACCGTATTGCGTCTTGAAATCATTGTCGAAGGTCGCAAGCACGGCAGATGCAAATACGTAGTAACCGTACGTGAAGTGATGATCGGTAATGCCGTTATTCGCGCCGAACTCGCTGGACTTGTAGTACGTTGTCCCCCAATCGGAGTTATAGTACAAGAAATAGTCCGGTTCGCCGTTCGTGTACGTATACCAGTCCGTCAGGATCGTCTTGATCCGCGACAGGAATTTATCCCGGTAAGCCGTCTCGCCAAGCTCATTAGCCGCAAGAACGCCCATGGCAAGCGGATGGAGCTTCTTGCCTTGCCAATAAGCGTCGGCAGCCATCAGGTTACTGGTTGTTTCTTCGTCCAGAGCCTTCAGGTAAGAGACCATGAGCGATTTGTCGTAAGCCGAATCCGTAGGCTCCGTGAACTGTGGCACGATGCCGTAGAAGCGGTCGACCGTCGTAAAGGTATTGCCTTCGCGCACTTTCAACGTACCGCGGACCGAAGGATAAGTCAGCGCGGTAAGCGGTGTCGAGGACACCTTCCATTGATGCGGCAGAAGCGTTGTCAGCGCTTGATTCGAGAACCCGGTGCGCTTCAAAGCCGTTGTCAGCGTGTAATCCGTTGTAACCTGCGAAGTCGATTCGTTATAGCTGTAATTCACTTTCGTGTCCGTTACGAAGGCATAAGCATGCTGGTAGTAGTAGTTCAAGTTTGAAGCGGACGGCAAAGCGGCAACCGACAGATAATTGCCTCCGCTGCCGAGCTGGATTTTGACCTTAGCCCCAACCTTCTTGAATACCGTTCCCGCCGGCGCGAAAATTCCATAGTAACGCGTATAAGATGCGCCGCTGCCGTCCGTGTTCACCAGCTTCACGCCGATATGGTCGGCTGTCAGCGTAGCTCCTTCGGTCGTCAGGACGGAGTTGCCGTTGTCGTCGAAAAGCTGCGTAATCAGCGAGGAATAAATCTCAACCGAGCTTGGATCGGCAAAGGTATTGTATACGTAAGGCGAGCCTTTGACGAAGGTCGATTTCATTTTGTCCGTGGCATCGTCGCTTACAACCGCGTCTACCGACCAGTCGCCGTAACCCGTCACGCGCGTTTGCAGCTTGGACGTGTTAATGCTGTTTGACATGACGTACAGATCGGGATTGCCGTCGGCATTTACCGCTCTGCCGTCCGAGGACAGCCAGCCCGCTCCCGGATTGAGGATGCCAAGCCCTTGCTGGAAGTACTTCGACTTGAGCGGCAGCGTTACGAGATAATCGCCGTATGGCTTGATCAGAATCGACTGCCACCAGTCATTCGACGGGATTGGAGTCGAGATGTTCGACGTCTTGTTAGCCGGATATTTCGGCTGCGGCATACGAATATCGCCCGTCAGATAGCTGCCGGAGCCCGATTGCACGGCTGTTGGCGTTGGCAGCGCCGGAATCGAATACGTCGGCTGCGGCTGGCCGGCGATATAATCGTAAACCTCGAATTCGAGAAGAGAATAGCCGAAGCTTGTCGCGCGGCCGATCCCGTTCATCCGAACGTAACGCCCGTTCGTATATAGCGGGATTTCCTGTTTGCCTCCCGCAAAGTGAAGCTCGCGATAGACGGTTGTCCATTGCGTGCCGTTATTCGATACTTGAACGTCGTATGCCCGTCCGGCTGCCGCTTCCCAGTTCAGGACCACCCGGCCGATCTGATGGGCGGAGCCCAGATCGACATAGATCCATTCATTGTCGGTTGCGTTGGACGACCAGCGCGTAGCCGCATTGCCGTCCACCGCATTGGACGCGGCGGTCGAGCCCGGAGGCAAATAGGCGGAATTTTCAGTCGATGATACCGTTACCGGTTTGTTCAGCGCTACGTTAGGGCCGTAATCCACCGGCGGAGCCGTAGAGCCGCCAGTCCCGTATACTTCGAATTCCAGAATGGAATAACCGTAAGCCGCAAGGGCACGCTGCGTGCCTAATACCCGTACGTAGCGGCCGGTTCCCGTTAACGCAAGGTCATCGGTGCCGCCGTCTCCCGTTGTTGTGGAGTAAACGTCGTTCCAGGTCGATTCATCGCTGGATACCTGGATTTTATAAGCTTTCGCATAAGCGCCTTCCCATTGGATTTTCACGCGGTCAATCGTGGCGTTTGCGCCAAGATCGACATAAAGCCATTGCGGATCCACGCCCCACTGGCTTCCCCAGCGCGTGCCGGTTGAACCGTCCACCGCAAGATTCGCCGCGTTGCCTCCTTCCACGGAAGAGGCGTATGCCGTTTTATTTTGGGATAATAAATATGAGCCCGCCGCATGTACTTCACGGATAAATACGGACGATACAAGCGAGACCAGCATGACCGCGCATAGCGTCAAGACCAGCAGCTTTCTCGTCGCCCTTTCCCGATAAACCGTATACATTCGTCTATTTCCTCCCTAATTCGCAATAGTTGTTCATGGCCGTACTTGAGCTCTAGCCAATCGCGTGATTTGCCCCCTTCAGTCCTCCTTCCTCAATCAACGATTACTGGCAACGCTTTCATCGCCATGCACCGATTAGTATAATGCCGCAAGCGATAGGAAGAACATGCCAATATTTAGCGATTCATGCCAAGATATCTTGGGCTTGTCCAATCAATAAAGGTGATGTCCTATCTCGCTTTCCGGAGCAGGTTAAGATCCCTCAGGGACTTTAACCTGCTCCATGCCGCCAATAAAAAAGCACTCAAGGTCCCCAAAGGGCCTTAAGTGCTTCTCCATTCAAAGCTTTTACTACATATCCACCGAATTGCTGTTCGCGGCCTGCACTTCGGACTTGCGGTTTAGCATTATGTTGCGGAAATAGATAAAAACGCTGGGCAATTGGCCCAGCAGAAAGACAGGATCCTTGCGGTATATCGCATAAATAGATAAGACCGCGCTGCCCAGGATGCTGTAGACCCAGAAGGATAGCGGAATGACGGTTTTTTTCGCTTTTTCGCTCGCCAGCCATTGGGTAATGAACCGCATCGTAAACATGATCTGCCCGATAAAGCCAAAAATTATCCATCCCATGTTGCCGGCCGACACATTGCCTATAATCGAATGCCACCACATAATTAATGGCCTTTGATCTGATAGCGAATGACCCGTTTGCGGAGCCAGCCAATAACGATCGCGTCCATAAGCCCCACGAAGGCTCTGTTAAATACGCCGTATTTGGATACGCCATGCTGTCTTTCCTGATGGGATACGGCTACCTCGACAACCTTAAAGCCGTTAATCTTCGCCAGAGTCGGGAGAAAACGATGCTGGCCCTCGTACAAATAATAGCTGTCCGCCACCTCGCGCTTCATCAGCTTCATCGGGCAGCCCGTATCGTAGATCTGATCGCCGGTCAGCCAGTTGCGGACGCCGTTGCCAACTCTGGAGGATACCTTCTTCACGACGGTGTCTCTGCGCCGCACGCGCTTGCCGTTCACGAAATCCATATTCGGTATATAAGGCATCAGCTTGAAAATATCCCGCGGGTCCGTCTGCAGATCCGCGTCGATCAGCGCAACCAGCTCGCCGGCCGAGCCTTTGAGGCCAGCGTAGATCGCAGCGGTCTGACCGCAGTTTTTCTCGAAATGAATCACTCTCACGTTGGAATCCTGCTCCGCCAGCTCATCGAGCAGCATCGCGCTGCGATCCTTGCTGCCGTCATTGACGAGGACGATTTCGTAGCTCTCTACTTTATCTTTAACCGCATTCGTAATCGCCTCGTGCAGCAGCTTAATATTTTCTTCTTCGTTATAGATTGGCGCAACGACCGATAACTTAACCATGTCTATTCCCCCTGTACCATGTAACAAACTTGTGCATTCCTTCAGCAAAATCGGTCTGCGGGTTGTAGCCGAACAGCTGATTCGCCTTGGATACGTCGGCATAGGTCTGCTCCACATCTCCCGGCTGGTTGGGCAATGTACGAATAAGGGCTCTTTTGCCAAACTCCTGTTCCAAGCTGGTAATCAAATCCCGGAGCGTGATGGTTCGGTTCGTGCCCAGATTCACAACCTCATAGATATTTTCCATCCGTTCCACATACGACAAGGCGCCAAGAATACCCGCGATTATATCGCCGATATACGTGTAGTCCCGCCTCGAGGAGCCATCGCCGTACATCGTCAGCTCTTCGTCCTTGTCCAGCATCCCCGCGAATTTGTGAATGGCAAGGTCAGGCCGCTGCCGCTCTCCGTAAACCGTGAAGAAGCGCAGCATAATCGTATCGATATGGTGAAGATGATGATACGTATGTCCCAGTACCTCGCAGGCTTTCTTGGTCGCCGCATAAGGCGAAATACTGTAATCCACGACATCTTCCTCGGAAAATGGCACCTTCCTGTTATTCCCGTACACCGACGAAGAAGAGGCGCAAAGCCATTTGCGCACGCCATGCTTACGCATCACCTCCAGGATATGAAGAGTTCCCTTCACATTCACATCCTCGTACAAAAGCGGATCCTCAATCGACGGCCGAACGCCGGCCATTGCCGCCAGGTGAATAACGGCGTCGATTCTCTCGCTGGCAAATACGGCTTCAAGCTCGTCCATGCTGCGGATATCCGCCACAACCAGCCGGTAACCATCCGATTCGACAACCGCCTGAAGCTTGGCCAAATCGCCATCCTTATCCCCCGAATAGGTGAAAGGAAAATCCGACCTTGTACTATTCAGGATATTCCTGATTTTGGTTTTATAGTCGTAGACGTCATTGAAATTATCGATATTGACGACACGATGGCCTTGAGCCAGCAGCTGCTCGCAAAGATGGGAGCCGATAAAACCCGCTCCTCCGGTTACGCAATACGTCTTCATTGTGCCTCCCGCAATGGATACCCGTGCTCGCTTGCGCCCACCGGGTAGTATTTGAACCATTGAAGGACGGAAGCGTCCCCCGCAAACATATTCCGCATATCAAAAAACGCGTTCCCTCGCATGCCGCGGGCGATTTTCTCCCAATTGGCAGCGCGGAACTGCTCCCATTCGGTCATCAGCACGATCGCGTCCGCCTGCTGCGAGCATTCCGCCTCGCTGCCGCAATATTGGATGCGGCCGTTCAAATCCGTCCAATAAAGCTTCGCCTGCTTCATCCCTTGCGGGCAATAGACCTTAACGGTAGCTCCTCTGACGAGCAGTCCCTGAATAATCTCGTAGCTGGGGGAATAACGGATGTCATCCGTATCCGGCTTGAAGGTAAGCCCCCATACCGCAACGGTTCTTCCTTTCAAGGTCCCGTCAAAGGATAACGCCTCTTCGATCTTGCTCACCATCTTCGCCTTCTGCTTTTCATTGGCTGCTATGGCCGCACGCACGACGTACAGCTCCTCGCCGTTCTTCCTGCCGACATCCACGATTGCCTGCGTATCTTTCGGGAAGCAGCTGCCTCCATAACCGGGGCCTGCCTGCAGGAAATGCGGCGAAATTCTGTCATCCATGCCCATGCCCGTCGCAATGTCCTGAATTTTCGCGCCAACCTTTTCGGATAATAATGCCAATTCGTTAATAAAAGAAATTTTGACCGCCAGAAAGGAGTTTGACGCGTATTTAATCATCTCGGCAGTTTCCCGGTTCGTGAATAGAAACGGGACATCCTGCTCAAGATGAGTAGCGTAAACCTTCTTCAGCATTTGCACCGCCTCGTCGCTCTCCGCGCCGATCACAACCCGGGATGGAGACAACGAATCGCTGACGGCCTTGCCTTGTCTCAGGAATTCCGGATTAGAAGCGACGTGAGCCCGGTACGGGGTGCCTCTGAGCATACCGTCAAGATACATGGCAATGCTTCTGCTTGTTCCAACGGGCATCGTTGATTTGCTGACAATCACTTTATGACCGTTGATATGTTTGCCGATCTGCTGCACCACATCCCAGACATACGATAGGTCCGCGCTGCCGTCTTCCTTGGCGGGCGTTCCCACCGCAATGAACAGTACGTCGCTTGTCTGAACGACTTGCTGCGCGCTTGCCGTAAAGACGAGATTACCGGCGCGAAGGCCGCTTTGGAGCAGCTCTTCGAGCCCTGGCTCGTAGATTGGAGAAATGCCCTGGTTCAGACGCTCGATTTTCTGTTCGTCTACGTCCATGCAGGTAACCCGGAAACCATAACTGGATAGTACAGCACCATGGACAAGCCCAACGTAACCCGTACCCATCACTCCTACGTTAACCATCGTTCCACCCCATTATTTTGGCGTTAAATAATTAGTTTACCAACTTAACTATAATCATAATAATGAGAAGTATGATATATTTCAAGTATAAACAATTAACAACTTAGGAATTGGGAGTAGGTATGAACAAAGACAACCATCAGGAGACCATCCAACGTTTGAGGGAATCATTTACCCGTTTTGCGAAAGCCGAGTGGAGACAAAGATCGGTTAACGGTCTTAACAAGAGCGAGCTTCGCATTTTGTTCTGCATCATGATGAATACCGATGTCGATAATCCTAAAATCAGAGTATCCGAAATCAGCAGCAAGCTGCTTGTCACTACCCCCACCGTCACCCAGCTTCTCAAGAAACTGATTGCCGACGGGCTTGTCGAACGTACCGTAGATCCGGATGACAGGCGTTCCGTGGGAATTGAGCTCACTCCAAAAGGAGAGCAGATTGCGAAGGAAGCGGACGAGCAGCTGAACCAGCATCTCAGCGGCCTGGTCGAGCACCTGGGCGAGGAGCAAACGTTGCTGCTCTCCGACTTATTAACGAAAGCTTACAACTACTTTAACGAAAAAGATTGAAAAAGAGAGGGATATCCCTCTCTTAGTTACATATTATTAAGATTTTTCATAGAGTATGACTTTGATTTACATGGTGAATTTCTGCAAGAGGAATTTTCCGTGTTGTTAATGCCTTTAGGTTACATCCCAAACCCGCTCGATATGCGTGAGCGCAAGGCCATTAAAGCTAAGCTTATAAATATCCGGCATGCTCAGCTGCTGCCAGAATGCAAAGCCGTATTCCGGCTTAAAGGCCTTAATCATTAAGGCCATAAGGTTGCCGTGAGTCCCGATAGCGATTGTATCTCCCTGATAACGACGGAGTACGCTCTGTAGAGCCTGTACCCCTCTATGCTGTGCGGCAAGATTGGATTCGCCACCCGGCCAGGAGAAGGCTTCCTCTTCCCATACCTTCCGGATGGCATAATGAAAATCATCCTGCGGCCGGTCCGCCAATAACCGTTCCCGAAAGTCTTCCTCCACTTGAATAGTAAGACCTCTACGCAACGCTAACGGCTCGACCGTTTGAAGCGCCCGTTTGTACGGACTGGAGATAATCGCCGAAATCCGTTCGTCCGCCAGAAGATCGGCGACTGTTCTTGCCGCTTCCTCTCCCTGAGGAGATAACGGCCGGTACAACTCTTCGTCTGCCTTATAGACGGAGTGCGCATGCCGAACCATGTAAACCTGAGTGAGCGCAGCTTCTATCTTATTCCATCTGCTCTTCCAATTCTTCTGTAGAAGACGCTTCTCATAGATCGCCATAAGCGCTGGCGACTGCTTAAAATGCGGCGTAGGCCGGACAACGAAGCCCAGCAAATCCCGGATTCCGTGAGGTGCCGACAGCGCGACGCCGTTTTGCCCGTCCAAGGTCAGACCAAGAGCGGTAACCGTCTCCGGAAACTTGGACATGGCATCAACGGAAGATGTGTACGGCTCAATATCGTTCACCAGATGCATTCTCGCTTCGTTTTTCACCGACCAAGGCACATCCGGCATGACGTCTCTCAGCTTCTGCTCGAGCGCTTTTTCTTCCGCTTCATCCGTTTGGGAAGGATCATAGTAAATCAGATCCACATCCGGCAGCGCGAACCGCTCCGTATGACCATGCAAATAATCCCATACCTTCGACCTTACGAAGCCCGCGCATACCCACCAGTCCGGCAAGCTCAACGATCCCGCCGTATGCAGCACCTTCATCATCCATTCGTCTTCAAGCACGAGATCTATGATGTCCTGTTCATTCTCCAACTGTCGCAAGCCATCCCTCCTATCGAACGCAAGTTCTCCTATTAGGATACAAGAACTGGAAGGCAATGCAACATGAAAATTCAAACTGTCGTATAATGAAATGAAAAAAGCGAAGCCCGGCTTCAGGCTTCGCTTGTTCATATGGAGGCTTTACCGCTTATGATTTTGCATAAAGGCGAAACGTTATTTCTGCAGGGCCAGTCGGGACCTCTCTTCCATCTGCGCAGCGGACTGCTCAAAATTGTACGCGTTCACCCCGACGGCTCGCAGATTCTCGTCAATATTATCGTGCCGGACGAAATCATCCCGCATCATTCTCTCATAAGTCCGAACCCTTACTTCGGCACCGCTATCGCAATCGTCACAAGCGAAGTGGATATTCTTCCCGCAGCCGCC
Organism: Paenibacillus sp. ATY16; assembly: GCF_003399985.2. NCBI lineage: Bacteria > Bacillati > Bacillota > Bacilli > Caryophanales > Paenibacillaceae > Paenibacillus > Paenibacillus sp. ATY16. The sequence goes on along the minus strand of NZ_NMOK02000033.1, from coordinate 164,480 downwards.
TGGTATGAGGAGCTGGAGCAGCATCCCGACCGGTATCGTTCAATCGGGCTGCAGCTGCAGGATAAGCTTCGCATGATGCAGCAGCGGATCGATCAGTTGACCGCGATTGCGCCTGCGGACAAGCTGCGAAAGCTTGAAGCTTGGTTCGATCAGTACATTTCTCCGGAGAAGCTGACCGATGTCCTGACCCAGGACGAGATCGGACAGTTTATCGGTCTCCGCCGGGAGACGATCAACCGATTGCTGCGGGCCAAGAAGGAAAGCTGATCGGAAGCAGCCGGTTACTTGGCAACGGGTTCTTTTTCCGCCTCATCCAGGCTGCCCTTTGGTCCAAAAAATTCGTAATGAATATCTGCCGCGGGAACTCCCCATTCGAGAAGCTGGCGGTTGATATGAGCCATAAACGGCGTTGGTCCGCAGAAGTAGTAAACGGCATCCTTGGACGGAATAACTTCCTGCAGCCACGGAAGATCGACATAACCTTCTTTGTGGTAAGTTCCCGCATCCTGCTCCGTTGGCTGCGCATAGCACCAGAAAGCTTTGGCTTGCGCTGCTTGACCGATCTTCTCCTCTACCTGCTGCTTAAGGGCATGGAGTTGCCCGTTTTGCGCCGCATGAATGAATGTGATTGGACGGTCGGAGTTCGTATCCACAAGCGTATTGAGCATGCTGACCATCGGCGTCAAGCCAACCCCGCCGCTGATCAATACCACTGGACGCGTATCCTTCAGATCAAGCGTGAAATCACCGGCCGGTGCGGACAGCCAGAGCACATCGCCTTCCTTCACCTGCTCATGCAGGTAGACCGAGACAACGCCGGCATCCTTGCCTGGCTGCGAATCCTCTCTTTTGACCGAGATCCGGTAATACGGCTTGCCTGGCGCATCCGATAAACTGTACTGACGGATATGAGTGTTCTTCTGATCGGGAATGCTCATCTTTACGCTTACGTATTGACCCGGCTCGAATGCTGCAATCGCTCCGCCGTCCTCCGGCACCAGGTAGAAGGAGGTAATCACATGGCTCTCCTGAACTTTGCGCTCGATACGGAATGCGCGGTAACCCGCCCAGCCTCCCTGCTGCTCTTCGGCTTCCTTGTACATCTCCGCTTCCACGCTGATAAACACATTCGCGATAACGCCGTAAGCTTCGGCCCATGCATTCAGAATCTCGTCGGTTGCGGCATCGCCCAGCACCTCTTTAATGGCCTGCAGCAGGTTTTGGCCGACAATCGGATATTGGTCTGCCGTAATGCCAAGGCTCCGATGTTTGTGCGCGATCTGCTTCACGGCCGGCAGAATGGTTTCAAGTTTATCGATATAGAGGGCAGCGGCATAAACGGTGTTCGCAAGCGCGGTCTGCTGTTTGCCTTGTCTTTGGTTGGCATGGTTAAATACATTCATAAGCTCGGGATGACTGGCAAACAATAATTGATAGAACCTTTTCGTAATAGCCGTCCCATGAACCTCAAGCACCGGTACAGTCGATTTAATAATGGCTATCGTTTTTTCATTCAGCATGAAGCTCTCCCCGCTTTCTTCAACTTGTTATGTTCAAAGTATACGGAAGAATGGCATCCCGTTGGTGTGATTCCAATCACACTAAATCAGAACGATATGTGAAAGGAATCACTCAGGGATAGATCGCCTTTCCGTCTTTGTCTAATCCGATGATGTCCATCGGCGCGTCGACCTGCTTGTCGTAGTAGCTGAACCACAGTCTTACGCCGCTTTCGGTTGTTACGATTTTGGCTGATTTTTCAAGCGATCCGTCCGGTTTCTTCGTGATCACCCGGGCAATATCCGGATTGGTGATAGCACCATAGAAGAAGTACAAATGCAGGTTTTCTTTATTATTCGCGCTCCAGGATAAGCCGGTTTCAGGGTTTAGATTATTTGTTTCCTGTGAAAATGGTGTCCATTTTGCGGCAGCGTCATTTTCCACAAATCCCGTGTTAAGTCCTTCGCCATTGCGATAAAAAACCTGGTAACCGTCCTTCACGACTTCCACATGAACGATCTCGTCAGCCTTCACCTTAGCCTTATCCATGCTGCGCTTAATATCATCCATTAACGAAGAATCTCCCGATCCCCCTTTTGAGCATCCGCTTAACAGCATGAATGATACGGCTAGTAAAACAATGATTCCTCTCAACTTCTAATTAACCTCCTTATTGGCATTAAATAACATACAAGTATAACTGTTTCTTCTCTTATGGGTACAACCCCTCTTTGCTATAATCGGTTTAGAAAATAAACGCTGCAAGGAGTTGTCTATGTATATTGCCTCACCCGTAACTGCAACGCAGTTGATGGATGTTTTGCTTAATGTCTCCGTTATCCGTCCCGTCTTTATCTGGGGAGCACCCGGTATCGGAAAATCCTCGCTTGTCGAAAAATTCGCAAAGCAAGTGGGTCTCCCCTGCGTATCCCTTCTTGGTTCGCAGCTGGCGCCTGAAGATATTATCGGCGTTCCTCAAATTAGAGACGGCAAAAGCCAATTTTGTCCTCCGGCCATGATTGCCCGCGATGAACCCTATTGCTTGTTCCTCGATGAACTTAACGCCTGCTCGCAGGAAGTGCAAAAAGCCTTCTACAGCCTGATCCACGAACGCCGGATTGGAGATTACCATTTGCCCGCAGGCTCGATCGTAATCGGTGCAGGCAACCGCGCCCAGGACAGCGCCATTGTCAAACCGATGAGCTCCGCCCTGATTAACCGGATGTTCCATGTTCAGTTAAATGTCTCGTTCAAAGATTGGATCGGCTGGGCTTACGAAGCATCCCTGCATCCGACCGTGATCGAGTACTTGGAGACGAGACCCGATCATTTATGGAGCGCTCCGCCTAAGAGCGAAGAGACCTTCTCGACACCACGCTCCTGGCATATGCTCTCGGATGCGCTGCATGAATTCGGAGATGCGATTACGCCCGAGCTTGTCGGCATTTTGGCTAGCGGTGCGCTTACTCCCGCACACGCCGTACAGTTTAAAGCCTTTTACAAAAATCGGAGCAGCAAATATCAGCTGAATCAGATTATAGAAGGAAAAGTAGGTTTCCCTGCTGATCCGGAGGACCGAGACGTTCTCTATTTCCTTGCCCAGGCATTCCGCTCCCAGATCGTCAAAGAGCTGCCGGCTCATAAAGAGCAAATTCGAGAGTCTCATCGTCAATTTGCGCATAACGCCAAAAAGCTGATCAAGGATTTGAGCATGATCTCATTTGAAATTGCCCAAATGGTCGTAGCCAAGCATGAGCAGGAGGACAATATTCCGGATTGGCTGATGGTTGAGATCGTCCGGGACTTGCCTAGACTTGCAGTGAAGGACCGGTGATTGCCCGATGCCCAAAAAAACAAAAATAGCAGATCCGGCCACAAAACAGGTAAACGAGGCTATTCAGTACATATCCGATCATCCGATTTTCTCGCCGCTCTCTTCCCGCGTCCGCATCATCCGGCAAGAAAGCTCCCCTTACCCTGAAGCAGGATGGGCTAAAGTTACGCTCCGCGGAACGATCTACCTTCATCCCAAAAGACGCGGAGAAACATCCGAGTGGATCTATGTGCTCGCCCATTGTCTTTTGCATCTCGGGCTGGGGCATTTCAAGGTCAAACACGAAAAGCCGCATTATTGGAATGGCGCCTGCGATGTTTATGTAGCCCGCTTTCTTCAAGATTTGAAAATAGGAACTCCGCCTGCCGATATGGAAACAAGGTTCGATCTTCCGGTACGGGATGAGCAGCAGCTGTACTCCTATTTCATGGAGCGCGGATTGCCTCCGGCGCTAAACTTCGTTGGCATGGCCGGCCCTTCCGTAAGCGATATGGAGTATAACGATAAAGAATATTATCCTTATCATTACTCCGGCAAGGAACCGGATTGGGAAGCTTATTTGGCAAAAGGTTTGGCAAACGCCGTGACGAGAGCGGTCAGCGTGGCCGGCGGACACCTGGACTCGATCACCTCGGAATCGGCTTCGCTTACCGCCGCAGCCAGAGCCAAGCGCTGGTTTATCGATCACTATCCGCTGCTTGGGGCGCTTGCCGCCGGTTTTAAGCTTATTGAGGATGTACAGATTTGCCAGCGGCTCCAAATCTCTATTGCCGCGATTAATGTCGTTGACCAAGTCATTTACATGAATACGGCTGCCGGACTTACCGATGATGAGACGCTTTTCGTCATGGCGCATGAGCTTCTGCACGCCGGACTCCAGCATCATGAGCGCTGCATGGGGCGCGACCATTATTTATGGAATATCGCCTGCGATTATGTTATTAATCTCTGGCTTGTCGAGATGAAGATCGGGGAATATCCGCGCGTAGGTTTAATGCTGGATCCCGAGCTGAAGGGGCTTAGCGCCGAATCGATCTATGACCGGATGGTCGCCGACATACGGGTTTACCGCAAGCTGGCGACGCTGCGCGGAAACGGATTAGGCGATATTTTAGATAACGGGTCGCCCGGATTCCGGGATGCCCGCGAAGGACAACGTCTGGACGATTTCTGCCGCAATGCGATGCAGCAAGGCCTGATCTATCACGAAGAACAGAGCCGCGGTTATCTTCCTTCCGGTCTGGTGGAGGAGATCCGCGCCTTAGGCCAGCCCCCGATCAAATGGGATGTTGAGCTCGCCAGATGGTTTGACCACTATTTCACGCCGCTCGAGAAGAAGCGGACCTACTCCCGCGTCTCGAGGCGCCAGTCTTCCACGCCGGATATTCCAAGGCCGCTATGGGTCGACTCGGGCAGCGCCGAGGACGGGCGGACGTTTGGTGTTATTTTGGATACATCGGGCTCCATGGATAAAAAGCTGCTTGCCAAATGCCTTGGCGCCATTGCCAGTTATTCCGCAGCCCGCGACGTGCCGATGGCCCGCATTATCTTTTGCGATGCCGCCCCGTATGACGCCGGTTATATGTCTCCGGATCTGATCAGCGACAGGGTGAAGGTAAAGGGACGCGGAGGCACCATTCTGCAGCCGGCTATCGATCTTCTGGAGCGTGCCGAGGATTTTCCGAAAAACGGCCCGATCTTGATCATCACCGACGGCGAATGCGACCGGCTGCGCGTTAAGCGGGATCATGCTTATCTGCTGCCGAAAGGCAAGCATCTGCCCTTTTATCCGAAAGGCCCCGTGTTCCGGATTGATTAACGTTAGCTTACTTCTCTCTAAACCTTACGTAGCTTGGTATAAGCTTAGCGGTTGTTATCAAACCATCTCGTAACCGTAAGCTTTTTCGTAAACCCCAGATACTTATATTTAACCGTAACGCTGTGGACCAACCCCTCTTCAGCGGAAAAACGAATTCCGTAAAGAATGGGCGTATGGGCTTTTTTCATAATAGCCTTCTTTAACTCGTCACCGGCAAGAGCCGGGTAAATGGATGAATCGTGTATTCCCATAAATTCGATTTCCGGAACAGGCTCAGGCATCACCTGCACAAACTGTCCGGAATCATAAGTAATGCCTAACTGCACGGGGACGGATGGGGAAGCTCCGTTAATCGTTACGCTAACGATGTCGATTTTCCGGAGACCCTTGTTCACCAGACCAACAACATACTCCGGAGGTTTTCCGTCAGGGGGCGTAAAGGTGGACAGCCCGTCGGTATTAAGCGGCTCCGTTTGCCGATACCATATGCCTGCTGCGGCGGCAATTCCGATTATGATGATCAGGCAGCCATACACGATCATGCTCGTTAATCGTTTAGCGGGTTTCAATTTAACCCTCCTAACCTTCCGGTTACGGCTTCGCGATAAATCCCGTTTTGATTCCTTTTACAAAACCGGCCTTTTCGTAAAAAGAGAGGGTACCCTCTTGTTTGGAGCTTGTCAGCAGCATCACCTTGTAGCAATTTTGCTTCCAGGCGATAGCAAGCGCCTCCCGCAATACGTCGGTTCCGTAGCCCTTCCTGCGGAAATCGGAATGGGTAACCACGTTTTCGATCAGTCCGTATGGCCTTGCCCCTCTTGTTAAATTCGGAATAATAATCAGCACGCAGGCTGCCGCTATCCGACCGTCCGCTTCTACAACCAGATAATGCATGTTGCGATCCTCCCGGATCCGACTCCACAATTCTTGAACATCCGAAGCCTGGAGCTCCGGATCGTTCGGGATCAAATGACGGTATAAATCCAGAAGCTCCTGCAGTTCATGCTCCCGAATAGCTCTAACTTGGCTCATTGGTCCGCTCCCCGCTTTCGCTCATCCCCGCCGTATACGCGGGTGGTACCCTCATTTTATAGGAAAAGTTTGTAAACTCAAGACTTATACGGTTGCTTCAGCAATGCTATAATATTGGAAGGAACCGGCATAAAGGAGTTTTGTACAATGAGCACAAAAGAGCTGCCTATTCTCCACTTCCCGGACCAGCCGGCTTTCGAGCGATGGCTCGCCGAGCAATACGATCAGTCACCCGGCATCTGGCTGCAGATTTCGAAAAAAAATGCGTCCCTCCCCTCGGTTACTTACCATGAAGCGCTGGACGTTGCCTTATGCTACGGCTGGATCGACAGCCATAAAAGAAAGCATGACGAAGAAAGCTGGATTCAGCGTTTTTCGCCAAGAGGTGCAAAAAGCATTTGGTCGCAGATCAATAAAGATAAAGTCGAAGTCCTTATCGCCGCGGGAAAAATGCAGCCAAGCGGCCTTAAGGCCATCGAAATAGCCAAGCAGAACGGCTTATGGGATAAAGCGTACGAGTCGCAGTCTAACGCTGCCGTTCCGGAGGATTTCGCCCTTGAGCTGGCGCGCAACGAGAAGGCCGGGCAGTTTTTCGAGACGTTGGACAAGCAGAACAGGTACGCGATATTGTTCCGCATTCACAATGTCAAAAAGCAGGAAACGCGGGTGAAGAAAATTCAGCAATTTATCGAGATGCTCGAGAAGGGCGAGAAAATCTATCCAAGCAAAAAGGAAGGAAAGTAATTTATGCCGATAAAGGTTCAGACCGTAATAGACGCCTTGCGATCATCGGTTCCCCCGATTCCTGACACGGTGGATGTTCTGATGGCCGGCAGGCCCGATGCCGAAGTAACCGGTATTGCCGTGTCCTTCATGCCAACCCAACAGGTGATTGAACAAGCAGCCGAGGCGGGAGCTAATCTTCTGATCACGCATGAACCTCTCTCCTACAATCACCGGCATGATGAACAGCTGATCGGGAACGATCCGGTTTTTGCGCAAAAGCTGCAGCTTATTGATGAGAGCGGAATCGCGATTTTCCGATACCATGATTACTGTCACCGTAAGCAGCCGGACATTATTATGACAGGCTTATTGTCCGCGTTGGAATGGGAATCAAGCTTGGCGGAAATGCTGCCGATCGCCGCCATTCTTGAGCTTCCGTCGACTACGGTCGCGGAGGTTGCCGCGCATGTGAAGCAAAAGCTTGGCATGCCTTTCCTCCGGATAACGGGCGAAATCTCCACTCCTGTCAGCCGTGCGGGTATACTGGTTGGTTACCGGGGAGGCGCTTCAACCGCTATTCCGTTTATGCGCGACCATAACCTCGATCTGCTTATCGTCGGGGAAGGTCCGGAATGGGAAACGCCGGAATATATCCGGGATGCCGCGCATCAAGGCCGGGCAAAAGCGTTGCTCACTCTGGGCCACGCGGAAAGCGAAGAGCCGGGCATGCGCGCGTTAAGCGAGGAATTGAAGCTGCGGTATCCGGAAGTCCCGGTGGAGTTTTTCCCGATCCAGCCGATTTTCAGGATTGTGTAGGGGAGACTAGTGCTTCGCGATGTGCCACATCGTTAACGACTGACTGCTGCTACTTTTTCGGCGTCTTAACGATGCGGCACATCGTTAAGAGCGCTGCTTTTGCACGATATGGTGCGAATTCGGTCTGTTTCCGACGCCTTGGCGATGTGCCATATCGTTAAGCATCAACGAAAGCTCATCTTCCGATCTCTTAACGATGTGCCACATCGTAAAGGGACCAAATACGAAAAAAGGCTGCCCGCGGGCAGCCTTTTTAGCTTAACATCTATTATTTTACAAGCAGGACCGGACAGTGAGCATGCTGGGATACTCCGTGGCTGACGCTGCCAAGCAGAATTTCCGAGACAAGTCCCACGCCGCGGCTGCCCATAACGATCAGGTCGCAGTTCCGTTCCTTCGCGGTATTGCAAATCAGAGTGGACGGATCGCCGTCCGCTCTAAGCAGCGTGTAATCTACTCCGGAGTCTCTGAGCTGAGCAGCGGCCGCGGAAAGCACTTCATTCTCTTCCTTCTCCAGCATCTCCCCCACATCCACATAAACAAAAGCCTGACTCATTGCGACGCGTCCCGTAACGTGGATAACAGACAGCCGTACCGGCGCATTGATCGCCTTCACCAAATGGATCGCGTGATCAAGAGCTTTGCTGGCCTGCTGCGAACCGTCGACGGGAACAAGGATATGATTGTACATAAGAGATGCCTCCTTCAAAATGTAATCCCTAACTTTTTAATACCCACTTCCAAGCTTGTTCAAACCTTCCTTCTATAATTAGCATACTCCTCTATAATATTAACGTCAACGTAAACGTTACGATCAAAACTAACCCTTTACAAGCGAACGTATATTCGTTATCCTAATTATGGTTATATTTACCATGTATGGGGAGGTAAACATTTTGCGTACTTATCAGGTCGACAGGATTTATCAGAAAGAGCTCAAGCTGGTTGGCTATTCCATTAGGGAAAGCCTTAACAACGTTCTGCAGTCGCGAATTGTTGGCGTATTACGCGAGCAGCTGGCGGAACGCAGGAATGAGCTGCCGAATCGGAATAAGGAAGGCATTTATTTGATTCAGATCTATAACCAGGATGGCCAATGGACGCATGACACTCCCTACCAGCATGTGGTTGCTTTCGAAGTAAACGCTTTTGAGAATATTCCCGCCGACATGACCACTTATACTTTACCTTCAGGACAATATACGAAGATCATTCATGAAGGCCCGGAATCTGAGATTGGCGATACGTATGATTATATTAATAACACGCTTGGTGCTAGGCCTATCGATATCGAGTATTGGAAAGACATCTATTCCTTGGACCGGCAGGATTCCCGTATCGATATCCTTATTCCGGGCTAAGCAAAGTTAAAAAAACCGGGATCCGACGCTTGGCGTCGAATCCCGGTTTCCTATACCGCTTATTGACCGGATTCCATTTTTGCTTTGAATGCATCCATTTGTTTTTGCAGCTCGGCAAGAACTTTATCGTAGCCTGCTGTTTTCAACTTGCTGCGGAATTGTTCAACCGCTTTGACTGGATCGCCTGCTTTACCGTAAGCGATAGCTGGACCCATCTCGCCCGTTACTTGCGTAATCGCTGTCAGCTCGGCTTCAACCGGCGTTTTGTCGAATACGAATTGGCCGTAAGGGTAAGGTTTTTTGATTTTGTCATACTCAGCATAATAGGTTTCTTCGAGTTGATCCCATGTCGTTACGCTAGGAATCTCGAATTTGTCGACACGGCCGCCCCAGAAGTCGGAGTAGAAGCCGTCTTTTGTCTCGTCATAACCAGCTGGTTGTTGACGTTTGCCGTCTTTGACTTCGTACTGTACGCCTTCAATACCGTAGTTGAGCAGGTGGTAAATTTGCTCGTCGTTGCGGATCAGGTCGTAAGCCATCAAAGCGCGCTCAGGGTTTTTGCTGTGTGCGCCAACGGAAGTACCGCCGTGAGTGATGGACAGCTCAAGCAGGTTGTTGCCGCCTTGGCGGGCAAACGGGAACATTTGCAGATCGGAACCCGGTTGGTCTTTATCCATTTGAACGCGGAGACCGCCAAAGGTTTGCGTATGATGCTGATCCAAACCTGTCAGGCCGGCACGCAGCGATGCACGAGTATCGTTTTTGTTGTTCAGTACGTCTTCACGCCAGAAGCCTTTGTCTGCCCATTCTTTCATCATGGTTGCGTATTTCACCATGGTATCTTCGAAGACAGGGCTGTTAACGGTATATTTCTCGTCATACGATTTGGTCGTGAATACCGGCAGGTAACCTGTCGAGATTGGCAGTTCAAGGTTATCCGTGTAGGAAGTATCAAATCCGCCGAATGTGCTTGTTCCGGAAACCGCATCCCAAGGGATTACGTCAGGCTTGTTGTCTTTAATGTATTGAAGATATTTGCCAATGCCTTCCCAGTCTTTAATCGGCTCTGTAATGCCTGCTTCTTTTGCCCAGTCACCGCGGTAGAAGAAGCCATGGTTAACCCATTGCGTATATTGATCTTCAGGAATGAGGACGATTTTACCGTTGTATTTGGACTCCGCCCAATCTTCTTGCGGAATCGAATTATAGGTCTGAGGCGCATATTTAGGAAGCAGATCATCCAGGTTCATGAAGGCGCCGCGTTGAGCGTTGCCCCATGTATCAAGCCAGTCGGTACCGATCGTAATCAGGTCGATTGGTTCGCCGGAAGCAAGCGCAAGGTTGTATTTCGTCTGCCAGTCCGTCCATTCGATCCATTTCCATTCCAGCTCGGCATTGATTTTTTCCTTCATGATTTTATTCACTTCGGCAAGAACTTTTTCGAATTGGCCGTTTGTCGGCTTGTTGCCAAGCACCATATAAGTGATTTTAACGAACTTTGAAGTGTCAACCGCGGCATCGCCGCCTGTGTTTGTTGATCCTTCCGTGTTGGTGCTTGCGTTGTTGCTTGGTTTAGCGGAGTCTGCTGGTTTATTATCTTTGTTGTTATTACCGGAGCAGGCTGCCAAGCTGGAAGCCATCAAAATAGAGAGCAAGATTGCGGAACTTTTCTTAAACATGCACGTCTCCCCTTTGTTTATAATAATTTGGGCTTTGCCCGTTATGTGAAGAGGCCCTGTGGCCTTCGGCACATCAACCTTTAACTGCGCCTACCGTAATACCTTTAATGAAGTAGCGTTGCACGAAAGGATAGAACAGGATAACAGGTCCGGTTGCAACAACGGCCGTTGCCATCTTCATGGACTCGAGCGGCACATCCCGAAGCGAGACGTTGGAGGCTGCCGCGGAGTTGCGAACAAAGTCGGCGCTGGTAACAACGTTATATAAGAAGAGCTGGAGCGGACGGTATTCCATGTTCGGCGACAGGAACAGCATCGAGTTATACCATTCATTCCAGTAACCAAGCGCGATAAACAAACCGATTGTCGCAAGGGCCGGAGTCGTCATCGGCAAGATCAGCCGCAGGAAAATCGTAAAGTCCCCTGCTCCGTCGATTTTGGCCGATTCCGTAATGGCATGCGGGATGGAGCGAACGAAGCTTTTCATCATAATGATCAGGAACGGGCTAAGAAGCCCCGGCAGCAAGACGGCTAAATAATTATCCTTCAGGCTCAAATACTGAGTTACCAGCAGGTAGAACGGAACAAGACCGCCGGAGAACAAAGTCGTGAAGTAAATAAAGAACGAGATTCCGTTCCGGTAGCCAAAGTCCGGACGCTGCAGCGCGTAACCGGTCATCGCTACAAGGAACAAGCCAATAGCCGTACCGGCCACGGTAAGCAGAATCGTTACAATGTAAGAACCTACGATGATGTCAGGATTCTCGAATACGATTTTGTAAGCAAAGGTACTGAATTCCTTCGGCCAGAAGTTAAAGCCGAATTTCTTGATCGCCGACTCCGTGGTAAACGAAGTTCCCAGAATGAGAAGGAACGGCAGCAAGCAGCAAAGCGCAAAGATGGAAATCACGACGTAACCAAACGTTCTGACAATGACTTCGCTCGCATCTGTCCGAATGCTTCTGGATTCTACGATATTCTCTTCCATGTCAGCACCCCCTAGAATAACGAGTTTTCTGGCGACGTCTTTTTAACGAGCCAGTTGGCCGTTATAACGATCACGAAGCCGAATACCGATTGATATAAGCTAACCGCACTGCCGATAGAGAAGTTGAAGTTCGTCATAAGCGAACGGAATACGTAAGTTTCGATAATATCCGTCGACGAGTACAAGGCCGTATTGTTTGCCCCAACCAAGTTGTAGAACAAACCGAAGTTGCCTTTCATAATGCCGCCGAGCGAGAACAGCAGCAAGATGATGAACGTTGGCTTAAGCCATGGAATAACGATGTAAATGATCCGTTGGAAAGCGTTTGCACCATCGATTTCGGAAGCTTCGATGATCTCGTTATCAAGACCCATAATAGCTGCGAAGTACACGATGGAACCGTAACCTGTTGACTGCCATAAGTAGGTTATTACGATAATGAACGGCCATACGTGAGAATTGGAGTACACTTTGACCGGATCCATGCCGAGAGATGCAAGTACATGGTTCAGCAAGCCGTAATCATAGCTGAGAATGTTGTAAGCGATCAGACCGATCAGAACGGCCGAGATAAAGTGCGGGAGGAACAATAACGTTTGAGCTACTTTCTTAAACCATTTGCGGCGCAGCTCGTTTAGCAGGATAGCTACGAATATTTGCAGCAAATTTCCCAGCAAGATAAATGCGAGGTTATACGCTACGGTATTAAAAGTCAGCCGCCACAGGTCGCCATTCATAACGAGGAAGCGGAAGTTGTCGAAGGCGACAAACGGACTTTTGAATATGCCGTCCGCGTAATTGTACTGAATGAACGCCAGATACACGCCTGGCATCGGCAGATAAGCAAATACAATAAAGAATGCAATTGCCGGCAAACACATCAGAAGCAAAGTTTTATTGTTCCAAAATCGTCTCAGCCTGCCTGAGCTTTCCGTACGCGGCTTGCTCTGGATGGCTGGTTGTATAACCTTTTCCATGTGAAGACCTCCTTACCCATTACCAATTAATTTCCAGACCTATATCTTCCTGCTAGACCTGTTGAAGCCTTATGGCATCCAGCCTGCAAGGCGCTGCTAGATCTACGGCTTCCAAGAGGATGACAAGCTCGCCTTCCTTCTTGTTAAACCAAACGCCCGGCAAGTAAACCGACTGCGGATTGCCGCCGGTAATAACCGGCCGGTCCTCTCCACCGGATGTCCAAATCCGTCCAACGATTCGTCCTTCGAGAAACACCGTCAGCTTAATTCCCGATCCGGAAACCGCTGCGCGCCAACCCTTGCCGTTATCCGAATTCGGAATGGTGCTGTACAGCCATGCCGTCTGACCTGCCTCGAGCTGCACGGGAAGCTCCGTTGCCTGCGACTGTGAACGAGCTGCATTCGCATGGGCCGATAGCTCGGGCTCCTCCGCCCCGCTGATCACCCAGTTCACTGCCTTGACTCCTTCATACATGACCGCTCTTCTTCCCGCGGGAAGACCAATTACTCTCTCGAGGAAGATGGCAAGCTCTGCTGGCTGCCCGGCTGTGAGATAACCGGAAAGATCAAGATAAGGATCAAATGGTCCTACATCACCAGCCTGCTTCCCATCGACAAACACCTTCGCCGTCGACTGCATCCCTTCGAAGTGAAGGATCCAGCTGTCTGCTTGTTCTCCGGGAATAAAGCTTTTCCTGTAATATTCGAAGGCGGGATGATCCGGCGATAGCCAGCCGCCCAGGTTTACAACCGGCCACAGCTTCCGGTCAGCTTCTGCCGTAAGTTCCGGCCGAATTGTTCGGTCCGTTGCGCGATACACGCTCCAATTACGGCTCATTTCATGCTGCCTTGTTACTAGCGTCATGCCTGTGAGGCCTTTTAAAGCGTTAAGCTTTAAGCCCGGCAGCCTGGAATCATCGAAGTTGGAATGTCCCCAGATTTCCGTTCGGACAACCAGCTTGCCTTGCGTCAGCCCTTCTTTTAACGGGAGGTAGCTGCTGCTGCCGCCGGGAACCGTAGTTCCAACGTAATGGCCATCCGCGTAAAGCGAAATGACGTCGCTGCCGTTTTGGATCAGCACACCCTCTGCTTTATCCGCTCGGTCAGCCGGAACAGCTGCTTCGTACCAGCCATACCCTCGATAAATTTCGTTTTGTTCCAGATATGCGGCTTCCGTTCTCGATTGCCTTGACTCTGGCAGGGTCATCGGCTCCGCTCCATTCAAGGAGCTAAGCTGCCAATTGCTGACCTCCGTTTGCTCTTTATCAGCAGATTGAACTTCTGATGAACAGGTGTGCAATAACCCTTCTTCATCCATATCATCCATATAAAGCGCTTTTACTTTATCATGGATCGCAATTGTCAAAATGTCTCCGCTCCGGGTATTGATCCGGCATACAGCATCCGATGTTCCGTCAAACTTGATGTTTAACCGTCCATCCTGCATGTCTGTCGCGCAGTTCTCCGATTCAACGGCAGCTATCTCCTCGCTGCTGAGCCGAATTTCACCGGCGCTTTCGGTATGGAAAGCGAGAATCCCCTTACCTGCCGTCTGCTTCGCGTAATAAAGCTCCGCTGTCGATAGCTCCAATGTCCCTTCCAATCCCCAGCCTGCTAACGAAACCTGATACGGCAGAGCCAGCGATCGGCCTCCCCGCAATATAAACGAATCCGAACCGGCAATTGCAAGTTCCTTATCCTCGTCATCCAGATTCGTCACGAACAACAGTTGGCCGCCGTCCTTCAGGTCGAGCGCATACGGGCCGGCGATGTTATTCCATTGACCAGCGAGAATGAGATTCTCATCCGCTGCTCCGGTTGCTTTCGCTTCTGCCAGCTTGCTTCCGTAAGCTTCGATTAGTCTGCCGAGCAGCCTGCCTTCGTAAGCTTCCTCCCGGATATGCCCTTCCGGCGAGATCATCCCGCCGAAATCATAATCCGATGTCATAAAAGCAAGCGGCTTACCCCAATTGTTCGTAGCGTTCGTAAAGCCAAAATCCGTACCCGATACCTGAAGGTAAGGTCCCAGCAGCTTAGCGCCGCAGCCGAGCAATCGGCGAAGCAGATAATGCGCGCGGTTTGTCTCGGTTACGAGGAGAGGATAACCAAGCTCCTCCATAAGCCCGCCGTAATGGAGCACCTTCTGCTCGAACTCGGGATCCCGGTTATCCGGATAAAAGTTGCAGGTTGGGGCTACTCCCTCTGCAATTCCTGCGGCTTGGAGCAATCCGCCTTGACCGGCGCAGGCGAACAGCGGAACCGAAATCCCATGCGCCAATACCAAATCTCTTAATGCGCCGATATACCCTTTCGGATCCTTGCAATCATAGAAATCGAGCTCGTTATCCAGCTGCACCGCGATAACCGTTCCGCCTTCGTCTGCTTGGTAGGCTTTCAGAAGAGGGATGATCCAGTCGAACCAGGCAGCTACCCGGGATAGAAATACGGGATCATTCTGCCGAATCTCGACGCCTTGCGCCAGCAGATAAGCAGGAAGCGCGCCTCCGTCCCATTCGGAACAAATGTAAGGCCCCGGTCTTGCGATCACCCATAACCCCGCATCTCTTGCCGCTTCGAGGAAGGCTTCGACATCGCGCTCGCCGCTGAAGTCCCATTCGCCTTCCCGCTGTTCATGATAATTCCAAGGGAAGTAAACATCGATACTGTTGTAGCCATAAGCTTTCAGCTGCTCCATCCGTTCCTTCCACAGCAGCCTCGGAATCCGGAAGTAAAAGAGCGAGGCGCTTAAGAGCAGCTTGGGTTCTCCGTGTATACGTACTGCATCTGCCTCGAACTGAACTGCCGATATCGCCTGTGTATCCAAACCCATTCTAGACGACCCCCGATCGATAACATGTATCCCGTTTCATGAAACCCGTTTCATTTTTTGATAAAAATAAAATACACATTCGATCCGAAACAACATGAACTGTCATATTTACGGTATTCTTACGTGCATTTCATGGGAAAATATGATGATAGCCGATTGCATTGAAACGGGTTTCATTTTTGTTCGAACCGTGCATTGCTTTGACACCTTGATAATAAATCAGACATGAAAGCGTTGTCAAGAAAGTTTTTTGAAATATTTATCTAAATATTCCATTTGGCCCATGTAGGCTTGAGCCTATTGGGGGAGCCGTTGATTCCCGAATGACCAACTCCGGTCTCAGCTTTGTCCTCCTGCTTACCTTGCTTTTGGCAATCATCTTATGCAGCTGCTCGGCCGCGTATTTCCCGATGTCATAACACTTAAGGGACACCGTCGTCAGCTCCGGAATACTGTTGGATGCGTACGGAACATCGTCAAAACCGACCAAAGACAGATCCTCCGGTACCCGCAAGCCGGCATTATAGGCAGCTTTAAGAGCACCAATGGCGATCAGATCATTCGCGCAAAACACAGCCGTTGGCCTCTCCGGCAAGCTAAGCAAATAATTCATGAACAGCTTGCCCTTCTCCACCGTAAAGCCGCCGTCCAGCAGCCATTCCTTCCGTACTTTAAGCCCGTTTTTCTGCATCGTCTTCACAAAGCCCTGGACACGCTGAAGCGTATTGGCCATGCTCTGGTAGCCGCCGGCAAAGGCGATATCCCGGTGTCCGAGATCGATCAGATGCTGCGTGGCAAGCTCGGCCCCCTCCCGCTCGTCAACGCAAACGGAATGAATGTTTTGCCCGGGCAAATGGCCGTTGATCAGCAAAGTTGGCACGCGCTTGCTGATATCGACAACCTCATTGACCATAGCTTCGCTAGGCTTGGCCAGGTTAATCCGGCCGCCAATCATCACGATGCCGTCTACCTGCTTCTCCATCAACAGGCTGAGATACTGCGACTCGCGCTCGTATTGCTCTTTCGAATCCCCGTTTGTCGAAACGGTATCGCATAGAAAGAACGTATAGCCTTTGTTTCTCGCCTCTTGCTCAAACCCGGCCAGTACGGACGGAAAGAACGGATTGGTAATGTCCGGCAATATAATCCCGATCATCCCCGTCTCCTTCTTGGACAGGCTTCGAGCTAATGCATTAGGCTGAAACTGGTACTTGTTCATCAATTCTACGATGCGATCTCTCGTTGACTTTTTTACGGGGGCCGTATTGTTCAAAACCCGCGATACCGTTGCAACCGATACATTCGCTTCCTTCGCAATATCATATACTGTAACCGGTTTCAAAAGTTATCACTCCCCAATCCATTAGCTGATCACCAGTAGAATAGCAGATTTTTTCGAAAATAAAAACAATCTCTTGCAATTATTTGGATTTAGTATTAACGACCTATACCTTTAACGCCGCTCAGCATGACAAAAAACCTACCCGCCACTCTCGCGAATGCCGGATAGGCTTCGTGCCTTCAAGCTCTTATTTTCCGTCAACCTTTTTCCACCAACGGTCGAATACGGTCACCGGCTGCTCCCGTTTATGAATCGTCCGGATATACCAGTTTTCGATTTTTTGCCGCTCGTCTTCGCCAATTTCCTTGCCTTCCAGGTAGTTGTCGATATCGTCGTAAGTCACGCCCAGAGCCACTTCGTCGGCAAGCTGCGGCTTATCCTCTTCAAGGTCTGCGGTAGGGGTTTTCAAGTACAGATGCTCCGGGCAGTTAAGCTCCTTCAGAATCTGTCTTCCCTGCCGCTTGTTGAGACGGTATAACGGAGTCAGATCCGCCGCGCCGTCGCCGAATTTCGTATAAAAGCCCGTGATTGCCTCGGCCGCATGATCCGTTCCGACGACCAGCCCATTCTCCTCCGCCGCAATCTCGAACTGGGCGATCATCCGCTCTCTAGCCTTCCGGTTGCCTTTCGTGAAATCGCTCAGCTTCTTCCCTGTCCGGGCTTCGTATTCCGCTGCTCCGGCGTCAACGGCTGCCTTGATATTAATCGTGATGAAGCCCTCGGCCCCGATAAAAGCGATCGCATCCTGCGCATCCTGCTCATCCTTTTGGTTGCCGTAAGGCAGCCGGACGGGGATAAAACGATAGGTCTTTACTCCCTCTTCGTCGTTTAATTCATCCATCGCCATTTGGCAAAGCTTGCCGGCAAGGGTCGAATCCTGTCCGCCCGAAATACCGAGAACCAAGGCGGTTTTTCGAGCAAAGGTTACGTAATCTTTAATAAAATCCACCGTTCTCCGGATTTCCTCCTGCGCGTCAATCTGCGGTTTTACTCCCAATTTCTCAATAATTTGCTGCTGCAAGGTCATCCCCAAGCGCCTCCTTTAATCGTTAAATGCGGTACAAGCTGTTTTGCTTAATATAGTCATAACACGAATCCGGCAGCAAATATCTCGGCTCCCCGCCCCGGCTGAATTCATCCCGGATGTACGTCGAGCTGATCTCCATGGCCAGCCCTTTGCTCATCAGCTGGAACCGTCCGTCGTCATGATTGCGGAGAATCGGCGAACGGGAGATCGCTTCCGTCATGTCGATTCCATTACGTGCCATTATGATAAACTTATTTTCCTCAATCAATTCCTTCTCATGCGACCATTTGCCGTCTGCGATATCGACTAGAAGATCCGCGCCCATAATAAAATACAGCTCATCCTCCGGATATTGCTCGCGGAAATGCCTCATCGTATGGAATGTGTATTGCATGCCCGCAAGCACCGTAAGCTCGTAAGGATCAAAAACAAACTTCGGATTATCCTGAATCGCAAGCTTAATCATATTCACCCGATGCTCGTCGCTAGTGTTCGTTTTCTTGTCATGGCGCATGCTGGAGGAAGGCAGAAAGATCACTAAATCCAGGTTTTTACGGTGCGCCACCGTCGAAGCCGTCCATAAATGCACATTCGTGATCGGGTCGAAAGAAGATCCGTAGATGCCGATTTTCCGAGGTTTTGTCTTCATGTCTCCTTGGCCACTCCTTCCGCTTTCTCCTTCATCGCATGGATGAGATTCATTTTGTTGTCCCAGCAGCGCTGGCTTAAATCAACCGGATAATCCTCCGGATTCTGGTTCCGCTTGTATTCGTCCCAGAGCAGCTCCAGATTTCCTTTGGCAAAAGTCTGCACCTCATAAAGCCCGGGCATCTCGTAAACCAGCTTTCCGTCTACGAAAATATCCGCATGAAGCTCTCTCGCTTCGTAATTCGTTACGAATTTGCTGATGTAGGTGTACACCGGATGGAACATCTTGAGGCGTCCTTCCTCCTGCGGCTTCTCCTCTTCCAGCGCGATATAGTCGCCCTCCGAGCGGTGATTCACCAGATTAATGATCCGGTACAGCTTTTTCCTTCCTGGAGTAGTCACTTTCTCGGGATTGCCCGAAATTTTGATCGTATCGACCATTTTTCCATGATCATCTTCTATCGCCACAATTTTATAGACTGCGCCTAAAGCCGGCTGATCATACGCCGTAATGAGCTTTGTTCCGATACCCCATGCATCGATAACCGCTCCCTGCGACTTCAAATTCAGGACCGTATATTCATCGAGATCATTCGAAGCGTATATTCTGGTCTCTTTAAAACCCGCTTTGTTCAGCAGCTTGCGCACTTCCTTCGACAGATAGGCCAGGTCGCCCGAATCAAGCCGGACTCCTTCGAACAGATCCTTGATGCCAAGCTCCTTCACGACTCTGATCGCGTTATGAATGCCCGATTTGAGCGTATCATACGTATCGATCAGGAAGACGCATTTGCGGTTCATCTGCTTCTGCCGCTTCGCGTAACGGAGGAACGCTTCGTATTCGTCCAGCATCGCCTGCACCATCGCGTGAGCATGCGTGCCCGATACCTTTGCGCCAAACCGTTTGCCGCATCGCACGTTCGAAGTCGCATCGCAGCCGCCGATAATGGCAGCCCGCGAGCCCCAGAGCGCTGCATCCATTTCTTGGGCTCGGCGCGTGCCGAACTCGAGAAGCGGAGCATCTCCAACGGCATTGCGGATTCTTGAGGCTTTTGTCGCGATCAGCGTCTGGTAGTTTACGATATTAAGCAACGCGGTCTCGATAAATTGGGCTTCGGCCAGCGTGCCTTCCACCCGGAGGATCGCTTCATTGCCGAAGACCAGCTCTCCTTCGCGCATGGCGGTAATTTTGCCGGTGAAGCGAAGCTGCTTCAGGTAAGCGAGGAAATCCTCTTCATAACCAAGCTCTTCATGCAGGTAGGCCAGGTCCGAATCGGTGAATCCGAAGCTTTGCACATACTCGATAATCCGTTCCAGCCCCGCAAAGATCGCATAACCGTTACCGAAAGGCAGCTTGCGGAAAAAGAGTTCGAAAACCGCTCGGCGCTCGCTCATTCCTTCCGCCCAATAAGTCTCCACCATATTAACCTGGTATAAGTCCGTGTGCAGCGCAAGGCTGTCGTCCGCGTATTTGTTGATTTGCTGTACGTTGTCCATGTCCCATTACCTCCGTAGGCTTATGCTTATATCGTCAGGCCTTCCGCTGTCGCAAGCTGAATGCCGTATCGCTTAATTAGCTCCTCAATCGCCGTATCCGTTAAAGCTTCCGTACCCGGAATCGGGCTCGAGCAATCCGTCAGCAAATGAATGCTTTCGGTTAATGCCCGGTTCTCGGCATGATGCTCCAAAATATGCTTCAGCGTATCGAGTACGCAATGCGAGAGTGCCTGACCCGCGATATAAATTTTGTGATAATCCGTGAGGCTGTCCAGAAAAGCCCGGTTAGCATCGCTCGCCACGCCATCCTCCCGATAGAACGCGCCGTACATTTCGCTTAACGGATCCTGCCCTTTCTCCAAAATAACCGGCGTGCTTCTTCTTGCCATCGTGTGGAAGTAGACGAGATTCATGAATTGGCTCTCGAACTCCACGCCGTTTGTTCCTTCCAGGCAGTGGTAAGGCCAGATCCGGAGCTCTCGCTTCCCTCCCGCCTTAAGCTCATGAAGATACGCAAGGCTTCTCGCCGGCGAATAGACCGGCGTCCACTCCCCGTTTATAACGGACTCTGCCGTAATGACCGTTTCAACGGGTGCGGGATGCTTGCCATTCCGGTCTATCCACCAGCAAGGATGAAAAATCTGCAGCGGCATATGGACGTCTTTGGTCAAAGCGATTTGTGTGATTTTATGCAAATTTCGATACATAAATTCTCCAAGCCGGACGGTATCCTGAACCGACCCGGGAACCCCAAGATCCCCGCCTTCGATGAAACTGTTCTGCTGGTCGATGACCAGCAGAAGCATTTTCTCTTGATCCGCTTCAGCCGGCTGAAGCTGCTCTTTTGCCGCATCTGCCAGCACAACATTAATAGTGGCGCTGCTTTTTCCGCCAATTTCGGCCTCCCGGAACAAACGATTAAACGAGGTAACAAGCTCATTATTCGTAGTCATTGCTAGCCATCTCCTCTTATTCCTTATTTCATGTTTTATGAAATATTAAAGTTAAAAAGAACAGGTATTGTGACAATACCTTTAGAAGTAGATCGACTCCAGAGGTTCTCCCTCTTTGAAACGGTACAAAATCGATGGTCGCTTGGAGTTTCTTGATGTGGTTTTGGCTTCGCCGTCGATTCGAACGACTTCGATAAACGGGAGGCGTTCGGCACGGTTCCGGAATGTCGAATACTTCGCTACCTTCGGGCTGTCCGTAACGGTTAAGAGCACGCTTTGCAGCTCGCTTAGCGTAAATTCCTGCGGCAGGAAGCTGCGCGCAACCGTCGAGAGCAGCATATCCTTTCGGATCATTTCGTAAGCATCCGCTATCACTTCGCGATGGTCAAAGGCAAGCTCCAGCTCTTTAATCTCCTCGATCGTAAAGAGCGCAACCTCCTCCGCATCGTCGGCCGCCTTGCGTTTCTCGAGATAATCCTCCGGCACAATCGCGTAATGGGCATTGGAGATGATCCATCCCCGCTTATCCCGGCCCAGCTTGTCATAGACCCCGTAATGCCGGATATGAATCCCCTCTACGCCGGTCTCTTCGGACAATTCGCGCTTCGCCGCTTCGTAGGCATCCTCCTCCGGGTCGATAAAACCTCCCGGCAGTGCCCACTTCCCGCCTTCAATATTCGGACTTCCTTCATGGTCATGCCGTGCCCGGCGGATCAGCATCAGCTTCATCGTCCGCTTCGGCGGCTTATTAGGCGCGATTGGCTCGCTAATGATCGTAAATACCGCTATATCGCTCGTATAACCATCCGGTGTCCGGTATTTCTTCGGATCGTAATGGGCGAGGACTTCTTCTTCGGAGTTGTAACGGGCCATTCCTGTCACCTCAATAATATTTCATATTTCATGTTTTATTATTTATATTGTCATATTAGCATGATCCCGCGGAAGGAACAAGTGTTTTTTGGAAAATCATTCGCCTAATTTTTCTGCGGCTGTTGCGGCTGTTGTTGATTTTGTTGGCCCTGCGGCTGCTGCCCTTGCGGCTGCTGTCCCTGCACCTTCGGCGGCTTCTGCTTGATAGCCATCATAAGAAATAGCATGATGAGCGGCAGAACAAGGAAAAAGGTCAAATCAAACCAAGGGTAATAATTAATCAAAATCTGATTGTAGGTTGTAATGTTTGGCGTACCCACCACCGTGCAGACAAGCAGAATCATGCCAAGTGGAATGGTCAGCATCTTGCTCTCTTTCAACTGAAATACCTGCGCCAGGCCCGTCGTAAGAGTAAAGAAATGAATCAGCGTTTTGTAGAATACCGTGATGATCCATAAAAAGGCCATAACCGCCTCAATCCGCTCGAAGAAATGGCCAATCATAATTTTCTGGGCAAGCACAAAGGTCGGATAATATTTCGTTTCCATAAGCGCCGGCCCTAACACGAGTACGCTAAGGAGAACAATAAGAAACAGGACGATGCCACCAAATATAAATCCTTTCAGTATATGTTTCGTGAGCTTGCCGTTGCCTTCAACGTAAGGAACAAGCATAAGAAGCACAGCCATTTCGACAAATCCCGTACAATACGCGGGAAGCGCCCCGTTGATAATCGGCAAGAACCCACTCGCCATAATAGGAAGCATATTGGGCCATTTAATCTGCGGCATCAGCAGAACGACAAGAAGCACAAACAGTCCCATCATGACCGGAAACAGTATTTCTCCCATTCTCGCATAAGCCTCAATGCCATAGCGGTAAGCGATAATAATGACAGCCCCAAAAAACAAAATAATCGCGTTAACCGGCGTTTCCGGCATTAATTGCAGAGTCATGAATTGGCTCATCTCGCTAAGCAGCGTCAAGATGCACATAAATGAGGAAAAGATAAACAGAAGAAAAAAGAAGCCTCCGAACCATAAGCCTAATCGTTGCCGGATGGCTTCATACAAGCTTATCCGCTGCAGCCTGTTGGCAATAGCCGCGAATAACGCTCCCGTGATAATACCGGCAAAAAAGGCAAGCAGCATCGAGAGCCATGCATCTTGTTTGGAGGAGGCGGCCGTAATCGTGGGCATGATCAGAATCGAGTCGCCAACGGTACCGATCATAATCAAAATCGTGAACTGTCTAACCGATATTTTCGCATTCGAGTAAATCGACATTTCGAACCTCCTCCTCCCTTCTTTTACTCTAGAATGATTTTGCAGTCCCCATCCAGCGGAACATCCATTTGACAAGCATAAACGGGTTAGGGAGCGAAAGTTGAAGCATCAAAAGACTGTACAAAACCGTTCCGATCAGCAGAAGGACAAGGAATACAAAAAGCTCCCGGAATTGCTGACCGCGAATAAGCCCTGGAGCCTCCAACCAAAAAGCGCCTGCCGCCAAAGCCAGAACCGCCAATACGGATGTCATTCGATCCCCTTCCTTCCTTATCTGATCGTGCTGTTCTCTATCGTGCCGGTATCCCGGATAAACATCTTAATCTTGTACGTTACCTTAAGCTGCGGGAAATACTCTTCGCGCCACTGATCCTTTACTTGATTCCAGTAGGCGGGATGCTCCTTCTCCAGCTCGGTGCCAAAGCCGAAAATATCCGACTTTAATTCCTTGGCCCGCTGGACGGCGGCTTCCACATTTTCATGGATGGCTTGCTTGGTCTGTCCTTCCAGCTTCTTGATGGTGGCGGGATCGGATAGATCAACGTCCGTACACGTTCTTTCGACGATATTTCCTTCCGTTCGAATCAATACTTCGACCTCCGGGTTTCCGTTTACAACCTTGGTTTTGATTTTGGAATCCGAGGACGTCACTTCTACGCCTAAATATCGCTGTTCCCCGCATGGTACAGCGATCGAAGTACTATCCAGATTATTCGTAATATCGGTATAGCCCCTGCTCTCCTTCTCGTTCAGCCAGCCAATCAGCTTATCGTCCCTAAAAGCAGCAATGCCCGAATATCGGAAGCGGCTGGGCGGCAAAAACTTTTCTACGTTTTGTTTCGTTTCCCCGATTGCGGGGCTGCCGATGACCCGTATGCCGGTTAACGCAATCTCGCTTCCTTGCGAAGAAAGCTTGTTTATCGCTTCGTCCAGCGTTACGGCAATCGTAGGCGCCCAGTTTTTCTCCGAGGTCTGCAGCGACTGCTGCATGCTGTAGCTCGGCAGCTTCTCTACGGGCGTATAAAGTTTAAGAACATCTTCTGCTTTTGTTCCTTTGGCCACGATAATGTTAAAATCCATTCTTGCTTCGTTATCGCGGGCAACATTGTCAATGATTTCGTTTATGCCTCTTCTTGCCGCTTCTTCTCCAATGACATAAATCTGTAAATGCCCGGCATATACTTTGCGCGGCGCTTCCGCCGTAACCGCTCTTGCCGCTTCGAACAGCGTTTTCCCTCTCCCTTGAAACAAAGTACTTGGAGGTCGGTCGCCTCTTTTTTGCTGATTGGAGATTTCGCTCGGGTTAACGACTTGAAACGACACGAGATAATGTCCGTCCTCCCAATCCACTCCAACGCCAAGCACAATCAGAAGTTCGTTCAGCTCCCGCCTGCTCCAGCAGCCGGTTAGCATAAGAAGGCATAACATCGAAATGGCAAATTTGTAGAGCATGATGTCGGCCTCCTAATTCTTTCGAATTCTGCTCGAGTCGGTTTTAAGAGAGGTTTCCGGTCTTTTGAACATAAGCCATCTAGGCAAGCGGAATAAGGCATCCTGCATATCCGTTTTTATAAATGGCGACAACGGGGCCATAAACGGCTCTCCGAAGGAACGCAGCGCGCACAGATGCAGCATAAGGACAAAAAAGCCCATTATGATGCCAAAGAGTCCAAAGCTTGCCGCCACGCCCATAAAGGCAAACCGGAGAATGCGCACAGGTATCGACATGCTGTAGGCCGGAAGCGTAAACGTGGAGATCGCCGTAATAGACACCACGATAACCATTGCCGCGGACACGATTCCTGCCTCTACCGCCGCCTGACCGATTACAAGCGTACCCACGACAGATACGGCTTGACCAATCGCGCGAGGCATTCGAAGACCCGCTTCCCGCAGAATTTCGAACGTAATTTCCATAATCAGCGCTTCGAAAAAGGCCGGAAACGGTACGCCCTCCCGTTGCGCCGCTAGAGAAATAAGAAGCGACGCGGGCAGCATATCCCGGTGAAACGTCGTAATGGCGATATACAGAGACGGGAAAAGAAGCGAGATAAAGACGCTTCCGAACCGCAAGATACGCAATAAGCTGGCATAGAAGGTACGCTGGTAATAGTCCTCCGTCGATTGAAAAAAAGTAACCATCTGGGAAGGCGCAATCAGAACGTTAGGCGTCCCCTCTACAAGAATGGCTACTCTCCCTTCCAACAGCTGGCCCGCCACATTATCCGGCAGCTCGGTATTAAATATCGTAGGGAACAAGGACCATTTGTTATCCTCAATTAATTCCTCGATATACCCGCTGTCGAGAATGCCGTCGATTTTGATTGCACGCAGCCGATCGCGAACCAACTGAAGCACATCCGGCTTCGCAAGCCCATTTATATACATAAGAGTCACATCGGTTTTCGTCATACGGCCAATGGTGACCGTCTCCATCCATAAACGCGGATCCTTGATTTTCCGCCGAATGAGTGACGTATTCGTTCGGAGCGTCTCGGTAAAGCTTTCCCGGGGACCTCGGATAGACGTCTGGTTTGTGGATTCCGTAACGTCACGGCCCTTCCACTCCCGGATATCCGCACAGTAAGCATACTGATGCCCTCGCAGCATTATAATGGCTTGGCCGGACAACAAATTTTTGTAAAGGGAGCCAAGGTCGGTTACGGTTCGGACTGGCCCCATGCCGTTCAGCAGCTTTTTCGCAAGAGAGCCCGCATCCAGCTTCATCATGTCCTCCCCGTCATAGCGGGGCAAGGAATAGTCCAGCACATCGAATATGTATTGATTAATCGCCATCGCGTTAGACAGTCCGTCGATATAGACGACTGCCGCAGCCGCCGTATTTATTCCCTCATTGTGGATCTGTCGCATAATGAGATCATCGCTGCCGCCCATATCGCGCTTAATACGCAATAAATTATTTTCAACCGAAGGATCAATCGGAATATCGGCATACTCGGGCAGCATTTGGTTGTCATTGGAGCTCGAACGATTCGTGAACTGTTGCCGTTGCATAAGCGAGCTACCTCCAGGATGAAAGTCTGTTCTTCCCATTATGACCATCCGCGGAGGGTGGTTAAACTTGGATGCGGGCAGAAAAAAAGAGCAGGAAAAGCGATCAGCTTTTCTTGCTCCAACTATTTCTATACAGTCCCGTGACCGTCAGCTCTACCGTCCCGGTCTCCTGGAAAGAGATATCCTTACCGTAAGCTTCGGAAGGAAAAATGTAGAATCCAAAGTCGTCTCCGTCTTTATAATTAAGGCCGCTTATGGCAAACTGGGAACTCGTATAATTTTTGTTGTTATACGCAGCAGCCATCTTAGCCGACATGATCGTTGTAAAGGAATGCTCATCAACCGTTTTATGCCAGACACCCGATACTAGAGAGGCGCCATGATGAGAATAAGTCCCTTTCGATCTGAAGCCGATCCGATAACCTCCCGACCTCGCGCTGCCCGTGTTATCTAATGATGATACATAGATCTTATAAGTGCCGTCGTCATACAGCTCTTTCCCGATATTGCTGTCTAAATCAGATAAATCGATAGATATCTTGTAGGCTTCGGGCAATACGTAGCCGTTCTGATCGGTATAATCCTCCGTGTTGTTTGCTATGGCAGCCATGCCTTCCGTTGTTAGAAACCACAAGCCTGATGGCTTAAACGCCAGATAAAAAACAGCAAGCAACAAAGCGAGCAAAACTATTTTCCGTTTGGTAATCAAAGGCGTCTCCCTACTCATTTAGAACTGCTTCCTCCCAATATCTCTTCCACGGGTACGGCTTTGACGTATTGACCGGGCCTCATCTCAACGGCAATGCCGGACTCTACGGGAACCCCCGTAATCCGATAGAGCGCGGTCCCTTCCTTGTAATAGTTGGAGGATTCGCCTGGCTCATCAAACTTTTCTTCAGTCAGATAATGTTTAATTTCTCCCAACTTCCCGTCTACCGACTCTACCTTCTCTTCCGTGCCGACATATATGCCTTCCTGAATTTTTATCATCCGGTCCGTCACCCAGCTAGCCGAGCTTACCGTTTTCTCTTCCGGAGGAGTACTCCCTCTATTGTTTCCGTTTCCGTTTCCGTTCCCGCAGCCCCCTAGCAATAAAACAACCGCCAGCATAAGAGTTAAGCCTAATTTCACTGGAAATCCCCCCCTTATCCACTTATACCTACAACGTGACCAGGGGTTGAGAAGTTGCTTATTCCCGCAAAATAAAAGCCCTGATGATCGAAGACCACCAAGGCGGGCATATCGTTTATTTCCGTTCCATTACCGCAAAATAATTGTCTTCTTCATCCGCGAAGTTAAATACCCGGCCGAAAGGCAGTTCAACAAGCTCGCCTACCGTTACATTCTTGTTCTTGAATTCGCTGTACAGCTCATCCAGCTTGTCGGAGAAGAACATTAACGATGGCGTGCCAAGGTTTACTCCAAGCGACATTTTGGCAACTACTTCTTTATCATGCAGAATAATGGAGGTCTGCGCGCCTTCCGGAGCAAGCTCAATCCACTTCTGGCCCATGGCTTCTTCCTCTGCTATTACTTTAAAACCAGCTTTTTCCGTCCAAAACACCCGCGCTTTTTCCTGATCGTTCACGTACAGCATCACTTGTCCAAGCTGATTAATCATTCATTCTACACTCCTTAGATTAGAGTAATTGCCAAGCCTTATATTACCATAAACGACGGTCCGCTAACATGCCGGCAGGTCCTACAGCTGCAAGTAATTTTTCAGTTCCAGCTCCATGGCGGCCTGTCTTGCATCGCGAGATTGCTCTATCCGCTCTTCAAGCCTGCGAAGCTCAATGCCATAGGCGCCTTGCCCCGCCGGAACCGGCATGCGCAGCGCCCACTGCAGAGCCTCTTCTTCCGTATGGACATCCATTAAGATAAACCCCGCAAGAAGACCCTGGTCTATTGAAAAAGGACCCGGCCAGACCTCCGCCTCGCCGCCGCCCGTCGGATAGTCGACTCTTAAACCGGCCGAGCTTGGCTGCAGCTCTTCATGAGCAAGAAATACGCCGGCTTGTTTAAGCTCGTGCCGGTATGACCGCATTTTTGCCGCGTATTCCCTGCTTGTACCAATACCCGCTTCGGTAAACCCGGACGCCTTCACCATCATTAAATAACGCATTATGCCTGCCCTCCTTCCTGCCTGCATGCTGCCGCCCGCTTCAGCAATAACGCCTGCTCCTTTTCATTGCGGGTCATCGCGGCCGCGCGTTCAAACTCAGCCGCGGCTTCTTCATAACGGCCAAGCTTCTCGAGCAGATCCCCCCGAACGCTAGGCAGCAAGTGGTATCCCGCTAGCGAAGGCTCGGCGTAAAGGGCATCTACAAGCTGCAGGCCATAGGACGGGCCAAAAGCCATTCCGATCGCAACGGCGCGGTTCAATTCCACAATTGGAGACGGCATCTGTCTCGAGAGCGCTTCGTAAAGCGCGGCAATCCGAATCCAATTGGTATCCTCCGGAGTACGCGCCACCGCATGACAAGCCGAGATAGACGCCTGGAGCGCATACGGTCCTAACGTCCGCCCCAGCTTTTGCCCCCGTTCCAGGGCAGCAAGCCCGCGGCGGATTAGCAGCTGATCCCATAACGCTCGGTTCTGATCCATCAGAAGAATGGGCTCGCCTTGCGCATTCACGCGGGTTTTGAGTCTTGAGGATTGAAGCTCCATCAAGGCGACCAGCCCATGGCCCTCCGGTTCTCCCGGTACAATGGCGGCAAGTATTCTTCCGAGCCTAAGCGCTTCCTGGCATAAAAGCGGGCGCGTCCAGTTCTGTCCGGAGGTAGCCGAATACCCCTCGTTAAACATGAGGTAGATGACTTCAAGAACAGCGGATAACCGCTCTTCAAGCTCTTTGCCGACCGGTACCTCGAACGGGACCTTCTCCGCATTAAGCGTACGCTTCGCCCGGACGATCCGCTGGGCAACCGTAGGCTCCGCGATAAGAAAGGAACGGGCAATTTCATCGGTTGTGAGGCCGCATAATAAACGCAGCGTCAGCGCGACTCTTGCGTCCTGCGATAATACCGGATGGCAGGTCATAAAGATGAGCCTCAGCAGATCGTCTTCGATCTCCCCGTCCAGAGCCCGATCAACATCATCCTCGGTAAAGAGTTCTATTTCCCGGGCTATTTCGACGTATTTCTGATCCTGCAGCTTGTTGCGCCGCAGCAGATCCAATGCCCGGCGTTTCGCCGTAGTCATGAGCCAGGCACCCGGTTTCTCCGGAATGCCCGTTTCGGGCCAGCGATCGAGCGCGATGACAAGCGCATCCTGGGCAATATCCTCGGCTAGCCCGACGTCGCGAACGATCCGCGTTACGCCTGCGATTATCTTAGGCGACTCCATTCGCCATATCGTTTCGATGGCGCGATGCGTTTGGGAGACGCTCACGCGTTTTTGGACTCCCCGATCTGCTTGCGGAGCGCTTCCTCTCTGGCAATCGATTCCGGATCCTCCATCAGCTCTTCAAACTCAAATACTTGGCGAAGCTCAATCTCTCCTTGGCCGTAGCCATGCGGATCCGGCATGCGGAGTGCCCACTCGATCGCTTCTTCTCTTGATTTCACTTCGATCAGCGTATAACCGGCGATCATTTCTTTTGCCTCCGTAAAAGGACCGTCGACTACCTTCGGTTTGCCTCCTGGCTCCGGATACGAAATCCGGACAGCGTTGGAACTGGCATGCAGACCGTCGGCGGCGAGCAATACGCCTGCTTTTACAAGCTCCTCGTTGTACTTTTGCATAGCGTCAATCAGCTCCTGGCTTGGCAGAACGCCTGCTTCCGAATCCGTGGTTGCTTTTACGATCATCATAAATCTCATGGTAATTCCCTCCTGGTATTGGTATTGTTCTTATCTCTTCTCTTGCCTTATTGCCATTACCTGCCTGAAAACTAAACCGCAAAGAAAGAAGTAAGCTCTTGCGCGATTTTGTCCGTGTGCAGCTTTTTCGTATGTCCAAGACCTTTCTTGCTGATCAGCTTCGCGTTAGGCAATACCTCTGCCGTCTGCTGAGCGGCATGCCGCAGGGATACCGGGCTTTCCGTGCCTTCCAACACGACAGTGGGAACGGCAACGCCTCTCCATTTGTCCCTCGGCAGCGATTGGCCGTTCATGTAGCTTTTGAGCAATGCCGCATCATAAGGAAGCGTGTGCGCTACCGCCATCAGCCTCGACCATACGCCGGGCATCATTCTCATCATCGGGATAACGAAGGAAGGGGCTCCCATGCCTTTGGTCATAAAATATTTGATCGCTTCCGCGCGCCGATCGGCTTTAATCAGCTTGCCAACCTGCTCGGTAAAATCGCTTGGCGGCTTCCGGTCCTCCGCTTTCACGATAAACGGCGGTTCATGCAGCGCCAGCCTTGTAATGCTGGAACCGCTTGCTGCCGCTTCGAGCGCAAGCACCGCTCCTGAGGATAATCCCCATACATAAGCGGAACCGCCTGCTGCTTCAATAATCGCGTTCAGATCCTCGATCTCCCGTTCGATCGCATAAGAGGAAGCATCTCCGCTGTCGCCGCGGCCGCGCCGGTCATAATTGTAGACGGTGTAACGGCCGGACAACGCATTCGCAAGCTCCACCTGCCCCGGGAACTTCCGGTAACTAAACGCCCCCGCTACCAATACGAGCGCCGGGCCGCGCCCTGTTTTATCGTAAGCAATTCTGGTGCCGTCCTTCGAGATCACTGTGTTCATGTCATTCTCTCCTAACCATTGTTTTTGTGCTTCTTACTAAAACGACGAACGCCAGACGGGATAATCGACATCGGTTATAAAAAAATTTGAAAAAGTTTTTCGGCAGGGAAATTGAGGCGGTTAACGAATGGTTCTCATGGGGTGATTGGGGATGAGCGAATTAACAATACGGATAGGCTGTGAAGCGGATTTGGAGCTGCTTGCCGGACTGAACAAACAGCTTATCGAAGATGAACGTCATGATAATGCCATGACCTTGAGCGAGCTGAGAGAGCGAATGAAGCATTTCGTGGGGACTGCATACAAGGCTTATCTGTTTGAGCAGGGTAATGCGCTTGTCGGTTATGCTCTAGTTGACCATACACGGCGGCCCTTGTATGTACGGCAGTTCTTTATCTGCCGGGACCAGAGGCGGAACGGCTTTGGGAAATTGGCGTTCGGGAAGCTGGCCGCTCTATTAGACGCGGACCAGCTTGATATAGAAGTGATGTACGGGAACGAAGCCGCTTATGCGTTCTGGCGGTCGCTTGGCTTCAAGGAGAGAAGCATCTATATGAGGCTGGAGCGTTAGCTCTCCCACCCGCCTTAATGCGCGATATCAACCAGCTTGCCTTCGGAAGCTGCGGCCAGATCGGCACCGCTGAGGAAGATCTGTAATCCGCGTTTTCCCGCGCTAATACTAATGAGCTCCATACCCATCACGGTTTCGTGCAAATAAACCGGGTAGCTCTTCTTCATTCCAAGCGGAGAAACGCCGCCTCGGATATACCCCGTTAGGCCTTGAATCTCTTTTACGGCGACCATCTCTACTTTCTTATTGCCGCTGGCCTGCGCCAGGCTTTTCAAATTCAGCTCCTTATCGCCCGGAATGCAGGCCGCAATAACGCCGGTCTTATCTCCCCTCAGCACGAGGGTCTTGTAAAGCTGGTTAGAAGGAAGACCAACCTTGTCCGCAACGGTATCGACGTCCAGATGCTCCTCATCCCACTCGTATTCGTGCAGCGTGTATTTAATATGTAAAGCGTCCAGCTTACGGCAGGCATTAGTTTTGTTAGACATGATAAAAAACCTCAATTTCTTCATATAGTCATAGATTGACTATACCAAGGAATTGAGGCAGAAACCAATACGAGTATTCCGCACGTTCGCGTACTTTTCCTATGCCCGATATGACCCTGCCGGGGTCTTGCACTGAACATGATAAGAACGATAACCAGTACCAAAGATATTATCAATGGAATAAATCAGAACAAAATTGGAAAAATAATTCCAGCCCCTACATTCTGCCAACCCGGAGATGATTTTATTCCATCGTTTATCCCGTATTTGCTCCTTATTATTGCTAGTTTACTGTTTATCGCGCTCTCCTGGTTCAGAACAAAAAGCTTAAAGATTATTCCCTTCTATATTTGCATAGCCGGGGCGGTCTACATCTTGGAGCTTGTCATCTTTGTACTTCTTAACAGCTACAGCTATAAGCCCGGGATACTGAGTAATTCGTTCTATGACAGCGCGATAGGCGCTATTGTATCGAACGGGTTTATCGTGCCTTCAACCTGCACCTTGATTGCCGTTTTCGGCATTCGCTTTCTGTGGGTTTTGCTTATTGCCGTGGGGTTTATGGGAATTGAACAAACCTTTATCTATTTAGGGGTTTTCGAGCATCATTGGTGGAAAATCATTTATACGGGAATAGGTTTAATTTTGCTGCCCATTATGGGGAAATGGCTCTGGAAAAGACTATGCCAAGGGAATCAGCCCTACCTGTTCCGTCTGATTATGCTTTATATCATTAATGTATCCCTGCAAGGATCATTCATGTCCGGCTTTCTGCTTCTTTTTCACCAAATTGGCTTCAGGCCCGGATGGTTTGAGGATCCCGCAAGAGATAACCTGGCTTTCGCTACCTTAATTGTCCATATCGATTCCGTCTTGTTCGCCCTGTTAATTTCCTTGCGGAGCCATTGGATCTGGAAAGCAATCGTCATTGGTTTGCTCGGCTGCGGCTACTGGTGGCTTAGCCGGCGGGAAATTTTATATACATCCGGCATGGGACTAGTTGTCCTTATGCTCATGCTGCAAATTCTAGTTATTCAGCTGCTTGGCGGACTTCACCGGATTATTGCCGAGAAATCCTCCATGCGATTGCGAAGGGAGAACTGATCATTGAACCCCTCACGTAGGCCAATTGCCAAGCTAAGCCCGTTTGGCATTACTTCCATACATTCCTGCAATCCCTATATGGTCTGGTGGTGGTCGGCGGCTTTCCCCGGCTTCGGACATTTTTTGCTGAACCAATATTTAAGAGGAACCTTCCTCACGTTATCGGAAGTGATATTCAACACGCTTGGCCATGTCAACGATGCCATCGTCTATACGTTATGCGGGAATTTCGCGGAGGCTTCGGCGGTTCTGGAACCAAGGTATGTGATTGGGTATATTATTATTTATTTCGTCTCCATGTGGGACTGCTATTGCTCCGCGGTCTATCAGAACAAGCTCTACCGGATTGCCAAGCTAAAAGACGCGCCTCTGCCAAGCATGAAGCTGTTTACGTCCGAGGTTCAATATATCCAGCCTAAAAGTCCGTTAGCCGCAGCCGTCATTTCCCTGCTCTTTCCCGGCATGGGCCAGCTATATAATCATCGGATTGGCCTGGCTTTCTATGCGATGTTCTGGTGGTGGCTTTATGTTGTTTTGTCCCACGCGCATGAATCGCTAGTCTACCTCCTGACCGGCAGGCTTTCGGAGTCTATCTCCGTTTTGCGGGCGCACTGGCTGTTGTTTATGCCTTCCGTTATTGGCGGTTCCGTCTATCATGCCTTTATAAAAGCTAAAGAGCATAATAAGCTTTTCAGCCTGGAGCAGCGCCAGCATCTGGCAGAACGTTACCGCTCCTCCGCTGTACAATTTTTTGGCAAGCCAGGTGAAACCAGATGATTATTATTGGCACCTTCAAGCATTCCATCGAGCTTGAGCATGCACTGACCAAACTGGAGAGTATCGGCATTGCCAGAGAAAGGCTCTTGGTCGTATGCATGGACAAAGAATCCAAGACCTATCGATCCGAACAGCAGAGCCAAGCAAGTTCCCTTTCCACGGGGGTCGAGATTGGCTTGGCCTTTGCTACGGGGTTGTCCGTTATTGGCACCAGCCTTGGATTTATATGGACATGGGGGCCGGTTATATGGGGACTAATCTTCGCCTTTATTGGCTTCTTCCTGGGGTTCGGCATCAATGCCGTATTCGCGAAAAAACACCAAGAACACAATAGGCACAAAGCGGAGGTTACCGTCATCGTGCAATGCCAAGCCGCGCAAGCGGATGAGGTTCAACAGGTGATGTGGACGAACCGGGCTTTAACGGTTGGCCTTACGCAAGCCTCACCCGAATAGTACGCGCAAAAAACAGCCTGCCGGTGGCAGACCGTCAATCGCGTTAATAATCAGGTACGGAAAATATCCTTGAAATCGATCCATCCAAGCGAATTGATCCGGACTCCTTTTAACGAAGGATGATAATCGGTATGAAATTTCATATGAAGGACAAAATGCACCTGTGCTTCGCTTTTAAGTCTCTCCTCAATAGCCGTGTAAATCGCCTTTCGGCTTGCCGGATCTTCGCTTGCCAGCGCCTGATCGAAGCTTTCCATCGTCCAGATCGACAGCTCCGGGCTCATCAGCTCCTTCAGAAAGCTTCCCTCCTGCTCGCAGCCCTCAATGAGACTTACATCCTCCTCCGGAAATACAAGCGCATGGAACAGCAGATCAATCTCATCCAGGACATGATGAATCGTATAAGGCGCCTCAATACGGACCTCGACGGGAATACCCGCGCGGCGGCAGCGATCCGCAATCCAATTCACATCCTCGGCATGACCCGGATGAGAGCATAAGGACATCCGCTCTCCGGCATACCCTGCTTCAAGCAGCAGCCTGCTGGCTTCCTCCGGCTCCAGACTATCCTTATCCGGTTCATAAGCCGTCATTAGCTCGGGGAAAAATCCTCTTGCCGGAAAATCCCTATAACCGGACAATTCCCGGATCATGGCATGGCGGTCAATAAGCCGGTTAACGATACGGCGGAAGGTCTCGGACCTCTGCGGACCAGCCTTCTTCATATTCCAGCTTAACAGACTGGTGCATAAGCTCCTCGATTCGATTTGAATCCAGCCGTTCTCCGCCGTTACATCCCTAAGAGTCGGGTCGCAGATCAACTGCTGCCAGCTGGTCATTCCGGCTTTTATAGCTTCCGTCTGCGGTACATGAACGATCTCTACCTGATCCAGATGGGCACGGGATTGATAATAATGCGGGTTTGCTCCCAGCAGCAGCCTGCCGTCCTTCCACTCGTCAATCTGGAACGGTCCGGTACCGGAAGGCAGCTTCCAGAACTGCTCTTCGCTTAACCCCAGCAAGCCCGCTGGCAGTATCGCCATCACATTCGAAGACGCGTATTTCAGAAACAGCCAATTTGGCCGAACCAGACGAAACCTTACTATCCGCTCCGATACGGCTTCCACCTGCTCCAGGGAACGCATAATCCAGCTGTTGCGCTTGCCTCCGTTCCTCAGACGCTCCGCCGTAAATACAACATCCTCCGCCGTAAGCTCATGTCCGCCATGAAAAAGGATGCCCTTCCGCAGATGGAAGGTCCATACGGTTGCGTCTTCATTATGCTCCCAATAATGTGCGATAGCGGGCTTAATCTGTCCGGTCGATTCATCCAGCAGGACAAGCCGGTCGAAAATCTGCTGAATCATATGCGAGCATAAGGAATAGACGAAATCGGCCGGATCAAGCGTCATAATCGTCTTGAAAATCGGGAGACGGAGCACATCCGCTTCCTTCCCCGGCTGCCTTCGGAAGCCAAAGCTGCCGCTCATCCATTCCATGAACTTCTCGTTCGCTCCTGTCCCTTCTCCATAGGATTGGAGGAGATGGAACGCCTTATTGTATTCGCCGTCCTCCGCATACCGCCTCGACAGGTCAAGGAGCAGCTTCTCCCGATCTTCCCGAAACGTAATTTGCGAACGGTTGCCTCGGCCCCGTCCCGCCTGCCAATCGATCAGTCCTTCTTCCGTCAGCTTCCGGATTACCAGCTTGGCATTACGCTCCGTGCAAAATAAAGCTTCCGCCACCTGCTCCAGGGACGCCTCTGCCGTAGCGCCTGCTCCGGGCGAGCCGGCAAACCGGTTGTATAGGGTCAAATAACGTTCCAATGCCAGCACTATTCCTCACCTCGCTAAAAGGGGAAATCTATTGCAAATATTCTACACTTTTTACCTCTTTGTTTCACCTGCATAATGAAAACAAGAAAGCAAATACTTCAACCGTTTAAAGGGGATGTTGAAATGCCTTACAATTACAACGATTATCACACCGTCGACCAGCTGCATAAAATGCGCCAGGCCGAGCTCGACCACGCCATTCGCTCCGGACGTTACGTCAAATACGACAGCGATTTGAAAAAAGACCGCCGCAAAGGCTTCCTTACTCCGCTGCTGCATGTGATGAAGCCGCTCACATGGAGGAAAAGATGATTCTCTGCCGCAAATGAAAAAGGACCATCCTATACCGAGGAGGGTCCTTCACTTTTGCCGCCGCCAAGCCGAAACTTCCGGGAGAGCCATCGCTGCTCCAGAAATCGCTCGTATAACCCGATACTCATCATCAGCCACGCCGCGCTGACCAAATAACCGCCAACCACATCGCTTGGATAATGTACCCCAAGATAAATTCTGCTGGTCCCGATCATGGCTATAATCACGATTCCAACCAAGATCACAACCGCCCGCATCCATCCATACTTCAAATGCTTCCACAGGAAATAAATCGTAATGCCGTATAACGTAAAAGCCGACATGGAATGCCCGCTTGGAAAGCTGAAGCCCGACGCCTCAATAATCCGGTTAATGTCCGGTCGTGCACGATGAAAGATCGTCTTGAGCACCAGATTCAGCAATGCCGAGCTCACGATCACGCCTAAATAGAAGATAAGCTCTCTCCGGTAGCCGATAAACGCAAATAGCGTTGAAAAGGCAATTACAATAAGGATGACCAGATATTCCGACCCGAGCTCGGTAAATACTCTCATAACGACCGTCATGGCATCGGAACGCACGCTTCGAATGGCGTCCGTCATTTTATTATCAAAAGCAGCAATCCTCTGTCCGCTCACAAGCTGCGCGACCCATCCGAACACGAACAGAATCAGAACCGTGAATATAAAGGACCTCAATAGTACCTTGTTCTGCTCCTTAATTGAACTTGAACTCATCCCAATCGCTCTGCTCCCTTCCCTTTTATTCCCTAGTATACCCCTTATACGTCAGGATCAAGTGCCGGGTAGCGCGGTAAACCGTAAAAGTATGCCGGTCCATTAGGTATCAGGGAGATTCCAGAATAGGCAGCAGTTTTTTCGTATCCTCCTTTGTCATTTTTCCGTATTTGGACTGCCCTTCAATTACTGCTTCTAAGCGGTCCTTCTGCGGGGAAATCCATAGCGCGTATGTAGCTTGCTCGTAACTGACGGTTGGATCCCTATTAATGGTTCGAATTTTGTAATCCGGCAGCCGGGACATGGATACTTCCGCGTTTTCCCAATCGACTTGAGATAAAAGATCCATCACCATCGTTACCGTTTCTTTATCTACGATTTTCTTATAAAGCGGATAGTCTTTTCCTGCCGATTTGCTGAGATGAAGAATCAGGTCAGGCTCTGCCGGCGCCTCCGTTACTTCTTTGTCCTGGCAAGCAGCTAAGATCGCCGTTACGAACAACAAGGCAGCAAACAACAGCTTTTTAGCTTAACCTCCCTCTCGATGATGTTGACGGAGTCATCCGGAATAATGTAGCAGAACTTATTTCGAAAAAACCATTAAATATTCCTTTACAGGAATATTCCTTTTAGTGTATATTTAAATCAACAACCGGAGAGACTGACGCATAAAGAGGTGAAAGGCATGTCAGGACATAATCCGGGCTTGGATATGACGACGTTAAGCGCATTAGCTGAACCAAATCGGAAGCTTATTGTCGAGCTGCTGCGTGACGGTCCCCTGACAGTAGGAGAAATCGCCGACAAGCTGAGGATCAGGCAGCCTCAAGCTTCGAAGCATCTGAAAGTGCTTAGCGAACACGGCATTGTAGAAGTGAAGGCGGAGGCAAACCGCAGGTTTTACAAGCTCCGGCCAGAGCCCTTCCACTCGCTCGATTCATGGGTGAACTCCTTCCGCCGGATCTGGGAAGAGCGTTACGATAACCTGGAGAACTACCTGCGGGAGCTGCAAAGCAAAGAACAGTTACCAAGTCCCAACAACCATAATGAGGAGGAATTAAAATGACAAATGCAATCGTATCAAGAGTAGAGAATGAAAATGTACTGGTGCTTGAGCGCGTATTCACAGCACCGCGCGAGCTGGTGTTCAAGATGTTCAAGGAACCGGAGCATCTGAAGCGCTGGTGGGGACCACGCGGCTGGGAAGTGCCTGTATGTACAATCGATTTCCGTCCGGGCGGCATTTGGCATTATTGCATGAAGTGCATGGATCAAAGCCAAGGCGATTTCTACGGCATGGAATCGTGGGGCAAAGGCGTATACAAAGAAATCGATGAGCCGAACAGCTTCAGCTACACGGATTATTTCTCCGATGCGGAAGGCAATATTAATGAAGAATTGCCTGCTACAGATATCGTTTTGGAATTTGTTGATCTGGGAGACGGCACAACAAAGCTGATCAACCGTGCCGTGTATGCTTCGGGCGACGCCCTGAAGACGGTTATGGACATGGGGATGCTGCAAGGCATTTCGGAAACTTGGGATCGTCTGGAAGAAGCATTGCAAGCAGCGAAATAAGCCGTATAGAGGAAAACGCGTTGAACCGTTGGTTCAACGCGTTTTCGTTTTGGCTGAATGCCGCCCATACCCCGCCCTCCCCTTCTGCATAGGCTAATATCGGGGACGTCATAAAGAGCTTGGGCGAGGTGAGATAATTCATGGGGAGCAACAACGGTCAAAGGAGAAACAACGGAAACGGTAAAAGCAAAAGTAAGGGCAAAGGCAATAGTAATAGCAATAACAAAAGTACAAGCAATAACAATAACAACAATAACACCGATAGTAATAGCAATCCATCTAGTGACTACGTGGATCTTATCGCCGCCCGGCTTGGCTATATTGGCGCCATTATCGCAACCATTGGAGACGGTGTAGCCGCAATAGCAGCCGGCATTGCCCTTCGGAAGATGGAAGAGGCAAGCCTCGCCGAATCACGTTCCGAGGTTGATCAGTTCAGACAGACCGAAAACATACAGCAGCAGGTTGATTTTTATATCAATGAATTGATTCAGATTCGGAAAATGATTAAATGATATCCTAACGATCCGTCTTCGATTTAATCTCTTCCTTTATGCGTCCGGGCTCATCGGCCCTGAATATAATCGTTGTGACATATTTACTTCTGCCATAGGAGGCTTTCATTAGCACCGGCTCTTTCGGAATGCCCAATCCCCTATCCGTCGCTTTCTTCAGTGTCATAATGTTCGAAAGCTCAATCTAACCGAATTATAGAGACCTGTCATATAGAGCAGCGCGTACAAATTTAAGATGGTAAAAATCCATGCCGCAGCCTCATTCCACTGCGCAAGAAGGAAATGTACAAACAACCCCTCTGCGAGGATAAGGATGGAGAACACGATATTAAAGGTTTTGATTTGGGAGGTTTTATGATAAGAAAAGCCCCCCTGCCGTTCTTCATCTGGCTTCCGGAACCATACCAGCACGGAATAGTACAAGACGTTGAGTTCAGCCATGACGATTTCCAGAAGCATATTCACGAAAAAAACAGGGACAACCTATGTCCCTGCTTCCATAAACATCTATGATGGTTAATCATTCATGCCGTTTACGAAAATTCCTTTTCGAAAAGGCCCGTCCGATATTATGATCGGATGGGCCCTTCGTCATCAAAGCAAGGTCAAATCACGTTGAGTTGAACATTAATATTGCCGCGGGTTGCTCTCGAATACGGACACACTTGATGCGCCGCTTCGGCAAGCTCCTGAGCCTGGACGCGTTCCACGCCAGCCAAGGTAATATCGAGCGCAACCGCAAGCTCGAAATTGTCCTGCGCATCCTTGCCCAACGTCACATGCGCCGTTACGGATGTGCTGTCCGGCTTGATTTTTCTTTCCCGGCACACCAGATTCAGCGCACTCTCGAAGCATGCGGCATAACCGCCCGCAAACAGCTGCTCCGGATTGGTTGCGCCTCCCGGTCCTCCGAGCTCCTTCGGATGAAGCACGTTGACGGCCAGCAGACCATCATCCGATTCAAGCCGGCCGTTACGGCCTCCAACCGCTTTTACGCTAGTTTTGTACAGCTCTTTTGATATCATTCGTATTCCCTCCTATCCATGCGGTAGTATTGCCTATTCAGAACAAATTTACCCAATTTCTTCATCGTTGTATCAAGACTTTTCAAGCCTACCGTGATACAATCTACGAAAACTATGGAACTACAGGACAAAGGAGAGAACGAATGAAGAGGTTGGCAGCAGATTCGATGCTGTTCCGAAGCAGGGGCAGTATTGATTCCGGGAAAGTATCTTTTATCGAATTGTTTTTTGACTTGATTTTTGTCTTCGCCGTTACCCAGTTATCCCATTCCTTTCTGAAAAATTTCACTCTGGAAGGAGCCATTCA
The DNA here is from genome assembly GCF_003399985.2 of Paenibacillus sp. ATY16. Taxonomy (NCBI): domain Bacteria; kingdom Bacillati; phylum Bacillota; class Bacilli; order Caryophanales; family Paenibacillaceae; genus Paenibacillus; species Paenibacillus sp. ATY16. Next base: position 123,871 of record NZ_NMOK02000033.1, on the reverse strand, counting down.
TCTCGGTATTCTGACAATGGCGATCTGGTGGGTCTGGATTTTTACCGCTTGGGTCTTGAACTGGCTTAATCCGGAAACGAAACGCGTCCGGTTTATGCTTATTGCGCTTATGCTGGTGGGACTTATTATGTCGTCATCGCTGCCGGAAGCTTTTGAGGAAACGGGAATTTATTTTGCATGTGCCTATACCTTGTTCCAGGTGGGAAGAACCGCTTATACCGTCTGGGTTCTCCGGCATGGCTCAACCGAGCTTCGGATTAATTTTATCCGGATATTCAGCTGGCTGGCTTTTTCGGGAATTTTCTGGGTTGCCGGAGGAATTGCGCATGAAGAGAACCGTCTGGTTTTGTGGTGCATCGCGTTATTCATTGAATATCTTTCTCCTTCGATGGGCTTCTGGACGCCGAAGCTTGGCAAAACGCCTACTACCGTCTGGGATGTGGAAGGCTCCCATATGGCCGAGCGATGCGGATTGTTTATTATTATCGCGCTTGGCGAATCCATTCTGGTTACGGGGGCAACCTTCGCCGAGCTCGAATGGGATATGCTCACGCTGGGGTCTTTTGCCGCCGCTTTTGTCAGCACGGTTACGATGTGGTGGATCTATTTCAACATGACGTCTAAGACCGGCCATCATTTTATTTCGCATTCCGAGGACCCGGGCAGAGTTGCCCGTTCGGCTTATACGTATACCCATCTGCTTCTGGTTGCGGGCATCATCCTGTCGGCCGTTGCCGACGAATTGGTGCTCGCGCATCCGACGGGACATATCGAGCTTAAGACAGCGCTTGTTATTATGGCGGGTCCCGCTCTCTATTTGCTTGGCAATATGCTGTTCATGCGGATCGCAGCCGGTGTTGTATCGGCATCGTATACGGTTGGAATCATCGTACTCGTTGCTTTGTTCCTGCTCTACAGCTTCATTCCACCGTTGTTCTTATCTGTCCTTGCAACGCTTACGCTTGTTGGCGTCGCTGTATGGGGCTCCATCTTTACCAACCGGCTTTGCCAGGCGCCGCTTCCTGTACAGCATAAGAACGGGACGCGTTAAAACCCTAACGAAACTAAATCACTTTAATTGCCCGAATTCGATGCGATTAAAAATGTAACGAATCCTTATATCGCTATTTGCTGCTTTGAAGCTAGTTTTAGCCTTGATATCGCTAAATAACGTTACCAGGTTTCGTTAGCCTTTAGAATCAGCGAATTATCGCGAAATAAGAATACTGCGTTTCGTTAGCGAAACAGCCGTCGGCAAACACAAAAAAAGGCCGCCCTATCGTCATTTCGATGACTCATGGGGCGGCCCTTTCTTAATGGGGAGGCGATATTTGCTCTTTATAATACCGGAAAGAGCCAGCGGTCCAGCGGTCGCCCGACTTTGTCATCACCACTTCTACTGTTGAAGCGTAGTAGTCGCGAGTATCATTCCATTCCGAATTATAGCGGGCTGTATATTGATTTATCCCGTTCCAGGTTACATACTCGTTCACGAAAAACCAGTCCGTCTCCTTCAGAAACTGCTTTCTTTCCTTCTTCCCTGCGACTGCACCGGCCGCTATTTTCAAAGCCTCGACATTTTTCAAAGGGGCGGTCTGAACAAGGAAATGCGCCGAAGAGGCCTGCAAATAATTGTTCTCCCATAGGATGGTATCCTGCTCAAAGAAAGTCTCGTTAAACTCCCTGAACTGAACGTAAACCCGATTATTAAACAGCTTCACAAACGGGCCTACCTTTGCTACGAATACTGTTCCGTCCTTCTCCACCGTTGCGGTTTGCGTCTTCTGATTCCAGCCAATCTAGCTGTAGGGTTAAGCAACAGACTGATTCCCGCCAATCCGGCTAGAATCTTGATTTTAGTTTTTTTCATAGCGCCTCCTAATGCAGGTTTAATTAAGAGTTTAATCCAATCAGTATATCTATTTTCTATTACCCGAACAATGGAGCAAGGAATTCATCATTTTACCTGTTGAAATATTTTTTAAATTCATTTCAGTTCCATTTAAGGTACCGTGTCCATAATGGGTCCTGTAAGACAACCTACAAGCCCTAAGGAGGCAATGGAAATGTACAAATACTTAAAGACAATCGGGATTACAGCTACATTGGCGGTCATGGTTCCGCTAAGCGCATTTGCAGCATCATCGGGCACAACGTCGACCACAAGTCCTTCAAATACCGCGCAAGTTCAAATGGATACCACTAAGCAAATGGAGGGCAAACATGGCCGCGGCGGTTTCGGAGGTAACTTCGTCTCCGACACCGTACTTACTCTGCTTAAGCTTGATCGTGACACGCTTAATGAGAAGCTTGCTGCAGGCAGCACGCTTGCGGATATCGCCAAAGAGCAGGGCGTTTCCAATGATGATTTGAAAGCAGCGCTGACAACCGCCTTTGAACAACGCCAGTCGGACGAAAAATCCCAGTTCACCGCAAACCTGGACAACCTGATTAACTCCGATCAACTTGCTCAAGGACGCGAAGGCCGCAGAGGAGGACGCGGTTTGGGACAGAACCTGGATACCGTTGCTACGGCATTAAATATGACGGAGGATGAACTGAAAACAGAGCTGCAGGCAGGCAAAACAATCGCCGATATCGCTGAAGCGAAAGGAGTTAGCACGGATTCCGTAGTTAACGCGCTCGAAACCGCGATTAATGCTCAAATCGATCAAGCCGTCACCGACGGTAAGCTGACGGCAGATGAAGCCGCAACAAAGAAAGAAAATACTCCCGCGCAGGCTCAAAGCATCGTAAACGGCGAGTTCCAGCCTAAAGGCGATGGCGGTCACCGCGGAGGTGCAGCAAAACCGAAGGATCAAGCAAGTACGGACAGCGCGACAACTTCGGATACCAACGCTTAATGAGCAAAAAGCCCCGCTATCATCGTAGATGATAACGGGGCTTTCACGTTATTAACTTTTTATTGAATTCGCCCTTCGCTCAACAAGCTAATGGCTTTGTCCATGCGTCGCTGCCTCGTTTCAGCGGTCTTTGCTTCCTCAATGTTAAGAATGAAACGCCGCCTATTGCTGTAAGACAATCCCTCAAAAAACCGCCTCGCTTCTAGCTGCTGTTCGAGTGCCCCGGAGAAATCCTCCGGAACAACAAGCTTTCTGGGCGCGTTATCCAACTCTATGTTCACTTCAACCTCTTCGCCTGCCGCACTTCCAGCTGCTGCTCTCACTTCTGCGCTGACCGGTATCATATATTTTCCGCCCATGGATCCCACCGTTGTACGGTAGGTATACTCGCCGAGCGTAACGCAAACAGCCGGACGCTTGCTTGAACCAAGACTCTCTATAACTTCTGCGGGAACTTCAATGCCCGTGGCTGTCTTTTTGCTTAACTCGATCGTAGCGCGAAACTTTATGCTTTCTATTCCTCCTCGCCCTTCTTAACGACGTCCAAATCCTTAGCCACAATCCAACCATTCATCCCGTAAGAGGAGTAAAGATTAAAATATTTATATCCGCTCTCAGTCAGCTTTTGCTCCAGCTCGTCTAATGTTTCATAAGCAGTTGGCCAACCGTGATCCTTGCCATTCTGCAGGATTTCAATGTTCCCTGCTATAAAACTGGAAATGTTAGATACGGTCATGGCAAGAACAATACTGCCTTTCAACTGATGCTCAAAATGATGGCAACTTACTTCTTTTAATACAATATCAACTTCCTTTAAGGATGACTGGTCTCTTGTATGAATCACTATTTGTTCATTCTGCAGATCTACCGTATACGATAAAATGACATTGTCATGAATCAATAGATTCTCCTCCTTAAAACGGAAATTTACTTATCTATTTCTTCCATTCCTATAACGTTTAATCCTCCTGCTGGTTGCATTACTTTTCGGGAGAACAACAAAAAAGCCGCCTCAATCCCGGCAGCTCAACTTCTTACTGTATCCTATTCCTCTTTATCTTCCGTGTCGTCTTCACTCATTCTATATTCCAGAACATCACCCGGCTGGCAATCCAGCGCCTTGCAAATGGCATTTAAGGTTGAAATCCGAATGGCTTTAGCCTTGCCGTTCTTCAGAATCGACAGGTTCGCCATCGTTATTCCAACCCGCTCCGAGAGCTCTGTCACGCTCATCTTCCTTTTGGCCAGCATTACGTCAACGTTAATTATGATCGCCATGTTATTCCACCTCAGATCGTTAAATCATTTTCTGATTTTATATCGATGGCATTTTTGAGAAGCTTCTGAAGAACAGCCGCAAAGACTGCAATTACGAGAGACGCGAAGATAATAACCAAACCGATAACGATCAGACCGGGAGCGTCGTCCATATCTGCAATGAGATAAACGAAAGGTTCAGCTGCCGCATACAAAATGCTAATCGCAATCGCGCAGTACTTAATATTTTTCAACGCCTTCACGGATAATTCGGAGAATGCCTGGTTCTTATCGATATAGCCGAGCAGCTTAAATGCCTGATACAAAGCCATATAAAAAGGTATCGCCGAAAGATACATCGCGATGATAATTGGATATACCCAACTGTCCGGCCAAGCTTCCCTAGCCTCTTTCATTATTGCAGGCAACCCTAAAATACACAATGCAAGAACCGGAAGCCCCATCAGAAACACGGTCACCTTCAAAAAGAGCGTTGTTCCCCGTTCCACAAACATGCACCTCACTTCATTATTGTCGTTCTGAATGTAACACATCATTTATCGTTTTACAATATATTTTACTCGTTTTGAAGAAAGTCATCATGCTTGCTTAGTGAGTTTCCTCACAAAAAAGCAGCCATCGGATTGATGGCCGCCCATATATCACTTGCTTGGCTTCCAGACATATTTGCCTTGTTTGTTAATATAGCCATTACGGTAACTGGCATTTGCATAATTATCGGAGCCATCGTTAATTTGGACACTAGCTAATCCATTATGAAATGGCTCCGCATAATCAAATTGCGGTTTAACGACAAGCTTCCCCTGACTGTCGATAAATCCCCACTTGCCGCTGTAGCCTGCTTCTACCTCAATAGCTGCCAGACCCTCGGCAAAAGGTTCCGCATCGGTGTATTCAGCGGGAATAACTAGCCTCCCCTCTTTATTGACAAAACCCCATAGCGACTCCCCGTTCACCTCTTGCATCACGGGGGCAAGACCGTCATGGAACGAATTTGCTTCTGCGAACTGCGGCTGAATGACATACTTGCCAGTCGTATCAATAAATCCCCATTTACCATTCTCATCTTCAACCGCTGCGAGGCCCTCTTGAAACTGAAATGCCGTGTTAAAACGATAATTTATTTTTACATTTCCGTTCTTGTCAATAAAACCATAGGTTTCGTCTTTATTAACGGCCGCCAAGCCTTCTTGAAAGTACGACATGCCATCCGAGAAGTTATATTCGTACTGAGGTTGAACTGTAAATTTCCCCTCAGTGTCAATAAAGCCCAAACGCGGTTTTTCTTTGCCGAAACCAATATAGTTGGTGATAACAGCCGCTCTTCCCTCTGTAAAGCCATACGATAAAAAATCGCCAATGGAAAATAACTGTTTACCGGATTTATCAATGTATGAAGTATCAATGACGTCGTTCCCTTTGTATGTAACAACAGCTGCCTTCCCCTCAAGATAGTCCATTGCATAATCGTATTTTATCGGCACCACGACTTGGCCTTGAGTATTAATATAGCCGAATTTTGTTTGTCCTCCCTCTCCTTTCCTTACTAGCGCGCGGCCTTCAGAAAAGTTATGCGCATCATCGAACCGCGGCTTAATTTTAACCTTACCGTTTATGTCCATATACCCGAATTTTCCGTTTTGCTCGATTAAAAACAATGGCTCGTTCTTAAAAGGAAAAGCAGCTGCCGTCAAAAAGGAAGTACAGCAGATTAGGCTTACACCTACTACTAATAAAGAAAAACTTTTCCTCACGTATACACGCTCCTGTCCATTAGTTACTCCAACACTAATTCGGGGACAGGTATTATTTTCCTGCAATTGAAAAACAGACTGTCCAATTAAGGACAGCCCGTCGATTATTTTTCCGCTAATCCTCTACCCAAAAAACAAATCCAAAATGTTGGAGCCGGCTGAGGATTCCTTATTGTAAAATTCGGAGTATCCGCAATTTGCGCAGTACACAACGAGAAACTGGTTATGCTGGATATCGAACATTTTTGATAAGCCGGTCCCGGTCATGGCTACTTCCTTCGTTCTTGCATTTTTGCTTCCGCATTTGACGCAACCTTTTTCAATCTAGATCCTAACGAAACTACATATCGCTATTTGCTTCAAAATAGTCACCTTTGGATTTGTAACGAAACATATCGCTATTCCCCGTATTTCCCCATCTTTTCGCCTCGAAACAACCAAATAACGATACGACGTTTCATTAGATTTTCAAATAGGTCTTTTCCGCTAAATAAGCATACACAGGTTCGTTAGAGCAGTAGCAGTAGCAATAGCAAGAGCCGGACAGACAAAAAAAGACGCCGCCCTCCATCGAGAGGACAGCGCCTGCCAACACCAACCAACCGTTAACTGCGATTGAAGACGATCAGCTTCAGCTCGGTCATATCTTCAATGGCATACTTAATGCCTTCGCGGCCAAGGCCGCTTTGCTTAATGCCGCCATACGGCATTTGGTCAACACGGAACGTTGGGATATCGTTAATCATCACTCCGCCTACCTGCAGCTGCTCGGACAGATCTAGCGCCGTCTTCAGATCATTCGTATAGAGGCCGGCCTGCAGCCCGAATTCGGAATCGTTCACCTTCTCGACCGCTTCCACCAGGGTATTCACTTTATTCACTATGACTACCGGTGCGAACACTTCCTTGCAGGATACCTGCGCATGGGGAGGGACGTTCAACAATACGGTCGGCAGCACGATGCCGCCTTCCGCCTTACCGCCGCAAGCGACGGTTGCGCCAAGCTCACGCGCCTCCTCCATCCACTCGAGCGCCCGCGTGACATCCCGCTGCGAGATCAATGCCGATACGTCGGTTGCCGGATCGAGCGGATCGCCGACTTGAAGCTTCCGAACCTCTGCCGTAAAACGTTCCACGAATTCTTCGAATACTTCTGCTAGCACGTAGACTCGCTGAAGCGAAATACATACCTGTCCCTGGTAGGAGAATGCGCCAACTGCGGCGCGCGCGGCTGCGGCCTCGATAGGAACGCCCTTATCGATAATAACCGCGGAGTTCGAACCAAGCTCAAGCGTTACGCGCTTGATGCCAGCCATTGCGCGAATGCTTGCACCAACCGCCGCGCTTCCCGTAAAGGTAACCATGTTCACCCTGGGATCCTTCACGATAGCTTCGCCTAGCAGACGGCCATCGCCGGTAATCACGTTAAGCGCTCCTTCCGGCAGACCCGCCTGCTCAAGCAGCTCCGCGATAAAATACGCGGACAGCGGCGTTTGCGGCGCGGGCTTCAGCACGATCGTATTTCCTGACGCAATCGCCGGCCCAAGCTTGTGGGCAACCAGATTGAGAGGAAAGTTGAATGGCGTTATGGCGCCAACGACCCCTATAGGCTCGCGAACGGTATACCCAAAGCGGCCTTCGCCGCCCGGCACCGCATCCATAGGAATCGTCTCTCCATGTATGCGCTTCGCTTCTTCGGCAGCGATTTGATAAGTCTGAATCGTGCGGTCAACCTCCGCATATGCAGCCTTAAGCGGCTTGGCCGCCTCCAGCGCGACAAGCCGCGCCGCCTCTTCCCGGCGCTCGGCCAGCAGCCGCGCAAGCTTTTCCAGAATAGCGGCACGCTTGTGGGACGGCATTTTACGCATAACTGCCTTGGCCTCTACCGCAGCTTCAATAGCCAGATTCGCCTCCGCCAATCCGGCGTCCGCAATCTCGGCGATCGCCTCCTTAGAATAAGGCGCATAAAGCGTCGTATAGGTTGCCGTCTCGATCTCTCGTCCGCCGATAAGCAGCTTTTGTCTCCTCATTGCCAGCACTCCTTTGCTCTAAACCTTACAGAATAACATTCGATAAATATTGCTCGGGTGATCGGCCTATCACGGCTTTGAAGTCTTTGCTGAAATGCGCCTGATCGTGATAACCCAATTCTACCGATAACCCGGCCAAATCCTGGGCTTGCCCAAGGTCCATCGCTTCAGCGGCATTTTGCAGCCGGAACAACCGGATCACCGACTTCGGATTTACTCCGACGTACTTGGCGAACAATCGCTGAAGCTTCCGGATGTTTATGTCAAAAAACTCGCAGACCTGCTCTACCTTGGTTATACCCTGGTTGCCGGCCGCATAATCGATAATCTGATTGACTAGCGTAATTTGCTCATCATAAGGCGGAAGCCTCTTTGTCAGAAGCCGCTCGACCACTTGAATCATCCGCTGGTCATGATTCTGCTCGGCGAGTACAAGCTCTTCAAGCTCCGATCCTTGTATCCCGAGCACGGTCTCCACCTCTATGGGTCTTCCCGTCAACTCGGACAGCTCTCTATTCACAAACGGATAAAGTCCGCCCGGCCGGAACTTCACGCCAAAAACAATTCCGCTTCCGCTCAGCAGATAAGAGAACTTCTCTTTGCCTGGCCCGTAGAAAAAAGTTTTGCCCTGCTCCACCACCAGATTGGCACACGGATTCGGTACAACATGCTGCCAATAGGAATCATTCTGTTCCAGATTCCACTGAACCATCCAGTAATGCTTGATAAAAGGCGACAATACCTCCGAAGCCGGATAACGTTCCAGCCGGAATTGGTCCCCTGCTCCATTTAATCCGAGAACGCCCATGCTGGGCCGGGTTTGCGGTTGGCTCATCCCTTCACTCCTGTTCCTGTCGCGTTTTTACAATACTTAGAAAAAGGCCTCATCTATAATGAGTTTACCACAAGCATAGAAGAACCTATTGTGGGAATTCTTTTTTAGGAGGATCACTTAAAGATGGAACTCAACTATGTATTCTATATTGACGCCTCGCCTGAGCAAGTGTGGCAGACGCTTGTCAGTCCCGAAGGAACCCGGAGCACCTTTTTCGGAACTGTCCTGAACTCTACCCTGGAGCCTGGCTCCTCCTTCGAATACGTTGGCCCCGGAGCGGACGGCGAGAATACGGTTCATGTATACGGCACAATACTGGAGGCGGACCCGGGCAAATCGCTCAGCTATCTGGAGCATCCGGGCCCTTCTTACAGGGACAACCATGACGAACTTGAATCCCGCGTGACCTTCACTCTGGAGACGGTAGGCTCTTGCACCAAGCTGACGCTCGTTAATGATCAGTGGACGCCGGATCACCCTTCCTTTGCGAATTCGAAAGAGCACTGGTGGATGATGCTCAGCAACATTAAGACGTACACGGAAACGGGTAAAACGCTCGACTTCGGCTGGTAATAAGCAAGCGTAAACGGCTGTATTCTCTAAAGCCGGCGAGAACAAGCATAGGACAAAAATAGGCTGTCGGGGAAACCCGACAGCCATTTCGCTATTATTTTGACAGTTTGCCCTTCCATGCGCTAATGCCGCCTTGCAGGTGGGCAAGATCGCTGTATCCGTTTTTGCGCAGTACTGCGGCCGCGTTTTTGCTTCTCATCCCGCTACGGCAGTAGAGCAGCAGCGTTTTATCCCGTGGAATATCGCCAAGTCGGCGGGAGAGCTGGGACAAGGGAATGTTCCGTGCGCCGGGAATAAATCCGCCCTTGAATTCTCCGGGCTCCCGGACATCAATAATCATCGCTCCGTATTTAACGCTTTCTTCCTTAAACACTTCCGCATTCAGGTTTCTCAAGCCTTTGGCCGGTTTCATGCGGGTATAGGCAAACCATGCGATCAGCACGATAATGACAATATTGATAAGGGTCCCCGTACTCATTAAACCAGCCCGCTTGTCCAGGCGTTTAATCCGCCCGTCATATTCACAACATTAAAGCCCTTTTCGCTTAATAATTCGCAAGCCAGTCCGCTTCGGTTGCCGCTGCGGCAGATCATAATGATCTCCGCGGAAGAGTCGAGCTCATGCAGCCGTTCGCCAAGCTGGCCAAGAGGAATATGCTTTGCTCCTTCAACATGGCCTGCCGCCCACTCGTTAGGCTCGCGGACATCCACCATACACAATGTCTCACCTTGCTTAAGCTTCTCGGCCACTTCTGCCGGCGAAATCGTTTTAGTTACTTGAAATGCCATAACGATTCTCCTTTTCTCATATTCGATCGGAAAGCATCAGCGGCTCTTTACCAGCAGCTCTACCGCTTCCTGTACAATTTTACTCGTATCCTTATTGCCTGCGGCTTGCTCAGCGAGAATGCACTGCTGCAGGTTCTCCGCGACAATCTGCGCAATCGCCTTATCCGATGCGTTTCGTATCGCAGACAGCTGCGATACCACGTCCTTGCAGGATTTTCCTTCCTCCATCAGACGAAGCACGCCTCTGATTTGCCCTTCAATTCTTCTTAATCTAGTTTTCATCGCATCTGTATAGTTGTAATCCATTTTCAATCTTCCTCTCTATATCATACCGGTATAGGTATAGTATAGAGCAAATTTCTTCTATACTAACACCTTTAAATGAAAAGATTTACTTTCGCATCAACCGCATCTCCGAGATAAGCCGCTACGCCTGCGTATTCCAGTCCGTCAATAAGCTCTTCCTTTTGCAGACCGAGCAGGTCCATCGTCATCGTGCAGGCGACAAGCTTAACGCCTTGCTCTTGAGCCAGCTCAATTAGTTGCGGCAGAGATAAGGCATTATGCTTCTTCATCACATGCTTGATCATTTGCGGTCCAAGGCCGCCAAAATTCATTTTGGACAACCCCAGCTTCCGGGCGCCTCGCGGCATCATCCAGCCAAAGGCTTTTTCCAGAGGACCTTTGCGCGTCTTGACGACCTCGTCTTTCCGAAGCGTGTTTAGACCCCAGAACGTGAAAAAGATCGTAACTTCATGATCATAGGCCGCTGCCCCGTTCGCTATAATAAAAGCCGCAATCGCCTTATCCAAATCGCCGCTAAACAAAACAATCGTCGTTTTTTCTGCCATGTCCTGATACAGACACCCTTTCGGTTTATTATTCTCTTATTATTCTCTCCTCATACCAATACCCCTATAGGTATTATAAATGCCGAAAAACCTCTTCTGCAATAGCTGCATTCGCTCCAATTACAGGATAGTCAACCACGTCTTCACAGCCGTAAACGCAATAAGCACGACCAAACCGTATCTCAACAATTTCACATTGATTTTTGAGCTCACCTTGGAACCAAGCGGCGCCCCGATCAGACTGCCGATTACGGTAAACACCGTAGGCCAAAGCGGGATCCCTCCGCCGGTTAGTTTGCCGGCTACTCCCCCAATCGCCGAAATGAATACAATGGCAAGTGAGGACGCTATAGTGGTTCGCGTCGGTATCTTCAGCACCGTTAGCATGATCGGAATCAGAATAAATGCCCCGCCCGCTCCCACAATACCGGACACAATCCCTACAAGGAATGAAGCTCCTACCGCGATAAACTTATTAAAGGACAGATCCCCTGCCTTTTCTTCCGTCCCTCTGCGGGGAATAAGCATAAGGATAACGGCAAGCACGGCAAGGATCCCGTAAATCAAATTAATCATGTTTCCGTCGAGCATTCCCGATAAGAAGCCGCCGATCAAGCTTCCTGCGAGAATGCTGCTCCCCATATAAGCAACAAGCCCTTTATGGAGAACCGCTTGCGCTCCGCCGCCCTTCTTGCGAAAGGCGAGTACGCCGGCAAGCGAGGCGAAAAACACCTGAAACATACTTATCGAAGAAACCTCATGGGCCGAAAAGGATGCGGCGCCAAACAGAGGCGGCACATATAATAACAGCGGAAAATTAATGATCGCGCCGCCGATACCAAGCAAACCTGAAAAGAAGGAGCCAACAACCCCAAGGGCTGCCATGATGATGTAGAGCAGAGTATCCATTGTTCCCCTCCTTCCAAGACAACGTTTTTTGCACAAAAACCTGTATACGCAGCATATAAAAGAAGCTATACTAATACCAAGTAATTTTATATGAAATGAGGTATAATGATGCTCAATAAAATAAAAAGCTGGTTTGAAGATAAATGCCCGGTTTGCGACGATAAGCTTCAAGCTGTGTCGAATACGGCCTGCACAACTAAATCTTGCCCGCAGGGACACTACAAAGAAGAAACCTACTGCACGCTTGGCGTTACCATCGTCTATGACGGCTTGAAATAAGCGGATGCGCAAAGGCGTATTCGCTTATTTCCTATCATTTAAATTTTTCGAACGTAAAATTTATAAATGCCGTTGTCTTCTTCGTGGCTGAGCAGCTCATGCTTCGTTTGCTTTACCCACGCTTGAAAATCGTTTACCGAGCCCTTATCCGTAGACAAAACCTCCATAACCTGGCCTACCTGCAGGCTATCCAATGCTTTCTTCGCTTTTACGATCGGCATCGGACATGCCATTCCCTTTGTATCTACCGTAAGATCTGTTTTCATGTTTATTTCCTCCCGGAATGAATGATTTTGTTGTTCCTTATTATTTATCATGAACGGCGCAGCGGTTAGGGCCAATTTCCATATCGCGCTGCTCGTCCTCGCTTGGATTTATTTTCCCCATATTCGTTTGACGGATTTGCTGATAAGCATTAGGCTGCGGAGGCAGATTCTCCGTTACCGTACGGCGGAATTCCGTTTCTTCCGCAATATTGAGACCGGGGTTGCTAAGGTACAAATCGGACAGCTTCGCCATGACTCTTCCGCCTTCTCCAAGCTCCGTGACTTTGCCGAAATGGGCAGGCAGAACCATCAGATCCTCCGACAAGGATTTATAACGCTTGTACAGCGTCTCCCGCAAATCGCTCACCCAATCCTCAGCTTGGCCAGCCAAATCGGGTCTGCCGATCGATTTGATGAACAAGATGTCTCCGGTTAACAGATATTGATCGTCAATGATAAAGGACGTACTGCCAATCGTATGGCCAGGGGAATAGACCGGCTGAATCCGGATTGTTGTGTTTCCGACCGTAATATCGCGGCCCTCTTCCAGCTTCTCGTAACCGAAAGTTACCTCTTCCGCATCCTTTGGCGGCAGCCAATACGTAGCGCCCGTTGTCTCGGCCAGCTTCCGGCCTCCGGATATATGATCGGCATGCAGATGCGTATCCAGCGTATGCTTGATTACAGCGCCCTTCTCCTTAGCGAATTGCTCGAAAACGTCCGTCATTCGCAGCGCATCGACCACCGCGGCTTCCCCATTCGATACAGCCATGTAAGACAAGCAGCCCTTGCCAATCCGTACGAACTGGTACAGCTCGCCGCCGTCCTTCAGATCGCCGATCTTTACTGGCTCCAGGTATTCGCTCCACGATTTCATGCCGCCTTCGAGATAAAATACGTCGCCGCGGCCAGCTTCCGCCAGCTGTTCAGCCACGAATTTCGAAGAGCCTTCCTTCGCGCAGACAACAAGAATCTTTTTGCCTACCGGAATGCGGGGAAGAATGTCGTCAACGCCTTCCAGCAATTCGAAATAAGGAATATTGATGATTTCAATGCTGTCGCCTTCGATTTTCCAATCCTGAAAATCCGTTTCGTTGCGCACATCGAGAATAAACAAATCCTGCTTATCGAGAACCATGCGGGTAAGCTCTTTCGCTGTCATTTTTTCAATTGTTGTATCCGTCATTATTGAAGCCTCCTTAGGAGAATATAAAATTAGGATTATGGTTTAGAAAGTCAAAGAAACGTTAGCGTCCTTGGCAAAGTCGAGGAAGGTAACGGCTCCTCCGACTTCGATTCCGTCTACAAAATCTTCTTTTTTCAAATTCATGACATCCATCGTCATTTGGCAGGCAATGATTTTTACGCCCATTTCCATCGCCATTGCAAGCAGCTCCGGAATAGCCGGAACATTGGCTTGCTTGAAGCCTTCCGCAAAATGCTCCGCTCCTGCCGGAAGCGGCAGCTGGCGATGCATCTCCTTGTGAATCAGGTTCAAGCCTTCGAAGGTGAAGAAAATAGCCACTTCTGCGTCCGTTGCCGCAGATGCCGTTGCAATGTTAAAAACCTTGTACGCGTCAAACATTCCGCCGTTGCTTGCGATAATCGCTACTTTAGTGCTCATATTAGATAACCTCCGTTTATTGGTTGTTTGTTTACAGCTTTTCCGTTGGTCCCGTCCATTCCGACATGCCCGGTATCACATTCTTTACTTGCTTGAAGCCTTTGCTTGCGAGCAGCTGACAGGCCAAATCGCTTCTGGCGCCAGTTCTGCAAACGACATACAGCTCATCCTCCGGCTTCAGTTCACCTAGTCTATATTCCAGCTCGCCAAGCGGAATAGATACGGCACCGGGTATGCGATTAAACAAATATTCGGCGGACTACCGCACATCGAGAATCGTTATGTTCTCTGCCGCTTGCAGCCTCTTCAAAAGTTCGTCGTTGGACGCCGTAAGAGGATGCTTTTTCTCTTCCTTCACTTCATTAGGACTTGATTTACGGAGATAATGCTTAAGCAAATCTCCCTCTTCGACAGTTCCCAAATATTGATGGCCCGTGTTTCTCGCCCAGCCTTGAATATCAGCAAGCGAACCTTTGTCCGTTGCCTGAACCTCTATCACTTGACCGGATTCAAGCTGATCCATCGCTTTCTTTGTTTTGACAATCGGCATCGGACATGCCAAGCCTTTGCAATCCAGCACCTGATTTACTTTAATATCAAGCAATGTTGTAGCCTCCTCAAAATGTAGGTTTTTTGCCACTATGAAAAACAAATATTGATTTGCTTTGCCCGCCGGGATGTAAATTTGAGTTTAATACGTATACCCCTATAGGTATATTACGTTCGGGATGATTTCTTGTCAACCGCTCGGAAGTATACTTATTTTCCCAGACTAATTAGCGGATAGATCATGTATCGCCTAGGTACTATATGAGAAAAGGTTATGTATTGAAAAAAGCAGCCTTTCGGCTGCTCTACAACAAAATGGTTATGAAGGCGACCAATACCTTCCGCCCTTAAGATCCGTATCCTCCAGTGCACCGTCTGCTTCCTGCAAGACAAACAAGTTCTCGCCTTCGGCACCCGCCCAAGCGATCCCCAGCAGCACCCCTTCATCCGAGTGGGCCAGGAACAGCACTTCGAATCTTCCAGGGTCGTCGCCGCCGTCTACCCGCCAAGTACCGGATTCGTTATAGGTTGCGGGGAAATCCTTGAACAGCACCTTGTCGTCATTGATGTAAGCGATGCTTGCCAGCATGTCGTCTCCGTCACGCTCGAATACAAACAAGGCTACCTTCTCTTGATCCGATTCGGAGAGTATGCTGCTCGACGTCACTTTTCTGCCCATTAATCCTTCCACGCGGGCTATCGTGTCGGCATCCGCTTGTTCGTATTGCCCGTCTTCGGCGCTGGTTATGTCAACGAGGGAATCTTGGCTGACGACGCCTTCCTTGGCGAGCAGATACGATTTATTCGGCATAAGTATCCCTTCGCCTTTTATCTTATAGATATCCCCCGCCATATTGTTGAAGTTGTCGATCGACTGTCTATTGGTATCCTGATCATTGGCCTCTTGTCGGCGGACATACTCGATCTCAACGCGATCCCCGCCGTTTCCGACAGCCGTGACAAACTGCTCGGGATCCTCGACTTCGTCCCCGTTTTCGCTTGGAATCGTAATCAACTGCTGCCCCGTTTCGTCCGCGAACGCAAATACGT
Source organism: Paenibacillus sp. ATY16 (assembly GCF_003399985.2). NCBI lineage: Bacteria > Bacillati > Bacillota > Bacilli > Caryophanales > Paenibacillaceae > Paenibacillus > Paenibacillus sp. ATY16. Next base: position 108,220 of record NZ_NMOK02000033.1, on the reverse strand, counting down.
TCTCCAGACGGCTCAGCTCCAATTGTCCGTTAACCGATCCGTCATCCGTTTCTACTGGCGTTTCTATGCTTGGCACCGGCGTTTCAGCAAGTTCACTAACCACTGGTGTTGGTGTTGGCGTGGGTTCGTTTGACTCCGAATTCGTGCATCCGGCAAGCAGCAGCAAGCCTATAGCCCCACCTATCCACATGCCCTTCTTTCTCATCATTTCCCTCCTGTTCATAGTGACCCCGTTCTTATGATTACCTTACCACACCTTGGAAAATATAGAAAACGGCCGTACCTTATTGCTAAGGGCGGCCGCATCGGATAACGAAACATAGTCAACGTAAAATAATTTAGCCGTACTCAAAAAATTCATTAACCACCTAAGCATTAAAACCTATTAAATATAGTAGTTTATGGTAGAATTAATATGGATTTTCATATTGACTCAGGGGGGATATTCGTGTATAAAAGGCAACTTGTCATTATTGCCGTTATTATTCTACTAATTGGAAATATGTTTACGGGCATAGGCTTTGCCAAGGAAGCTTCTGCAGCAGAAAGAACGAACGGAAACGGACTGCCGCTGGGCGATACGACATCGCTGGCCGGCGGACCTGACCGGATCGCACTCGCGGAACTGGATGATGCATACCGCCAGCCAAGCAGCATTGCGCAGTTGAAGGATGGATCTATATTGGCAGCGGATACCGCTAATCATGTCATTCGCCGCATTGCCGGCGGCCATAGCGAGATTTATGCCGGCGCTTCTTTGTCCGACAAGCGTGCGGACACCGGCCTTCCCGCTGGCGGTTTACTGGACGGACAAGCCAAGCTGGCGTTCTTTAACCAGCCTGCGGGACTTGCCGTTAATGCGGCCGGGGATGTATTCGTAGCCGACGCGGGCAATCATGCCATTCGAAAAATCGATGCAGCCGGCAACGTAACCACGATTGCGGGCAATGGCGTTCAAGGCTTGAAGGATGGCAAAGGCGGCGCCGCCTTCTTTAATCATCCGCAGGATGTCGTTGTTGCCGCGGACGGTACGCTGTATGTAGCGGATACGCTGAATCATGTCATCCGACGGATCAGTCCGCAAGGCGATGTGACCACAATCGGCGCTGCCTCTTCGCGCGCTGTAGAGCTTCGTTCCGGCGTTGCCTCGTTTGCCGGAAGCTACAAGAATGGCTCACTGGCTGAAGCCCAGTTCAATGAGCCGGCAGGACTGGCGCTTGATGGGAAAGGCAATTTGTATGTCAGCGACTCCGGCAATCAAGCGATTCGTTATATTGATTTCTCAAAAGGAACCGTAACAACGGCAGCGGGTCCGGGGCCTTCGGATTCCGCTTTCCAGCCTGGAGCGCTTTACGCCGGCTACGGCTTTGCGGATGGGTCGGCTTCAGCAGCGCGTTTCCATTCCCCACGGGGTCTTGCATGGTCCAAAGACTCCGGCCTTATCATTGCGGATGCGCTTAATCACGCGGTCCGCCAACTGAAGGATGGCCAAGTGACAACGATTGCCGGTTCATTAAGCGGACAAGCCGGCTTCTCCGAAGGTATTGAGAGCGAGGCTCTTTTCAACACGCCTTCGGATGCGGCCATTACGGCAAGCGGTAAGCTGTTGATTGCGGACACCAACAATTCGGCAGTCCGGGAGTGGACCAGCTATTCCCCTCCCGCTTCGTGGAAGAAAGGGTCCATTGCGGTCGCTTACGGCAATAAACTGCTTGCTTCGGACGTTGCTCCTCAAGTCAAGCAAGGAAGAGTTATGCTGCCGCTGCGGGCGGTTGGCGAGCTTCTTGGTTTCACCCTTGCTCCAAGCGATAACGGCAGAATTCAACTGAAAAAGGATAGCCGGACCGTGTGGCTTACTCCCGGAGACCGGAACGTTGTGATTGAAACGGCCGGAAGCGATAAGCGCGTTTTGACCGCGGATGTTGCTCCGTATATCGTGAAGAACAGAGTCATTGCGCCGCTTCGTCTAATGGCGGAAATCATGGGCAAGGATGTGCAGTGGGCAGGCAGCGACAAGCTCGTCATCATCCGGGATCTGAAGCATGCAACAGAGTCCGGCGCGGCTTCAACAGCCGGTACGAAGTACACTCCGCGCTTCTTCGAAATAACCGCCCTCCGGGGCGTGTCGAAGGTGAGCTTTGGCGGCCTGCTTACCGTTGATGCTTACGTAGGCATGAAGCTTGGGGAAGGCGCCGTACTCTCAACGGGGGCAAAAGCGACAGCCGAGCTGCGCACGCCGGATAAAGGGGATGTAATTAACGTTGGATCGGGTACCGTTCTGGCTGCAACCGAGCTGCGGGGCACGAACGGTAATAGGACTACGCGTCTAAACGTGCTTGCCGGACATATTTTCTCGCATGCAGCAACCCTGACTCATTCTTCTGACCGTTTCGAGGTCCAGACCGGTCTTGTAACAAACGCGGTAAGAGGCACTCAGTTTTATACTTCCGTTAATCCCTTAACAGGCATTGTTGAGGTAGTTCTTGCGAGCGGCAAAATAGAATCGGCTGGAAACTTTTCGGCAACGCAATTTACGATGCCGCAGTCGATACCAACGTTAATCCTGCCTGCTCAGCAAATTACGCTTGGCGCGCTTCCTCCTGCAAGGTCTATGAATCAGAATGTTAGCCAATTGAATATAAACGATCTGATACAAAATGCCTCTCCTGACGTTATTGCAGCCATCATTAAGGAGAAGGCCGCAATTGACGAAGAGAATGCTCAATACTTGGAAGAGTTGAAAAAGCAGCTTGCCGCCAGTTCAACTAACCCAAGCACTCCAAGCTTGACGGACCAAGAGTCGCTGGATAAGATCAAGAACAACTTGGACCAGCTGCTCGGCAATATCGCCAAGGATGCGCAGAATCAAAGCAAGCTATCCAACGACGAGTTAACCAAACTAATTGAAGAGGCCAACAAAAAGTCTGGCGGCAGCGGCAACAAGCTGGATCTTGGCACCGTGAAACCAATGGATCCAACAGCGGGTCTCGACCCTTCTTTGGAAGCAGAACGCCAAAAGGCGCTTCAGAAAATTCAGGAAGAACAGAAAGCAAAGCTTGAGGAGCAGCAAAAGCGCCAGGAGCAGCTTCAATCTCAGCTGGAGGACAGGAAAAACCAGTATGAAGAAACCAGCAAAAAACTGGATGAAGCGAACAAACAAGCGATGGAAGAGGCAAAGAAATTAGCGGAAGCCGCTTTGCTAAATACGCTTTCGGGCTTGCAGCAGACGGAATTTCAGAGAGCCCAACAGCAAGCGGAGCTGCTCATGAATATGCAGCAATCCGGGCAGCTCGTAACCAATGAAACAAAGCCCGTAGTCCCTCCTGCATCGCCGGTCGTTACGCCGCCTGCAACGCCGGAACCACCCTCAACGCCAAAGGTTGAGATTCATTACAGCGATGACGCGTCTACGGAGCTTCGAGCGGGCAGCGATAATTATGTCCAATCGCTGTATTTCGGAACCGAAAATATTGATCCGGATACCAAGGTTCAGGTCAAGGTGACGATGCAAAAGGATGGTGAGCCGGTAACCGGACTACCGGTGCAATTTAACGATTCGGTCGTTGAATCGAACTTTGAAGGAAGCTTTATTTTACGCAAATCCTATGATGAGAACTATACGCTTGCCGAGCTGCTAGATCGGGAAGACAGCTTGATCAGCTACAGCTCGTCATTAAAGGACGCCGGACAATATACCGAGAAGACCGAATTACTGAAGGTAACCGATGGAGATCCGGTTGTTCTCGGCAGCTTTACCCGTACGCTTACCGTTATTCCGGATGCCGCGTATGCTTTCAACTATGAGCAAGTGGAATTCTATCAGAATGTAGAAGGACTGTGGAGGTTCCAATCCAACGCATACGGTCTTGCGGATGAAGCTGAAGTCGGCTATCGGTTTTCCTTTACGGGACCGGATAACGAACCGGTTGCAGGCCAGGTGATGCGTATCTACGTTGGCCCGCATGTTGCGGAGGGAGAGCCTCAGCATGGAGATCCGGTTCTAATCGAAACAAACAACGAGGGATCAGCTTTGCTGCGATTATCCGATACGGGCACGGGTACGGCAGGCGGTTGGGATCTGGCAGGCCGCGGAATCGATATTTCGCTAATCAGTACGTTGACCGTTGAAGGAAATTATCAGATGTCCGTTCAGCTTGTTCAATTAAACGATAACTCGAGCATTGGCGATCCCCTGTTGTGGAGTTTCAACGTTTATCCTACTTCGTAAATCACATGCAAAAAAAGCAGCCGACTCGGCTGCTTTTTTCTATTTTGCAAGCATTAATCGAGAATAGCGCCTTGCTCTCTCACTGCCGGTCCTCCCCATGGTTCAACACGTTCGTTTGGGTTGATGCCCCCTATTGTACACGCTTTCTTTTTGAGGCGGAAGTGATAAATTAAGGGGCTTAATAATTAATCACGTGTGGATAAAACGACCTGTGGATATGTGGATGAAAGCTGTTGAAAGTCTAATTTTCCCGTGTAATCAGCCCGTTGATATGTGGGTAACTATGTGAATAACTTTACGAAACTTTAATGAACCTAATTCGGCAGGTCGTGTATATTTAACCAGACATGAACGGAAATCTTCCGAGAATACACAAAAAAACAGCGGTGCAAGGCACCGCTGTTTTTAAACGTTCTTATTTAAATACCAGCGTTCCAAAGCTGTCGCTGCGATGAAAATTAGGGGTATCCGACTGAACCGGCGACCAGCTCAAGTAATGAGGGGCCGGCGTCAGATCGCCGCATTTATAGAAATTGCCCTTCATCACGGCACCGGGCTCCGCCCGGAAATCCGGAAACCAATATTTAAGGAAAGCAAACGGGATACGCAGGTTAAGCTCCCAGTACATTCTCCGGCATTCGGGATTCCATAAGCCAAGGACCGTGCGTATGCCGAACTGGCTGGCGGCTTCCGGCAGAATCCGCTTGCGTTTCGAGCCGCCGCTCTCCCCTATCTCCAAGAGCAGCACACCGGCGGCGTTCAGCTCGAAGTTGAGATAACGCGAATCCCTGGCGGGCAGCGGTTGAACGAAAAACTCCACGCAGCTGTCCTGATAGACCGGGTCGCCATGCTGCCTGTGACGCATGACAGGCGATTCCTCGTAAACCCGGAACTGCAGGTACAGCGCCTCTTCATCGTATACGCCGCGAACCTCCGTCTCAGGTGGCTGCTCTATATGAAGCCACTGCTGATAAGCAACCTCGGCGGGCGGCAGCGCCTGCCATTCTTTATCCGTATAGCCGGCAGCGCCCGCTGCAAATGAAAACTCATGCTGTTTGCTCATGGCTTGGCGATCCTTTACGGTACGGCAATCCAAGCGCCGCGTTGATCCGCCGATTCCCGCTCCGCCGTTACGATCTCGATGCTGCCCTTTGTGCTCTCCGGAGTAGCCGTATCCAGCGGCAAGCCTTGAATAAGCGCTTCGATGAAATATTTTTGCTGATAGTAATAGCCCTGATCAGCCGGCAGCTCGGCCGTGAAGCCTGCTCCGTCATTCGGATTTACTTTGACGGAAGCGCCGTCGAACTGCACGTTGCCGTGCTCAAAGTTAACCTTGTAGCCCATCTCAAAGCCGAAGTCGCCATTTAACGTCCAGTCCACTTGGGCGGATACAATCTTGTTATCCGCATAACGGTAATGCGTGGAGACGATATCGTAGCCGCTTCCCGCGATCACGTTTCTGCCGTAGCACGATACCGCTTCCGGTTTCCCGAACAGCCAATTCACGACATCCGTGTCATGCACGTGCATATCGAGCAAAGCGCCGCCGCCCTTTTCGTTCACCAGTACCCAAGGTCCCCAGGATGGCGTGCCGCCGCCGCGGTAGAAGTACGCGCTAGTTACATCGCCGAACCTGTTGCTGCTGACGAGCTCCTGCAGGTAGACATAAGCCGGCCAGAAGCGCAGGCATTGTCCGATCATCAGCTGCTTGCCGCTTTCTTCCGCAGCCGCAATCATGACGTCACACTCTTCCGCATTCATAGCCATCGGCTTCTCGCAGAGAACATGAACGCCGCTGCTTAAGCATTGGGTAGTGACATCGCGGTGCAGGAAGGTAGGCAGCGTTATATCCACCGCATCAAGCTGCTCGCTCTCCAGCATCGCTTGTACCGACGTATATTTGTTGAAACGGCCGTAATCGATCGCGTTCTCCGAGGAAGTATCGATATTGCCGCCGCTGCCGCCGCCGTTCAGCTTCACTTCGTCCACGTCGCAAAGCGCTACGACGCGAATCGGCGCTCCTTCTCTTTCAAGGCGCAGGTAGTTCTCCAGGTGTGTCTTGCCCATAAAACCGAGTCCAATCAGTCCAATTTTAAGCATTAGCGTTCCGTCCTCCCCAAGATGGCATCCATTGCAGCCGAAGTGTTATACACGATTTGTTTCGTATGATGGGTGTATGGCGGGATCATCTCCGCCGTTACGTAATCGTTATAGCCTATCGCTTCCAGCGCTTGAATCACGACCGGATAGTCCACATCACCAGCAAGCAGATCCACAAAGCCGTGAAGTCCGCCCGCTTGTCTGCGGTAATCCTTGAAATGCACCTTCTTGATCCGTTTGTTCAGGATCGAGATCCAATGCTCCGGATAGCCGGAATAAACAACATTGCCTACGTCGAAGTAAGAACCAACGTACTCGGAGCCTACCGCGTCGATAAATCCACGCATCTCAAGCGGAGACAGCAGGAACTTGTTCCAGACGTTTTCGATGCCAACGGCTACCTTCACCGCTTCCGCTTCCTTCGCCAGCTTCGTGAAGAAAGCCAGCGCATTGTCATACGCCCGGTCATAAGGAACCACCGGCGCATTCGGAATAAAATCAACGCCGACCGCTCCAGGCACGATCAGCACCGAATCCACGCCCAGCGCAGCCGCGTGCTCAAGCTGCTTTCTTGCAACGTCAAACGCTTTCGCGCTCACTTGCTCATTCTCGCTGGTTGGCGGGTAGTCCCAATACAAGCCGCTTGCCAGGCTCGACAGCTCGATACCGGTGTTATCCGCAAATTGGCGGATTGCTCGTACTTCTTCCGTTGTACTTTCCAGGCTCAGCGGGCCTGTCTCGTTCAGCGACAGCTCGATGCCGTCAAAACCCGCATCCTTCGCCAGTTCAATACTTTCCTCTATACTCATGCCTGCCGGAAATGACCAAATATTAATCCCTTTTTTCAAGTTGGGCAGCCTCCTTTAGCTCTTTATATTGCCATTATAAAGCCCGCCGCCAGGCCCTTCTTTAGCAAATCAGCCGGACCTTTTGCACAGGGCGAAAAGGATTTATAATTAGTGCAAACGGACATGAAAAGGGAGAGAGCCGAAGGTGGAATTCACTCGCCATACGCTGAAAGAAATGCTTGCGGTACGCAAGCTGATTTCGTTCCATTACTTTGAATTTGCGAAAGGCTACGTGTTCGAGGGAGAGCAGCACGACTTCTGGGAGCTGCTTTACGTGGACAAGGGAACCGTCGAGGTAAGAGCCGATGAGCAGACGCATCAGCTCGAGCAAGGCATGATCATCTTCCATAAGCCCGGAGAGTTCCATACGGTGAAGGTCGGCAGCCAGCATAAGCCGCCTAATCTGTTCGTTCTATCATTCGAGTGCGCTTCCCCGTGCATGGAAAGCTTCGAGAACCGGATCTTGCAGCTGGGGACAAAAGACCGGAATCTGCTCTCATTACTTATGCAGGAAGGCTTTTATTCCTTTGAACCGCCTTACGACAAGTCGGATATCCACGAGCTTGTTACCCGGGAGGACGCCCCTTTCGCCAGCGAGCAGGCGATGCGCAATTACTTGGAGATCCTGCTCGTTCAGCTGATCCGGCAGCAAGAGGATTGCGACCGGCAATCCGCTCGCAAGCCCGCCTCCTTCCAGACGGAGAAAGCCGAGCAGCGGACGGCCGACCGGATTATCTCCTTCATGCGCGGACACTTGGGCGAGCAGTTGACCTTGGACAGGCTGTGCAAGGAGCTTCATTTGGGGAAAAGTCGGCTCAAAGAAGTATTCCACGCGCAGGCCGGCATTGGCCCGATGGACTACTTCAAGCAGCTCAAGATCGAGGAAGCAAAAACGATGATCCGCGAGCACCAATACAACATGACCGAGATTGCCGCCATGCTCGGCTATAGCAGCATTCATTATTTCTCGCGCGATTTCAAGAAGGCGACCGGCATGCCGCCGTCCGATTATGCCCGCACCGCCAAGGCCCGGGCGCAGAGGTGAGAAATCCCTTGGTTTATGTTGCACGATATGCAGTGTAATCGTACATTTGGGGCTCTCTAATAGCCATATCCTGCACGGAGTGCAGGATATCATGGGAAAAACGGTTTATCTGAGCTCCTTACGAACAATATACTGCATTCCATGCAGCCTATCTCATCAGCAGCCACTGTTTTGGGTCATTATCCTGCACTTCGTGCAACGTAACTCAGCGTTTGCTATAGCCAGGCGGAGCGCAGTTCTACTTGCAGAGTTCTATGCCATGCGCATAAAAAAAGGCGTCCCTTAAGCCATCAAGGATGACTTTAGGACGCCTTTACTCTTTTATTGCACGCTGCTGACGGCCGGCTGCTGAGACTCGGAAGAGCGGCGGTAGACCATCCGGTACGGAATCGTCATGCGCACCGGCAGCGAGTATTGATGATTTAAATAATCGAGCAGCAGCTTCACCGCGTACATCCCCATCTCGAGCTTGGGTACATGAATGGTCGTAAGCGGCGGCGAAGTGAACTCGGAAATTTCGATATTATCGACGCCGGCGACCGCAATATCCTCCGGGATGCGAAGACCGCGCTCCGAAGCGGCGCGCATTGCAGCAATCGCCATCATATCGCTGGCCGCGAATATGGCGGTTGGCGAATAGCCTTTTTTCTCGAATGCCTGCTTGGTCAACTCGTAGCTGAGGGATACATCCCACTTCACGTCGATGATCCAATTGTCGTTCAGCTCCAGCCCCGCTTCGCGCATCGCGCTTTGGTAGCCGAGGAATCGCTTCTCCTGACGGAAAGGATCGTTCAACTCCGGACCGCCAATATAGCCAATTTGCTTATGTCCCTGCTTGATCAGATGCTGCACGGCTTCCTTCGCCGCGGCTTCGCGGTCGTAACAGACGACCGGAATCGTTCTGTCCGCCAAATCCACGCCAACAACAGCCTTCACGTTCTGCTTGATCCACTGGTACGCATCCGCATCAATCCGCTCGACAATAATCATGCCGTCAATCCGGTGCTCCTTCACGAGGGACTGCAGCTGCTGGATATCCTGCTGATTCTCGATGCTGTATACAAAATCCAGCCGCAGGCCGGACTCCGTCAATGCTTTCTCGATACCCTCCAGAATAACGGAGAAATAAGGATTATTATATTTGTTCTGAGGAATGGCAACGACACAGCCGATATGAACCATCAGCTTGTTATCGGATTTGCCCAGCTTCTCCGCACGGTTCGCCTTGTAGCCGAGCTTCTCCGCAACTTCCCAAATTTTCTTACGGGTCTCTTCGCTGACGGAACGGGTGGAGTCATTCTTCATGACCCGCGATACCGTCGAGATCGATACCCCGACCTGCTCTGCAATATCCTTCAACTTGGCCATCATACGTTCCTCTCTGTTCCTATATCGAATATATGCTCTCTATAATTGCGGCAACAACGCAAAAGTTGCGGCAAATTCTATTGTATAGCCCTATTCATCAATAGTCAAGAAACACCGTCATTTCAGGCTTTCAGGCCTAAGCAAAAAAGGGAAAAGAAGCGACCAAACGCCTCTTTCCCCCGCTCTTTCCTTAACCCTCTTATTTCAGCTTGGATTCCAGATCCTTAATGGCCGCATCCACGTTGCCGTCGCCGGCAAGCGGATTCTTAAGCGATTGCTCGCCGTATGTCCAGACCAGATCCGTCTTCTTCACCGTGAACGGCGAAATGATGCCGAACTGCTGCGCGTCGAGGAAGATTTTATTCGCTTCGCCTGCGGTTGCGATATAAGCGTCGGATGCCGCTTTATTCGCCGGAATCGAGTAGCCTTGCTTCGCCAGCTCGGTTTGACCTTCAGGACCTGCCAGCCATGCCAGCAGCTTGTAAGCTGCCTCTTCATGCTTCGTGTTGCTCGAAATCGCGATACCGGCCGGTTGTACAACCGTTTTGTTTTCTTTGAATTTCGGGAGGTACGTAATGCCGTAATCTACCTTAGCTTCCTTGAAGTTGGTTGTATTCCAGTTGCCGCCCGGGTTCATCGCAACCTTGCCGGTTGTAATGCCGAGGTTCACCTGGCCGCCAAGACCTTCGATTTGCGCAGGCGTTGTATTGATTTTTTTCTTCGTTGCGTCAATAAAGAAGTCCAGTACTTCACGTGCTTCAGGGGTATTCAGGGCAAGCGATCCGTCATCGTTCACAAGCTTCGCGCCGTTGGACCACAACTCCGGCTCCAGGAACCAATCCATGGAGGAACCAGGCGATACGGACATGCCCCATTGCACGATGTTGTTGCCGTCAAAGCCGGCTTCGCCAGGGTTCTTGCCGTTCTTGTCGAGCGTCAGCTTGGTTGCGATGTCGATAATCTCATCCCAAGTTGGTTCAAGGGAAGGAACGGGCGCGTTCTTCGGATTTTTCTTCGGATCCGCAAAGATCGCTTTATCGTAATACCAGACGATAACGTTCGCGTCGATCGGAAGCGATACCTGCTTGCCGTTGTATTTATGTAGCCCGAGCAGGCTTGGGTCAATATTGTTCAGATCGAAGCCGTTGTCCGCAAGCGGACCGTCCAGTTCTTTGAATATGCCGAGCTCGGCATATTTCTCAATAAAGGCGTAGCTGGTTTTGAATACGTCGGGAAGCGTGCCGCCAGCGGCGTTAGCCGTCAGACCGTCCCAATAGCTGCCCCAGTCCTTGCCTTCCAGCTTAACGGTAATGCTCGGATTGGCTTCCATGAATTTGTCCAGAAGCTCTTGCGTACGCTGCAGCTCTTCCGCCGTTCCCCATTGCGAATACGTAATCGTAACCGGCTCGGCTGGCTTCTCTGTCTGCTCGGCACTGCCGTTATCGCTTTGCCCGCCGTTTGCCGCGGTGTTCGAACCGCCATTATTGTTGCTGCTGCCGCAGCCGGAGATAATCATCGTCATGGATAATACCAGCGTAAAAAGACCCAATAACCACTTTCTGTTTGTTTTCATATCCAGTTCCCCTTTAGATTATTTTGAAAACAGCAGTATTGAAAATCTTATGCCTGCCCGTGTTGTTCTCCCTATCGTCCTTACCCCTTCGAACCCGTGAGCACCACCCCCTCAACGATATAGCGTTGCGCGAACAGGAACAGCAGACCGATTGGCACAATGCTGATAAAAGCGCCGGCGGCAAGCGCCGGGAAATCCTGACTCGTCTGGCCGATGAGCAGCTGCAGACCAACGCTGAGGGTAAACATGTTGTTGCTCTTGATGTAAAGGAATGGTCCGAGGAAATCGAGCCATGAGTTCACGAAAGCAAAGATTACGGTCGTGACGACAATCGGTTTGGACAGCGGCATGATAACCTTCGTAAACACGGTCCAACGGTTCCCTCCGTCGAGATAAGTCGCTTCGTCAAGCTCTTGAGGGATCGTCATGAAAAATTGCCGGAACAGGAAGATGTAGTACGCGCCGCCAAGCCATGCCGGAACGATGAGCGGCAGCCACGTATCCACCCAGTGCAGCTTCGTAAAGAGCACGTAGGACGGGATCATCAGAATGGACGGCGGGATCATCAGCGTCATCAGGACGATCGGGAACAGCCGGTCCTTGTACTTGGTTGAAAAACGCGAGAAGCCGTAAGCTACGATCGAGCTGGACAATACCGCGCCAAGCACCACAAGCGCGGAGATGGCGAAGGAGTTCTGGATCCACCTCCACATCAGCGGCTGTACATCAAACAGCCTGTTGAACGCTTCGAAATTGAGCGATTCCGGCAGCAACGTCGGAGGAACCTTGTACGTTTCGGCTTTTGTCTTGAGCATCGTCGACAGCATCCATACGAGCGGTCCCGCGAACAGCACCAGCGCGGCTGTCAGAAGCGCGTATTTGCCGGTTTGCTTCATCACGCGTCTGTTAGACGTAGTCATCTTGTATCCCCCTTCTATTTCTCGCCTTCATAATAGACAAACCGCTTCGACAGCTTCATCAGAACAAACGTAACCAGCGAGATCAGCGCGAACAGGAAGATGGACTGCGTCATCGCCATGCTGAATTTCAAATCCGTAAATGCCGATTTGTAGATGTTATAGACAAAGGTGTACGCCGCGTAATTGGGCCCGCCCTTCGTCAGCAGCAGCGCTTCCGTAAACATCTGAAAGTTGTACATCGTCTGGATAATGACAACAAACAGAATGGAAGGACTGATCATCGGAAGCGTCACGCGGAAGAACGATTGAACCTTGTTAGCCCCATCGATGAGAACCGCTTCATACAGATGCTTCGGCACGTTCTTGAGAGCGGCCAGGAAGATAAGCACCCCGCTCCCCGAAATCCATACCTGCAGCAGGATAATAACCGGCTTGATCAATCCTTCGCTGCCCATCCAGTCGATCTTGCCGATCCCAAACACGGACAACCCCGCGTTCAGAATGCCGAATTCCGAGTTGAAGACCAGGCGCCAGATGATGACGGTCGCCACGATCGGCACCAGCGTCGGCAAGTAATAAAAGGTCCGGTAAAGGGCGATGCCTTTGACGTTCATATTGAGCAGCAAGGCCAGCAGCAGCATGCCCGCCGTTACGATCGGAACGCCAATGATGACGAAGTAGGCGGTGTTGCCCAAGCTTTTGCTGAAGATCGGATTATTGAACATGTCCACGAAGTTCGATAACCCGACGAAGTTATAGTTCGCCGCGCCCGGCAGGCGGGCATCGGTAAACGCGTAAAACACGGAAGTACCGAAAGGAACAAGGAAAAAGAGCGAGAATCCGATTATCCAAGGGGAAATAAATAAGAAGAAAATAAGTGTGTCGTATCTTCTCAGCTTGCTTTTCATCCGGGCACCCCCTTACTTCATTAGTTCGTTCACGTATACATAGCGTTCTTCCACGATGGATTTCTCCGCCGCCAGTGCAATCAGAAGCGCGTCTCTGCCGACATAAGCGGAGGCAAAAGGCTGCTTGCCTTCCTTCACGCTTTTCACGAATTCGATCCGCTGCGTTTGTCCGCCGGTATGTCCGCCCATGATGGAGTCCGAGGTAACGTCGATATCGAGATGATCGCGGGTAAAGTTTTGTCCGCCAACGATGTCGATCGTCTTGTCGTTCTTCGCTACCATCTGGCCGCCATTCTCGCCGATCAGTCCGATCTCAAGGCCGTCCCCCATCAAATTGCGAGGCTTCAGATACATGCAAAGGCCAAGATTCGCCTTGCTTCCGTTCTCGTATTCAATCGTTACCCAGGCATGGTCGACGATCGAGACATCTTCGATTGGCTTAGCCGGATAGTGGCTGTAGGAGTTCGTAATCAGGTTCGGCTGCCCCTGCTTCATCACGTGTTGGCCGCCGGTTGCGAATACCCGTACCGGCTTCGAGCCGATCATCCAGTTGAAAATATCAAAGTGATGGCAGTCCTTCTCGACCAGCGCGCCGCCCGATTTGTTCTTGTCATAGAACCATTCCGTCGGAGGGAACGGATCGCGGAACTCCTTGCACCACATCAGCTTTACGTCGCCAAGGCGTCCCCGCTCAAGCTCCTCGGCCATTCTCCGGTATACGTTGGAGTAACGGTACACGAGGCCAATCTGCAGAATGCGGTCGTTTGCCTCAGCTGCCTCAATAATCGCGTTGCAGTCCTCAAGGGTATGGGCAACGGGTTTTTCCAGAAAGACATGCTTGCCGGCTTCGAGAAAAGCGACCGCTACTTCACGGTGCAAATAGTTCGGCACGCTGATGACAACCGCATCGATGTCTTCTTTATGTAAGAGCTCTTTATAGTCGGCTACGATAACCGGCTTGCTGTTCTTCAGCTCCGCAAGCGTACGGTCCACGTTTGCCTGGTTCATGTCGCAAATATAATTCACCTTGCATTCCGGCAGCAGATCAAAACCGATGCAATGATGCGAGCCCATATCTCCCACGCCGATAAATGCCATTCTCAGTTTTTCCATGTCTACACTCTCCATCGATAATTTTGCGCCAAATATGATCCGGATCGTTACAACTCATGGCGAGTAGTCGTTTTCATGTTCTGATCATAACGCAGCCTTCACGACAAGTCAACAATTTTTGGGTAAAATACCTGACATGTTTGCGCCAAAATTTTTTTATTTGTTTTTATCAGTAATAACGCGGGTTTTTAGCTGAATATTTAAACATATCGCTCCATAAAATTTGGAAATATGACACCAATAAGTCAAGTTTCGTTTAATTATTTGCGCCAAATTAATCTCGCATTAAGCAAAATTCGCCAAGAAATTTCTGCCAAACATTCTTGGGGCAAAAAGAGACTGCCCGGTTTTCCGGGCAGTCTCTCGTGCACGCTCTTATTTCAACAGCATTTCCATCAATCGAAGCGTAATGACTGCCGCTTCAGCGCGCGACACGCCTTCCTGAGGACGGAACCGGCCGTCCTCATCGCCAATCATAAGACCAAGCTGCTTCGCCTTCATTACGCTGTCGGCAGCCCAATCGCTAATCTGTTCCGCATCCCCATAGCTTGCGTCTTCATGATTAGGTGAAGTTACCGCAGCTGCTTCCCCGGAAATCTTAGCGGCCACCCGAATCGCCAGAACCGCCAGCTCCTCCCGGGTGATTTCCGCATTCGGCCGGAACTTATCGCCGTAACCATTCATTAATCCCGCTGCCAAAACTTCCTTCAACTCCTCCGTATACCAAGCCTGTGCCGGAACATCCCGGAACGGCGTTTGCGTTCCGCCGTCCGGCACCGTCCCAAGCCCCAGTATTCTTGCAAGCATGGCGGCAAGCTCTACGCGGGTAACGGAACGGTTAGGCGCAAACCTGTCGCGGTCTACTCCCTGCATCACTTGCTTGGCCGCCAGCGCTTCGATGGCGTCCGCCGCCCAATGTCCTGCCTCGACATCACGGAAGACCTTCTCGTAATTCAGCCATTGATAGGTTCCCGGGGCTGTTATTTGCGCCGTTAATACCCCGCTACGGAAGCTCGCAGAGGCCGCTTTTAACCGTTCATTCTGAATACCGTAAAGATTAACGGCATTTACATCCGTCGAATCGGGCTTCAAGGACACTTTGACGGGCGTAGCCGCAAAATCAATCGTCTTCTCCCCCGTAGCCGTAGTTACCGCAAGCCCAAAGGAAACCGCCTGCCCGATCCCTTGCGCCGCAGCGTTATCCTTCGCCGCATAGGAAGCCAGATCCAAGCCGGGCTTAAACGTAATCGTCAGCCAAGCCGCGCCGCTTCCAGCCTTCTCCTTCGCCTTGGCCAGAAGGGAACCCGGCAGCTCCCAGCTTATTTTCCCGCCCGAAACAACAATGGACGGATTATCCGCGAGAGCCGACGCCTGAAGAGGCACCTCGAGTTTCTCTTTGCCTGTAAGCAGCGTAACAGCAAGCTTACCGTCCGTGAGAACCGGATTGTTCAGGCGCTGAACCTTGCCGTCATCCGCCGCCGGGGCCGAGCCGTTCCCGCTGCCCGTACTGCCGGATGAGCCGGTCACCGTCAGACTGCCAACCCCGTATCTTCCGTCCGGACGTTTCCCGTCAATCGCGAGCTCCATGCCCGGAGAATCCGTAGCCGGATCAATGACGGCAATAAGCAGCTTGTAGCTGCCTGCCGCCAGCGTACTTGGCAAATTCAGCTGCTGCTCCAGCACATGCCGGCCCGGCAGAAGCGTACGCAGATCGGTATCCTGCCGCTCTTTGTACACGATTGTTCCGTTGGCGTCGGCAAGGCTGTATTCCAGCTTCCAATCCTGATAGAACGGAGCAACCCCTTTATTATTTAGAACCGTCTCGAAGGAAACCGATGTTCCGTGCGCCGCGGAGTCCGAATGCTTAACCGCCTCGATAACATAGCGGTAGCCCATCATTTTCTGCATCGTCTCGATGTTGGACTGAATGTCGGTTCCGTAAGCCGTGCGCGCCGGGGAAGACGGACCAAGCCACGAGGTATGGCTGACCCGCATCTGGCGCAAAGATTCCATTACGGCATCATCGGTCAGCCAGCTTTCCGGGTTGCCGTTGGCAAACTCTCCGCCGGAGTACGCATACTTCCAAAAGTCCGGCATCGCCGAAGCCGCTTGCGCGGATGCCGCATCCGCCGGATTATCCACGAATTCTCCGATGCCCGACCAGCCGTTTTGCGTCCAGCCGACCCACTCGTCCGTGCTGGATTTGATGCCGAATACGTCGTTAAACAATCCGGTCCGCTGCTCGCTTGCGATCGGGAACGGCTTTCTCATGCCAATCTGCTTATGCTTAAACGCGTCCAGGTAGTGCTGAACGTACTGATCGGAAATACTCAGCTTCGGAAACACGCCGGAGCCGCTTGGCCACGTATGCCACTCTCCCCAGTGACCCAGGCTTCCCAATTGCACGAAAGCAATCCGCGGATCATTGTCATACCGCTCGGCTACATTGGCAATCATCCGCTCATGCTCGGCCAGCAGCGTCTCGCTGTTGTAATTCGGGCTAAAACCGGAGCCAACCTCCTGCGTATCGTACCAGGTGCCGGCATTCCCTTCCGCGGCAAGCTCGTCGTACAGCCAATCCGGAATATCCTTATGAGACGGGTCGGCCGTAGGCGTATCCATTACAATCCGCAGATTGATCCGTTTGCCCTGCGAAGCCCAATAAGCGAACTGATATTTCTGCTCGATGCCCGCCCAGTCGAACTGCCCTTTTACCGGCTCCAGCTCCCGCCACGAAATCCCCGCATACACCAGACTGTGCTGCTGCGGATACGGAGTGCCGTCCGCTTTGGAAGAATCCTTCGCCCAAGCCACCCATCCCATAAAAGGATTGTTCAGCAGCTCAAAGCTTTGGCGCGGGTAAAATACGCCCTCCGTCTCCTGCGTCCGCACCGCATTGTCCACGGTCAGCGGTGCGCTGCCGCCCATCGGCAGCTGCAGCATGCCGCGGTTAGCATAACCAAGCTTGATTGGAGCCGGTTCATCAAGACCCAGTTGATCCAGGTATACGTTAATTTCAATCGCATCGTCCGTTACGGCCAGATAAACCGGACCCTTCTCCTCCCAGGAGCCGTTCTGTTGGTTGTATTCGTACAACGTCCCCCGGTCGATTTTGTAATCGAAGCCTTCCTCGGTCCATAGGCCGGTTGACGCTCCCGTAGCGGAATCGCCATCCGTATTCAGATAATAGACGTTACGCAGATCGAGGTTCTTGCCCTTCACCCGGACGTACAGCTTGCGCTCGTCCTGCACCGCGTCCAGCACATAGGAGGAACCGCCAGCGGCGGCGCCAAGCTCCACCCCGCTCCAATCGCTGTCGTCCCCGTCTACCGTTATCGAAGAACCGCTGCTGCGGAGCTGGATAACAGCCGGATCGCCGCTTGCATCTGGCGCGGCATAGCTGTTGCTCAGAAATCCGGCATGAATGGACTGCTCATCGGTAATCCCCAGCTCGCTAAGCGGCACGGACCATTCAATCACTTTATGATCGCCCGTTCCCGCACTGACATAAGGGAATACCGCAGGCGTCTGATCCCAGCCGCCGCTTCCGTTCGAGGCGTACAGAATGGCCGTCTGAACCAGGTATTCGGCGCCGAGCTTGCCCGCCCACGCCCAGCTGGAGGTACCGGTGGAAGGATTTTTGTCCGTATCCAGGAACAGATGCTCCCACAGATTAGGGAACTCGGCATTATCGATTCGGCCATCAATGAGTGCAAATAACTTGTCGTCCGTCACGTATGTTTTCACCGTTGTCAGCCCGTCCGCCGTAACCGTCAGCGGCTGAATCCCCGTCCAATCCGAGGGATCGCCGTCCACCGTTAATTGCGGCTTCGCCATGAGGCTAATCTCCGCGGGATCACCGGCTGGGTCCGGCATGGCGTAATTATTGCTTAGAAAAGCCACATGAACCGACTTTGCGTCGCCGGCATGCAGGTCGGCAAGAGGCAGCGTCCATTCGATCGTCTTGGCATCTCCCGTTCCGGAACGGGCATAGCTCAGTCCGGTCGCCGCCTCCTGCCAGCCGCCGCTTCCGTTTGCCTCATAGAGAAGGCCGGATTGGACGAGATATTCCGAGCCCAGCGTGCCCGCCCATGCCCACATCGCATTGCCGGTGGAAGGCTTGCGGTCAACGTCGATCAGCAAGTGCTCCCACAAATCCGGGAATTCGCCATTATCGATACGCCCCTCAATCAGCATGTGCAGGGCATTCGCCGATACCGCGTATTTCACCGTTGTTTTCCCGTCTGCGCTGCGAAGCAGCTCAGGCACGTCAGCCCATTCGGCACTATCCCCGTCAATGGCCAGATTGGTTGGAGGCGGAGGAGCCGCTTGCGCCGCGCCGCCGGAGGAGGAAGGCTGCACCGGGACCATTAACTCGCCAAGCTCCGGCAGCATCGAGCCTTCCGACAACAGGCCCACCTTGATTTTGCCGGCAGGATCGGCAGCCGGAAGCGCCGTCAGGTCAATCTCGTATTCCGCCACGGTGTCGTTATCCTTCAGCACAACCTGTCCCCGCTGCACCCAATCTCCATTCTCGTACGCATATGCCGCATCGCCTTCGATCTTGTAATCAATGCCGCCAGAATCCTTCCATCCGGCTATATTCGCTCCCGTTGCCGCATTATTATCGGCATTTATGTACAGCGTCTTGGCGCGGTTCATCCCGCTTCCCTTCGCCATGACATAAAGCTTGCCGTCCTGATTAACGGCTTTAATGGATTCCATCCGGTTATTAGCCGTTGCCTGATTCGTGTGCCCGCCATTCCAATCCTCGAAATTCCCGTACAGCGGCGAGACACCGGAACCGGCTTCCGCGGCTGTCGCAGGCAGCCCGACAGCCGGAAGAGCCCCCATCATTGCCGCCAATGCCGTTAACGCTATCTTTTTCCCCGTCTTGCCCATCGTTTCCCCATCCCTTCGGTTTGTCCTTCCGTTTGAAGCGATTCTCGACGAACTCTCCCCTAGACGTTGCTCTGCCAATCGCAGCCTCCTTTGTTTGTATAAGCGCTAGACGCTTGTTGCCCCTCATTCTAGTAAATATTTACACAAATATCAATCATTTTTAGGAAAATATTTATATTGTTTGCGGCAAATATTTTATCTGACTAATTACTAATCATTTCATCCTTTAAGGGCACTAAACGTTGAAACAGTGAGCCTGTCTCTTGGGAAACTATGAATTTATTTGTTGTATTCCTGTAAATGCTCGATTATAATGGCCTCGTTGGTGCATGAGCATTTCATTTGTCTTGTTAATTTTCTTGATTTTTTGCGCCAAATTCATGCAAGGATTCAGGGGGTGATTTGTCCGAATTTTCCGACGAAATACAGTTCAAAAAAAGAGGAGTGACTATTTTGCTTACAGCCTTCCATCGTTTGGCTCGCCGAATGCTCACCGCATCCCTTGTCCTGCTGCTGTTGTTTCCGACATTCCGCGCTCCCGGCCTCGCGCCGTCCGCACACGCCGCCATCGGCAAAGATCCCTTGTACGGCAAAGTACCCGGTCTCAGCGAATACAGCCGGGTTATGATCTGGTACGGCACCAATACCGCTACCCAGACTCAGCTTGATACGTTAAAGACGTACGATCTTGTGATCCTCGAGCCTACCATCCGCATCATTAACGTCGCAAAGAACCAATTCTACTTCGAGACGTTCACCCCCAATCAGGTTAACGAAGTAAAACGGGGCGTTGACGGCATTCTCGGT
The DNA here is from genome assembly GCF_003399985.2 of Paenibacillus sp. ATY16. Classification (NCBI taxonomy): domain Bacteria; kingdom Bacillati; phylum Bacillota; class Bacilli; order Caryophanales; family Paenibacillaceae; genus Paenibacillus; species Paenibacillus sp. ATY16. Next base: position 88,408 of record NZ_NMOK02000033.1, on the reverse strand, counting down.
ACGGCCGACGACGTCATCGTGCTGGCCTATATGTCGGTTGGCGAGCTGGCTACCTCCAGCGTATTTACCGGTTTTACCGGCGATATGACGATTCAGAACGGCAAGGACGTCGGCCTGCTTCCGGCGGATTACAGCGGACCAAGCGGACCGCTGCACGGTCCTAATCCTTGGAATTACAACAGCTCCGGCAATTACATAAACGTGGAAGGCGGCGCAACGCCGGACGGCACTTATAATTCCGGTTACAACAGCTACGCGGGCATCTCGATTGCGAACGACTACTCCTCCACCGGCAATCTGCTCAGCTGGAGCAATAACGGTCTGATGCCTTGGTATCTGGATCAGCAAGGAACCTGGGTGAACGACTCCCGCTATATGTACGGAGGGTATTGGAAAACGGGGGACGGCGTTGCCGACAAGAACAAAACCTATGGGGGCGGCTATATAAACGGCGGCGATCCGACGTGGAAGAAGCTTATTACCTTCATGACCGACAAGCTGGAGCATGATGCCGGGTACGACGGCGTGTTCCTGGATACCGTCGATACGCCCGATCCGGTCGGCGGCGCAGGCCCAACCACCTCCTGGGGTCCGCGCGGCAACTTCGGTTTCACGGCCAAAGGCATGGTTGAGCTGGTCGAAGCGGTCAAAGCCGTTGACCCGACCAAGATTGTCGCGGCGAACCGGGGCTATTGGTATTTCAACCCGGACGAAGGCACCTCCCAATTCGCCGAGCGCTATCGGCATGCGATTAACATTTTCCTGACCGAATCCTGGTATTACAACCCCTACATCACGTCAGGCTCCAAATTCTATGACGAGAACGCGGCATTCGCGGACAACTGGAACACTAATTCCGCCTCTCCTACCTACCGCAGCCGCGACAACTTCGGAGGCTTCTGGAAAGACTACATGAACGCCCAGGCGAATCAGCCGGACGGCTTCAACATCATCATCTGCGACTTTACGATTCCTTCGGCAAGCACGAACAAATGGATGAACGAAATCGTGAATAACAGCCACTACATGGGTTACGACGTAAGCGGCGCCACCAATTTCACCAATATGTACCAAGACGCGAAAAACTGGCTGGATGCAAGCGGCCAGCCTTCTTCCTCGCTCGCCGGCATGCATCCGACCGATCTGCAGGGCGGCTTCAATGTCGACGGGCAGTTCTCGGACTGGGCCAGCGAAACGCCAATCTACAGCGATCCGGCGGGCAGCAACGCCAAAGGCATTACGAAGGTGTACGCCAAGTTCGCCGGCGATAAATTCCTGATGAAGATTGATGCCTTATCAGCGATAAACATGCAAGGGGAAATGCTCTACTTCGATTACGACAAAAAAGGCTCGACTGGCTGGCAGGGCGTGGCCTGGCCCATTACGCCGGATTCCCGCATCTATTTCGAGAACATGAACAAGGTGTACCTCGCCCCGCATGTAAGCGGGCAGGCCGACGTGTTCAAGTTCCCTACCACAACGGTGGGCAACAACGGATGGCCGGTCATTGCGAAGCAGTCCGGCAATTCGGTAGAGCTGATGTTCGACGCGGACTATATTTTCCCGGATTCGCTTGCCGGGCAGGACATCTGGATGTGGTTCCGGACAGCCAACTTTGGCGGCTCGTCGCTTAAATTCACCGTTCCGGGCTCGCCTGCCGTGCCAAGCGCTCCAACCGGACTTACGGCTTCCCCGGGCAATGGCCAGGTTGCCTTGAGCTGGAGCCCGAATTCCGAGTCCAATCTGGCTGGCTATAACGTCTATCGCGGCGGCACAAAGCTTAACAGCACCCTTGTAACCAGCCCATCCTATACCGCAACGGGACTAACAAACGGCACCAGCTACAGCTTCCAGGTCGCAGCCGTGAATGCAAACGGCGTCCAATCGGCGCTCAGCTCAGCCGTATCCGCCACTCCCGCTGCCCCTGTTGCGCCGTCTGCTCCTGCCGGATTGACCGCAGCCGCAGGCAACGGGCAGGCCGTCTTGAGCTGGACCGCCAATACGGAAGCGAACCTCTCGGGGTATAACGTGTACCGGAACGGCACGAAAGCAAACAGTTCACCGATAACCGGAACCTCTTACACCAATACCGGTTTAACAAACGGCACGGCCTACAGCTTCCAGGTATCCGCGGTGAACAATGCCGGTCAGGAGTCTCCGCTGAGCTCTGCCGTATCCGTAACGCCTAGCGGTACTACGCAAGCGACAATAACAATCGACGGAGCAGCCTCTGACTGGAGCGGCATCCCTGCGCTTGCTTCCGGCACCTCCGATGTGCAGGTGCTCAAAGCGTCCAATACCGCAAGTCAGCTGTACCTGCTTGTCCAAGGCAATAACCTGAATGTCAAAGGCCAGCTGTTCCTCGATACGGACAACAACCCGCTGACCGGTTATAACGCGGCCGGCTGGAACACCTCCGGCGCGGAAAGCGGCGCCGAATACATGATCGAGAACAATATCGTGTACCGCAACAACGGGGCAGGCTGGTCGTGGACGTCAGTTCGTACGCTTAGCACCGCCGAGTTCCAGCGCAACAACACTGTCGTTGAGCTGTCGATCCCGCTGAGCACGCTTAACCTCGCAAACGGAAACACCATCCGGGCCGGCTATATCAGCAACGACTCGGCGGTGAACCGGCTGCCCGGCAGCAGCGGCGTTCTGCCCGGCTATACGCTTGGCAGCGGCGGAACCGGCGGAGGCGGCACAACGCCGGATACGACAGCGCCTTCCGTCCCGGCTGGTCTAACCGCTTCCGCAGGCAGCGGCCAGGTCACGTTAACCTGGTCGGCCAACTCCGAATCCGATCTGCAGGGCTACAACCTTTACCGGGGGACAACAAAGTTAAATACGGCTCCCGTGACGGGAACCGCTTATACGGCTTCCGGGCTGACCAACGGCACTTCTTATTCGTTCCAGATCAGCGCCGTGGATACAAGCGGCAACGAATCCGCCAAATCAACCGCCGTGAACGCGACTCCGCAGGCAGCGACTACGATTACCGTTGACGGCAGCGCAAGCGACTGGGCAGCGGTCCCGGCGCTAAACGGCAGCGCGGGCGGAACCCTTACCGCCATGAAAGCGAAGAATGACGGCACCAACCTGTATCTGCTTATTCAGGGCAGCGGCTTGAATGTGAAAAGCCAGTTCTACCTGAACACGGACAATAACGCATCGTCCGGCTACAATCCGGCGAATTGGGCAACAAGCGGCGTGGATACCCTGCTGGAGAATCAGAATCTGTTCGCTTACAGCGGTACGAACAACGGCTGGACCTGGAGTCTGGCTTCTACGCTCAGCTCCGCCCAATATGTCCGCAACGATACGGTTATCGAAGTCGCAGTCCCTCTTTCTTCTCTCGGATTAAACGCAGGCAGCACCATTCGCCTGGGCTTCATTACCAATGATTCATCCGTAAACCGGCTTCCGGCCGCAAACGGAACGTTGTTAAGCTACACGCTGTCTTAACAGCCGGCTTGAACGACCGCCGCCGTAACAGCATCGCGGGCATGGAGGCAACCATCCCGAACAAACAAAGGGCAATCCCGTCACGGGATTGCCCTTTAAGTATTTTATCAGGTTAACATGAATGAATTAGAGCTACAGTGGATTTCATACAGCATTAAAAGTCAATTTTGGCTTGTCTAGAATCCAACGCAACCTCTACGTTCTACCCTGTCAGCCGCTTTTTATTGGAAGAATTCCAACGTACGAGATTATAGATAGTCATCTCTCGATGACCTCCTATCAAGCCGTTACCAACACTTTCGGGAAGTAACCGATTTTCACGGCATGATCCAGCATAGCCCCCATAAATCGGCTGTCCGGCGCGGCGCATGTCACGTTAAGCTCCTGCAGAATTTCATACGTGTATTCGCATCCGTAGCGGTACCCAGAATCCTTCGCGCCGTCCCCTTCCAGCTGGGCAATCGCCAGCTTGACGCCTTCCGCGTTTTTCGGAATGGATGAATCAAACAGCCATTTGGTATAAGCATCCGGCTCCAGAAGCTCTACGGCATAACCGTAATTGCGGATAAGATCCACCCATTTGGCATACGGGATGGTCTCCGGATTGCAAATATGGAACAATCGTCCCGAGTGAGCCGGCTGCAGCGCAAGCGTTACGATTGATTTACCGGCATAATTGATTGGGGTAAAGTCAACCTCCCACTGCACCTTTGGCGCCTTGCCGAGCAGCAGCATCGCCTTCAGCATGCGGTAGAACGAATTGCTGTCGATATTCCGCTGGAACAGGCCGCTCTCCGAATGGGAGGACAGATTGCCCGCCCGGTAGATGTTTACGCTCAGCCCTTCCTCGGCCGCGGACATCAGCGCTTTCTCCGCCTCCATCTTGCTGTTCGTGTACAGATTCTCTACCTTCAGATCAGGCCATAACGTCTGCTCGTTTAATACCTCTTCCCATTGCCCGCTCAACGCCAAATCCTCCGGAATGCCCAGTGTGGAAATATGGTGGAAACGAACCGGCTTCCCGCATGCTTTGGCCAGATGGATCAGGGCAAGCGTACCCGCGATATTCGTCTTCGCGAATTGCTCTTCTTCGCCAAAATGCCTTACGTCGGCAGCGCTGTGAATAATGGCATCCAGCGTACCCAGAAGCTCCTGCCGCGTCTCGGCCGAAATCCCCAGATCCTCTTGCTCCAGATCGCCTTCCACCGCGATCACCCGCTCCTCGATGCGTTCCTTGCCAGCTTGGCCAAAGAAATATTCCATATGCGCCTGAATGCGGGCCAGACCGGAGTCGATACCCGGACGGACGAGGCAATAGACCTTCGCATCGCTCTGCTCAAGCAGCTCATGCAGCAGATAAGCGCCAAGATAACCCGTAGCTCCCGTTAGCAAGAAAGCTTTAGGCTCAACGTATTCGCCATGCGTCGTCCATTCCGTTCCCCGTTCCGGGATCGGAGGCTCCTCATTAAGCGGCACAATCGGTCCGGTTGCCCGCTTCGCTGAGCTTTCCTCGCCTTGAGACTGTTCCGCCCGCAGCTGCTCAATCCGCAGGGATAGAGCTTCCACCGTCCGGAAGGTGAAGAAATCATTGATTTTCAGCTCCGGATATTGCGGTTTCAGCAGGACAAGCACATGAATAATCGCCAGCGAATCGCCGCCAATCGAGAAGAAATCATCATTCCGGCCGACTCGCTCCAGACGCAGTGCCTCCTGCCAGGATGCCGCAACGTCCTGCTCAATAGCCGTAGCCGGCGGCGCAAAGCCTTCATCGGCGGCCGCATTCTCCATATGATTAAAGCGCTGTAGACCTTTACGGTCGATTTTGCCCGTTGGCGAGATCGGCATCGCCTCCAGTTGAACGATCCATTTCGGAACAAAATAGGAAGGCAGCTTAGCTCCCAGCATCCGCTTGATAACCGCCGACGGCAGCTCGCTGCCGTCTTGGGTCGTGAAATAACCGACCAGCATATTTTGGCCGTCGGTATCCTTCTTGCAGATGACCGCTACGTCCTGCACGTTCGGAATTTTGGAGAAGCTGTCCTCGATTTCCCCGATTTCAATGCGGTGACCGCGGATTTTGATCTGGGAGTCGCGGCGCCCTACGTATTCGACCGTTCCGTCCGGCAGCAGCTTGGCGATATCGCCGGACTTGTAGATCTTTCCTTCGCCAAACGGATTATCGATAAAGGCTTCGGCCGTTTTCTCCGGCTGGTTCAAGTACCCTTTCGCGAGACCTACCGTTGAAATATATACTTCGCCATGCACGTTAACCGGGCACAGCTGATTCTCTTCGTTTACAATATAAACCTTGTAATTATGAATCGGCTTGCCGATCGGAATGCTCGTTACCTCATCCGGAATAAACCCTCTAACCGTAAACGTTGTCGTGCAAACCGTGCATTCGGTTGGGCCGTACACGTTAACGATATCGATCGCGTCATGGAATTTGCGCTGGAAAGCCCGCACCTGCTCGCCGTATAACGCCTCGCCCGCAACGGTGATGAGCTTGACGCCGGACAGCTTGCGATAACCTTCTTCCGATAAATACGCGGACAGCTGATTGAAGAATACCGTCGGGAGAATCGTTATAATAGTTGTCCCCGTTCTCTCGATCGCGCTTGCGAATTCCTCGACGGATACCCGCTCCTCCGATGACAGCAGATACAGATGCGCCCCGTAAAACAAAGCGCCAATCGTATCCCACACCGAAGCGTCAAAGCTGTAGGTCGCGAACTGCGTAAGCACGTCCTCCGGGCCAATGCCGCAATCCGCGCGGACCGTCTCGCCTAAGTTGACGACGCCTTCGTGCGCGATCAACGCGCCTTTCGGCCTTCCCGTTGAACCGGATGTGTAGATGATATAGGCCAGATCCTCCGGGGCAACCCCGTTCTCGATGTTGTAGATCCCTTCATAGACCTCGGTCATGCCGGAGTCTAACGCAATGATCTCTTTGACGGTGTCCACGCCTTCGCAGAGCAGGGCCGCTTGTGCTTCATAGGCGGATTTGGTCAGGATAAAGGCCGATGCGGTATCCGATAAAATATAGCGGTTGCGGTCCTCCGGGTGCTCCGGGTCAACCGGAACGTACACGCCGCCCGCCTTAAGAATGCCAAGCAGGCTGACGATCAGCTCCAGGCTTCGCTCCATAAAGATGGTGACGAAATCTCCTTTGCCAAGACCGCGGTTTAGCAGCATTCTTGCCGTGCTGTTCGCTCTCTCGTTTAATTCCTTGTAAGTCAGCTGACCGTAAACGGAAGAGACTGCGATACGGTCCGGGTAAGCTGCCGCCGCCTGCTCGAACATGCCGTGAATCGTTTTAGTCCTATCGTAAGGGTAAGACGTATCGTTCATGCGATCATAGACGGCCCGGTCTGTATCCAGCAGAATATCAACCGCGGCAATCAGGCTGTTCTCATCCGAAAGAGCCGCCTCCAGCAAGGCCATGAAATATTGCGCATACCTGCGGATCGTAGATTCGGCGAGCACCGAGCTGTCGTAATCCACGCGCAGCATCCACCGGCCGCCCTCATGAAGCAGCTGCCAGTTGAGCAGCTCCTGCACCGTGCCGATCGGCTGACCGCACGAGAACCGGGTATCGAATTGAAGCTCCGGCGAAGCGACAGCCCCGGCTGCTGCCTGATTGTTAATCGTCTCTTTCAGACTAGCGAAAGTCTGCTTCCGTTCGAAGCTTAGAAGAAGGGGTACCGGCGTCCCGCCGCCCGTAATCCACTCCGCCATAATGTCGGTTTCCCCGGATAAACGATACAGCAGCGCCATAAAAGCCGCTGCCGCCATTTGCTCTCTGCCATCCTTCAAAGCCAGCAGCTTCGCGTTTAAGCGGTCTTCGAAAGCTGCTTCTACTGTTAAGTAGGAATAAGTGCGGCTGTGACGTGATGAATCGAGCGGGATAAATAGCAGCAAATTCTCTGTTACCTTAGGGTGATGATTAATCTCCGTCATATCTCTCTTTACTCCTTCCGAGCAGTAAAAATGTCCCCGCATCGAATCCGATGCGAGGATGGAACAGGTTTAACCTTTAACCTGGAATTGGTTAAGAAGCTTCTGAAGTTTTTCCGAAAGAGCGGTAAGCTCCGTTGAAGAGTCCACGATGGCGGACATGCTTTCCTTCTGCTCTTCGACGGAATCGGATATTTTGGCGCTGTTTACGGCCGTAACGCTTACCGCCGACGACAGGCTTTCGGATGTTGCCGTAAGCTCCTCCGTACCTGCCGACAGCTCCTCTGTCGAACTCGACACCTCTTGAATTTGCATCGTTACGTTTTGCGTAGCCTGCAGAATCTCGTTCAACAGCTGCTCCGTGGCGTTCGTAATCTGAAGGCCGTCATTAACCTCGTAAGTCCCTTGCTCCAGCGCCTCTACGGCAATCCGGATGACGTCCTGAATTTCCTTCACCAGCTCGGAGATTTGCTTCGCGGACTGATCGGACTGCTCCGCCAACTTCCGGACTTCGCCGGCAACAACGGCAAAGCCTTTGCCATGCTCGCCTACGCGCGCGGCCTCGATCGCGGCGTTTAACGCGAGCAGGTTCGTCTGGCCGGAGATGCTCATAATCATCGAAACGATATTTTCGATCTCCTGCGAACGGCTGTCCAACAGCTTGATTGCACTCGTAGACTTGCTGACCACGGCCTGGATTTGCTCCATCTGCGTCATAACCTGCTTAACGGCCGAGTTGCCCTCGATGGATTTTTGCTCCATGTCGTAAGCCTCGTGAGCGACCTTCGAAGAGTTCTCCGCGATCGTCTGAATAACGGCCGCAAGCTCGGTCATCGCTCTTGCGGTATCCATGGTTGCCTGCTTCTGTTCCCCGATGCCACCCGAAATTTCCTGTACGCTTGCCGTGATCAGGCTTGTATTTTTACTGTTCAGCTCCGAGATTTCATGCAGATTCTTGGCAGAATTCGTAACGGCATGCGAGGTGTGCTGAACTTGAAGCATCATATCGTTAATCTGGCTAACCATTCCGTTAAACTTCTTGTTAACCGTTCCCAAATCGTCAAGACCGGTCTTCAGTTCCACGCTTAGATTGCCTGTGCTTACCTCTTCAATGCCGCGCACCAGCTCTTTAATCGGCTTCATCGCACGACGCGACACGACATATTGAATCAGGAAAATGATCAGCATGAAAATAACCATAATGGTAATGCCGTTCACAAGAAGCTTGTGCAGCCCCTCTGGAACCGCGCTGGCATCCACGTCGGCAGCGAAGAATCCAAGGCTGTTGCCCTGGCTGTCAACGATCGGGTAAAGAACCGACGTCCATGTTCCGAAGCTGTCGGAATAGAAGCTTGTAAAGGTCGGCTTGCCGGTCTTCAGCATCTTGGCAACGGCGCTTGCCATGGCGGACGGCTGCTCGTACATGTCGCCGATATTAATGTTCTCGGACGAGAACGCTTCTACGAGACTTGTAGGCATGGCGACCAGCGAGGTTTTATTGCCATCCGCAAGCTCCGTGCCGAATATGTAGGCTTGAGCAATGTTCGGGTTGTATTTATGAATTTGATCGAATAAAACCTGAAGCTTAGCTTGCGCCGAGCCTTGGTAGCTCTTCTGCTCGATCGCCTGCGCAACGACAGCCGGATCGATTTCTTTTGCCCACTCCTGCGTAATGGCGATAATTTGGCCGCGCAGCTGCTCAATCAGAATGTCTTTTTGGGTCATATAGCTGGAGGAGATTAGAATCGTGCCGATTAAAATAATGTTAATAAAGGCTAACGACAACATCTTGGTGAAAAAGGACATCCGTCTGATCAACAACATCTGTAAAACGCTCCTATTTATGATTTAATTGTCTATTTGGCTGCATTATCAAATCGAAATGTAATTAACCCCCCTTCCTCAAATGATGATATGGAATAATTTCTGAAAAAAGCGAATTCATTCTCGTAATGCTGCCAAATTTCGACATAGACTATTTTTATATTATCGTACTAAATAACTACAAGTTGAATAGCAAAAAGAAAAAAACTGTGTAAATAAATTATACATTTTGTAATAATTTCGTGAAAAAATTAAGATTAGTAGTTCTTTAGATCTAATTTACAGGAAATATCAGGATGTTTTTTCAACTCCTGTATCCTGCCGGCCTTATGTTTTGATAATAAAAAAGCAGCATTTCCGTAAAAGGAAATGCTGCTTTTTTCCGTTCTTTCTATCGATTATAAGCGTTCATTAATTTTAACCAACAATTCCTTTAAGGTTTGCTTCTCCTCTTCGGTCAGGACGTGAACGATTTCGTCTTCCACCTTTTGAAAGGACTCATTAAAATCTTCAATCAATTCAACGGCCTTTGGTAAAACATAAATATTTTTTTGCCTTTCGTTATTGGCTGGAATTTTCCGCTCGATAAATCCTCTTTGCTCAAGACCTTGAAGCATGCTTGTAATGCTGGCCCCGCGCAGATGAAACCGGTCGGCAAGATCCCTCTGAATTAAATCGGTTTCTTGATTCTCGTAGATATAGCCGATTATTTTTCCTTGTTGAGCGTTTAAACCTAACTCTTTTATGCTCTCGTCCGCTTTTTTCTTTAACTTAAGGCCAATAATCTGAAACAAATCCAGATAAGGCGTCTCCTTACGGGGCTTCATGACCGTTCCTCCCTTATTGTTAGAAAGCTAACTATAAGCAAATAAACTATACAGATAACCAGCTTCCCTGTCAAACGAATATTAGTTTATTGACAGTTAGATATCTAACAGTTATACTCCGAATTGATCCGAATACAACTTCAAGGAGGAACGCAAAATGAAAAATTCAGTCCAAAGCTCTTCTGTAGAAAAGGTTACCGCTATTACGAATGCGCGTATTTTCGATGGCGAAAAAGTAATCGAATCAAGGAGTATTGTCATCAAAGGGGAAAACATTATTGCGGTGGGCGGCGACATTCCGGCGAATGCAACGATAATCAATGCCGAAGGCGCAACCTTGCTGCCCGGCTTGATTGATGCGCATGTCCATACATCCATCGGTGGATTAAGGGATGCGTTAAATTTCGGAGTGACGACGGAACTCGAAATGAACGGTGATTTTACGGGGAGAGGACGCGCGATTCAATTAAAAAATGCGGATGACGTCGCCGATGTCCGCTCTGCAGGCACGGCAATCACCGCTCCGGGAGGTCATCCGGATGAGCTGCTGCCGGATGGAGACGAGATTCCGGAGTTCGTGTTAAAGGAATTGGAGAAGTTATCGGATGAAGACCGGGAAGCCATGCTGGCCGCTTACGCCCACGATCATGAAGAGGTGCCGCAAGTAACGACGGTGGAAGAAGCGATTAAACATGTGCATGCTCAGGTGGATAATGGCGCCGACTATATAAAAATCATGATTGAAGAAGGAACGGTCATGGGAGCCCCCGGCCTGCCTGTTTTAAGCGACGAGATTCTGAAAGCAGCCGTGGAAGAAGCCCATAAGTTCGATAAAATCGTCATCGCCCACGTCTTGACTGCCCATTCCTCGCAAACCGCCATCGACCTTGCAGTGGACGGATTGGGCCACCTGTTTATCGACAGGCCCGAGTATACGCCGGAGTTAGTGCAATCCATCGCCGATTCTGGCGCGTTTGTTACACCGTGCTTGGTGCTAAACTCATCCATTCTTGGGAACCCGGCAGCGGAATTGGCGAATGATCCCCGTGTTCGTTCCAAGCTAAGTCCGGAATGGATTGATATATTGAATTCAAGCTTCAATACTTTCCCGCAGGGCAAACTGGAAAATAGCTTTAAAAACGTGATGGATCTTCACAATGCCGGAGTGGATATTCTAGTCGGGACGGATGTCGCCCCCGTCCCCGTTCCGAATCTTGGCGGCCTTGCCCACGGTGCCAGCGTCCATCATGAATTGCAATTGCTGGTAAAGGCCGGGTTCACTCCGATAGAAGCTCTTCAGTCGGCTACCTCGAAGCCGGCCCGCCGGTTCGGTCTTATTGATCGCGGCCGTATTGCGGAAGGAGCGCGCGCGGACTTCATACTGGTGAATGGCGATCCTACAACCAATATCTCGGATACTTTATCTATTAAAGCCGTTTGGTTTAAAGGTGCGCAAAAACGGACTTAATTATTTCTTTTGGAAGGATATATTCAAAATTTCTTCATAAAAAAAGGGCAGCTGGCGAATAGCCAGCTGCCCTTATATTCAAATCGCAAGAACCAAGAGGCTTCATTGCGCTGTCTTGATGCCCACCGTGTAGATCTCGCACGGCCCAAGCTCCGCCGCGAACGAGCCGTTCGCGCCTTCGCCGGACGGCTGAAGGCGTTCGCCCGCCTGCTCGAGCACATCGCTCGCGTAAGCCGCCGCGGCAGAGCCGACGTTCGGCAGCGCCTGCAGCTTCGCGGCTTCCGGCCGCATGTTGAACCAGCGCAGCATGAGGTCGCCCGATGCTTCCGCAATTTTAGCCGAGGAGAACGCGATGCCTTCGCCTTCCCACGCAAGGAACGCGTGCTCCGGCGAAAGCGTTCCGCCGTGTACGCCGGTTTGCGCGAGGGTCCACGGGGCTTGGAACTGATACGCGGCCGCATAAGAGCCCGTCGCCGCGCCGTCTCCGCCATGCGGAAGAATCAAGAGCTCCACCGTTTGCTCGCCGAGGCATTGCGCTTCCGGCGTCGGGAAAACGCCCCAGTCGCCCAGTTCGGAGACGGAGCGAAGCAGCGTAACGGCAATCGTATTGCGGCCGTCGCGGAGCACTTCGTATTCATTCAAGCCCAGGTTCGCGATCGTGAGACCCTGCGTGCCGTCGCTGACATCGGCAAAGGCTTGCTGATGCTGCGCGTTGCTCGGGTTCTCCCATTCGGCGGCAGGCTCGTTATCGCGAACGGCTACTTCAAAGATCGCGTCTGCCCGATGGACGGACGCGGCCAAGTCTGTCGGGAACAAGGCGCGTACGCGATGGTCCTTCGCTTGGTTATTAAACGTCGTACGGATGCCTACGCCGCGCCCGGAACGCTCCAGGCTGACGACGGTGCGGATCGTGAATGGCACGTAGTTCGTCGAACGGCCGGCTTTGCGCTCGGGATAATAAACGGCTTCCTGCTTCTCCTGCTCGAACAGCTCGTCGGCGGACGCCGGAATCGACCAATGATGCACGATCTCGAACGATGCGCGGTACGCGTTGTCTTCGATGACGCGGATTTCGGCCGCTAGACCTTTAGTCGTGAGCGCCGGCTCGCCGTCCGGCTGCTTGAACATGTACTCGTTGCCGATATCTCCGGCATCTTCATAGATGAGCAGATCGCGGTACGTACGTCCGCTGGCGATATCCGTTACCGCCAAAGTACCGTCCTCGGCGATCTCGATGCTCAGGTTGCCGTTCGCAAGCGTACGGGAACCCGTCACCAGCGATGGCAACGAAGCGCCGCCTGCAGCGCCGAGCACCCAAGCGTAAGTCTTGAGGCCAAGCGCCGGCACGGCAGTCGCTTCGAACGTCAGCTTCACGCGGCGCGTCCAATACGGCTGGCGGAATTTGTCATCCGGCAGGTCGTAGCCGAACTGCAAGCCCAGATCCTTGAATGTATGTTCGACTGCGTTGCCGTCCGCGTCCACAAGCGTGCGTCCCTCGAGAGAAACTTCCTTCATCATGCGGATCATGTCATTTGGGGCGATGCCTTCGCGGAAATACACGCGAGCAACGTCCAGCTCGATTTCCACGACGCCGCTCCGAGTCCATCCCGTCGTATTAAACGCGACAAGCGGCAGCGCATCCCGACCGTAGTTCGCGAAAACGCTCGTGTCTACAGCACCGGCAACCGCAAGCTTGCTGTCGTCGACGATCGTCTCCGCCACATGGCGGCTCTTGTCGAACCGGGTGACCATCTCGCGATGCACCTCGTCAACGCTGCAGCCGCAGATGCTGTCATGCGGATGGTTCTGCATGAGCGTTTTCCAAGCGTACTTCAGCAGATGATGAGGGTACTTGGCTTTGCCCGTCATATGAGCGAACGCGGCGAGCGGCTCGGCGACCTTCTCGAGGATCGTCTGGCCGACCTGGTTCATCTGTTTCAGGTAGACGCGGGCGGACGCCGTATTCACGAGCGTCGACCAGCCGTCCGTCCGCTGGCTGCGCAGCTCGCCGCGCACGACCGACAGCTGCTTGTCTTCGAGCGACGACTTCAGCGACGCCAGATAATCCGGGAAATTCGAATGAACGAAATCCGTATCCGGGTATAGCTTGCGAGCAACGCGAATCGCTTCGGCCAGATCCGTCTGGATCGGCTGATGATCGCAGCCGTTCATGAAGAGCAGCTGCCCCGTCGATGCGTATTTGCCGGCATCGGCCAGCTTGCGGTCCCAGTATTCCTTGGCTTCCGCTTCGTCCACGGGTACCTCGTTGCCGTTGCTGTACCAGTTGGCGAACAGAATGCCAAGCACCTGCGAACCATCAGGCCCTTCCCATACAAGCTCCGAGAAGGACGACTCGTACGCGGAGTCCGACACCATGTTGTTGAAGCCCGTCGGCTTGACGCCGCGGCCGAACACCGCGTTGTCGATGCCCGCCTGCTTCATGAGCTGCGGCGCTTGGCCGATGTTGCCGAAGGTGTCGGGGAAATACCCGACCTTCGCGATCGTGCCGTACTGCGCGGCATCTTGGTGCCCGATCTGCAGATTGCGGACGTTCGCTTCGCTGCTTGTCAGGAACGCATCCTGCAGCACGTACCACGGACCGATATGAATGCGGCCCTCGCGGATCCATTTCTCCAGGCGCTCCCGTTGATCGGGGCGTACTTGCAGGTAGTCTTCGATGATAATCGTCTGGCCGTCCAGATAGAAGCTGCGGTATTCCTCGTCGTTCTCCAGCGTGTCCAGCAGCGTATCCATAAGCGCGATAAGCCGCACGTGATGTTTCTCGTAAGGCAGATACCATTCGCGGTCCCAATGCGTGTGCGAGATGATATGCGCAGTTTTTCTATGATCAGCGTTCGCCATGGCGATCGTCTCCTTTCGATTTCAAGCCTTATTCGGCCGGCAGCGCCAGCACTTCCACTTCGTCCGGGCGATAAACCTCCGTCACGCGGCCGGTCCGGTCGACGGCAAACAATACCGCGCGCTCCCGTTCCAGCATGAACGAATACGTTGTTCCCGTCGCGGCGGACTTCACTTCGATCTTCGCGTCATGCGCGTATTCGGATACGAATACGAAGAGCTCGCCGTCCTTGAAGCGAAGACTCCGCCCGTACACGCCGGCCAGGTCGCCGCCCTTCAGCCATTCCAATTCGCGGCGAGCGCCGGATGCCTCCAGCGCGTGCGCGTAAAGCGCCGCGACCGGCTCGGCGCGTTCGTTCAGCTCCACCGGCAGCGGACACCAGATCAGGCGTCCTTGTCCGTAAGCTGCTTCCATGACCTGATCCGCTCCCGCAGCGGCGCCGTAGCCAGCTTCCTTGAATACTTCGGCGATTCTACGGTGACCGTACGATACCGGATACGCCTTGTCTCCGATCGCGAGCCGTTCTTCGCGAACGACGTTAGCCGGCTTCCGCTGTCCGAACGTATCCGAGAGCCGATCCGCTTCCCGCCAGTAGGCATCGAGCCCAAGCGGACCCGTGAACAAGAGAGTGGCAGCCGTCCGGTCCACAATGTCCAGCAGCCGCGAGAACGCTTCGTCAGCGAAGTTATGCGCTGACGGAACGACGATCAGCTTGGCCGGCGCCGTCTCAAGCGCATCCAGATGGTATTCCGACACGCCGCGGAACGGCGTCTTCAGCTCGTAGCCGAGCACGCGCGTCAAGCGCGTCGTCGCGTCGAATGCCAGCTTGCGGTTGGAGAAGTCGTTGGAGTACGGGAATACGGCGGCGACCTCCTCCAGCTCGCGGTCCCGGAACAGATCGCGGATCCGCTCCATGAAGCTGCCGAACCGGTAGGAAACGTCCGCCTCCGGCTTCTCGGTTCCGTCGGCCCGAAGCGCGCCGATATGGGATTCGTTCGCGTTATCCATATAGAAATTGGTGTTCCAGATCCACTGCACGGCTCCGGCTCCGCCTGCCGCGAAGGCATACGCGTACTTGCGCTCCAGCATCGCCCGCAGCTCTTCCTCGGACCGCTTCGCGAAGCCCGCCGGCGTTTCCACGTACATGATTCCGGTCTCCTGCACGACGTTTGGCTTGTCGGCCGTCTTCGCGAAGATGCCGTCCCACAGCAAATGGTCGTTCAGCCACCAGGAATGCACGGTCGTGTAATCCACTTCTTCTCCGTAGAAGAACGGCGAAGGCCGCTGCGCGCCAAGCGCTTCGTCCTGGCCAACCGTCACGAGCTGCGAAGGATTGCTTTCCTTGATCGCATCGACGAGCTGTTTCGCCCAGCGGTTGTGCATATCCATGGAGAACAGCGCGTAATCCAGCCAGCGCGTCCCCCGTTTGCCCTGGTGCATGTCCTGCACGTCGAAGTTGATGTCCTCCGGCTCCGGTATGACAGCGGATGCGAAATCCGGCAGCTCGCCCGGGGTCATGCCCCAGCGTTCGCGCAGCTTCGCGATTGAACCGTGGCGCTCCGCCAGCCATTCCGCGTAAGCCGCCTTCTCGAACCGGTCGCGGCTCGAGCGCGGACCGTCGGAGAAGATGCGCGGCGGATCGAACATCGACGGTTCGTTGATCAGGTCCCAGTCGACGTTTGTCGTCTCGCGGTGACGGCTGACGATGGAACGGATGAACCGCTTCTGCGCCTCCACGCTGCGCGGATCGAGGTACGGGTTCGTGCCTTCCCACGTCTCCGGCGTAAAGGAGAAGAACGTAAACGTCACCTGCAGGCCGTGCCGCTTCGCGGTCATGAAGAACGCGTCGATCGAGCGCAGCACTTCTTCGGACGCATGCCCGTCCACCTGCATGATATTGCGGTACGCCGTCCAGATGCCCGTGCGGATCCAGTTAATGCCCGCTTTGCGCATTTGCGCCATGTCGCGATCCCATACCGATACGTTCGGCAGGAACAGGAACTTGCGCGCGACGTCCGAGGTCATGTACGTCATGCCGACGACAGGCATCGGCCGTCCGTCCTTCTCGAAATAGTCCCGGCCGCGCGAGAGCAGCCCGCCGGTATTAAGCAAGTCGGCGTCCATGCCCCAGAAGCCTTGGCGAAGCAGGCGCGTCTCGCCGTCCGAGGACTTGGCCACGCAATCCACAGAATAATAACCCGCTTGGATGTCGCCAAGCAGCGGAATGCGCTTCAGCTCCAGCTCGGGGCCGATTTCCGCCTCGTGGCGGTAGGCGGACACGTCGCCTGATCCTTCCGCGCGGCTGACTTTAATGTCGAACGTCCATTTCGTCTTGCCCGCCGGTCCGCGGCCGAGCTTCTGCGCCTGGAGCGTCAGCAGCGGCCGCTCATGCAGCTCGTAGGAAGCATAACCCGGCTTCAGCCACAGCTCGGTTACGCCGGCCGCGCAGAACGCCGCCCACGCCTCAAGCGCCTCGGTACCGCCGCGCGCGAAGAAATCCGCGCCAAGCGGCAGGTTGACGAAAAGCCAGCGTCCGCCGGCGAAATCGCCTTTCGTGTTCTCCCACAGCACGGCCGGTGCGGCAACTTCCCTCCCCTCGGCGGAGATGCCCTTCAGCACGGGATAAATATGCGCGTCCATCGGACCCGCCGAACCCATTTGCAGCGGCAGGTCGCTCGATTTGGTCACATGCGGCACGAGGTTCCACGTTTCCTTGACGTCAAGCAGCGCCTCTCTGCCCTTGAATAGAGGGATCTCTTCGATAGCGGCCAGCTTCAGGACGGGCTCCGCCTTCACAGGCAGCATCTCGTGAATGCGCAGCTGCCGGTGGAACGCGGTTTGCTCCGGCTCCGCAAGCCACTCGCCCGCTTCCTTGCGGACCGGCACGCGGAATGGCGCGCCGCCCAAGCTGATCAATCCGCCGCCGCGTTTCAAAAACCCGAGCAGCGCTTCCCATGCATCAACCGGGAAATAAGGCGCGTGCAGCGACACGAATACGCCGCCTTCCGCCCCTTCCAGCCTTGCCGCCAGCGCATCGGCGCCGCATACCTCGCCGACGCCCCGCAGCTGTTCCAGTTCAGCTCCGTCAATGGCAGAGGCGCCCGGAAAGGCGCCATCATAGAAAATAATCGTCGAATTAAGCATCGAGGAGTCCCGCTTTCATCGCTTTATAGACAAGCTGTGAGAACAAGCTGTTGGACCATGCGAACCATTTGCGCGTGAATACGGCGGGATCGTCCGAATGGAAGCCTTCATGCATGAAGCCGGTGTCGGCGTCCGTCGCTTCCAATACCGCGATCATGTCGAGCATTTCCTCGTCCGTCTTGGCCGTGAGCCCTTGCATGGACAAGGCCATATGCCAGATATAACCCGGAGGCGTGTGAGGGCTGCCGATGCCTTTCGCGGCCGTGCCTTCGTAATAGAACGGGTTTTCCTTGCTCAGCGCGAAACGGCGCGTATTCTGGTAGATCGGATCGTCTCCGTCCACGTAGCCGAGGTACGGAATCGAGATCAAGCCCGGCGTGCCCGCGTCGTCCATCAGGCAGTAGTTGCCGAAGCCGTCCGTTTCGTACGCGTAGATCGGCCCGAACTCCGGATGCCGGTAGATGCCGTACAGCTGAATGCCGTGGTTGATCTCGCGCTCCAGCTTCGCCATTTCCTTCTCGAACGACAGGTCGCGGAAGACGAATTCGGCAATTTCGCGCATCTGGCGGAGCGTGACAACCGCGAACATGTTGTCCGGAATGTTGTAATGGAAATCGCAGGCGTCGTCGCTCGGCCGGAAGCCGGACCAGATCATGCCCGTGTAATTGACCGGCATGCCGATGCCATCGTTCATGAGCGAGTCGGTCATGATGCCGTTGTCGCGCTCGAAGCGGTACGGCGAACGCTCGAAATGGTGCTGCTCCCGCTTCCACAGGTCGACCGCGGCGCGCATCGCAACCTTGAAGTCCGCGTCAAAGATGTCGGCGCGTCCGGTTTCCTTCCAGTACGCGAACGCGAGGCGCATCGAGAAGCAGATGGAATCGAGCTCGAACTTGCGCTCCCATACCCAAGGGGACATGTCCGTCTTGTCGTCGGTATTCCAGTGCCAGTCGTTCGCCATTTCGTTGAACGCGTTCGCGTACGGGTCGATGACGATGTTGCGCATGTGCAGCTTGATCAGGCCGCCGATAATCCGCTGGAGGTCGGCGTCGTCCTTGGCAAACGGAACATAATGCATAACCTGCTCAACGGAATCGCGCAGCCACATCGCGGGGATGTCTCCCGTAATGACAAACGTTGTGCCGTCGTCCAGCAGCTTCGTCGTTGTTTCCAGCGTATTCGGGAAACAGTTCTTGAACAGCTGAAGCAGCTTAGGCCGGTGCGCAAGGCGCGTCTCCGCCTCCGCCAGCACCGCTTGCACGGATTGCGGCAGCGGCAGGTTAGGCATATCGATTTTGGGCAATCTAAATTGTTCCATGGTTGTTTTCCCCTTTATCGTTACTTTATCGCGTTGTTTATTGCTTATGCGTCACAGCAAAAACGACCCGTCGGCGGTTGTCCGCGCCGCGGGCCGCTTGCGGTGTGAGATGTTCGTAATGCTGTTGATTTTTAGCTGAGTTAACCTTCGATGCTTAAGCGCATTACTCCTTCACGGCGCCAACCGTCAGGCCTTGCACGAAATAGCGCTGGAAGAACGGATAAGCGAGCACGATCGGCCCGGTCGCCAGGACGACCATCGCCATCCGCGACGTATCCTGCGGCATCGACTGCAGCACGGACGTCCCCAAGGAAGCGTTGTTGCTGTTGGCGAGAATGAACTGCATGCTGTTCTCGATCCGCATCAGCATCGATTGCAGCGGCACCAGGTCGGGATTCTCGATATAGAGCAAGGCGTTGAACCAGTCGTTCCAGTAGCCAAGCACGTTGAACAGCGCGATTGTCGCGAGGCCCGGCAGCGCGAGCGGAACGATAAGCCGGAAGAAAATGCCGAACTCGCCGGCGCCGTCGATTTTGCCGGATTCGATGATGGCGTCCGGGATCATGGTCGAGAAGAACGTGCGCATGATCATGATGTAGAACGCGTTGACCGCGAGCGGCAGAATAAGCGCCCACAGGGAATTCCCGAGGCCGAGCAGCTTCGTCGTCACGATGTAGGTCGGCACGAGTCCGCCGTTGAACAGCATCGTGAAGAAGGCGAGGAACGAGAAAAATTTACGGTATTTGAACCCTTTGCGGGAGATCGCGTACGCAAAGAGCGAGATAAAGATCAAGCTGATTACCGTGCCGACGACCGTAACGAGAATCGTCACGCCGTAGGAGCGCAATAGCTGGTCGCCCGCTTTGAACAGGTAGCTGTAGGCATCGGTGCTCCATTTTTTCGGAAATAACGAATACCCGTCCAGCGCAAGCGTCTTCTCGTCCGTGAACGAGATGACCATGACGAGCAGAAACGGAAACACGCAAGCCAGCGCGAACAGCCCGGCAATGACGTTGAAGATGACGTTCCAGGCCGGCGTCAGCCGGTGAAAGTCTTTGGTTTTCCTAAGGGATGCCATGATGATGCTCCTTTCTTCCTAAAATAACGCGTTGTCCTTATTGAAGCGACGGACGATCCAGTTGGACGTGATGACGAGCACGAAGCCGACGAACGATTGGTACAGGCCGGCTGCTGTGCTCATGCCGATCTCCCCGGTCGTTTTCAGGCCGCGGTACACGTAAGTATCGATAACGTTCGTGACGTTGTAGAGAGTGCCGGAATCGCGGGTAACTTGGTAGAACAAGCCGAAATCCGCGTAGAAAATGCGGCCGATGGCCAGCAAGGTCAAAATGGTCATGAGAGGCGCCAGCATCGGCAGCGTGACATTGCGGATCTGCTGCCATTTGTTCGCGCCGTCGATCATCGCCGCCTCGTACAGCGATTTGTCGATGCCCATGATTGCGGCCAGATAGACCACGCTGTTATAGCCGAGCGATTTCCATAGGAACACGATGACGATGATGAACGGCCAATACTTCGGCTCGGAATACCATTGCTGCGGATCCATGCCGAACGCCGAGACGATTTTGTTCATCACGCCGCGGTCGAAGCTGAGGAAGCTATATGCGAAATAACCGACGATGACCCAGGACAGGAAGTAAGGCAGGAACATTCCCGTCTGGTACCATTTCGCCAGCCGCTTGTTTGCGATTTCGGAAAGGACGATGGCCAAGGCCACTGCCAGAACTAGACCAATAATGATGAACACGATGTTGTACAGCAAAGTATTGCGGGTGATAACGTACGCGTCGTTTGTGCTGAACAGGAACTTGAAATTATCGAAGCCGACCCAGCGGCTGTGGATGATGCTGGAGAGAAATCCGCCGTGCACGCGGTATTCCTTGAAGGAAATCACGGTGCCAAGCATTGGCAGGTACGAGAAGAAAAGAAACCAGACGGTAGCCGGAAGCACCATCAGGAGCAGGGCTTTATTGCGATTGATGTCTTTGAAGAAACGCCCAAAGGCCTTCATGGGGTTCACCCTTTCTAAGCGAAGTCGGTTTGCAGCGCCAAGGGCCTGCGGCCATTTGTTCCAAGGTGAAACGGCTTCCCCATCCTTAAGGCGAGGTGGCGCGTTTCAATCCGGAGAATTCTAAGCCATGTCTATAAAAAATACTTATAGACTCTTAGAATTCAAGATGAAACGGCTGATGCCGTCCATTGGCAGCGGCGCAAGTTTCATCCCTTAGAACGAGAAACAACGTACGGTATCCCGTTCGTCTCTCTCTTTTTTGAAAAAAGGGCGAATGCCGAACATTCGCCCTTCGGTGCTATAAATGTTTTACTTGCCTTGCGAAGCTTTCCAAGCGTCGAGCTGCGTTTGCGCTTCGGCCATGATTTTGCCAAGACCCGCGTCGTTCAGCTTCTTGATCGCTTGCGGCAAGTATTTTTCCGGATCGACGGTACCCGTCATGAGCGGCGCCCAGAAGGATTCCTTCGCGTTTTGCACGGCTGCGATCTCGTTTGACACTTTCGTCGGATCGAAGTTGAAGCCGAGCAGTGCCGCAGGTTTGCCTGCATCGTTGTATTTCTTGAACTGTTCCCATTTGTCGGCAGGATCGCCCGGGTTCAGGTGCGTGATCATAATGTTGCCAAGCGCGAATGTTGGCATGTCGTAGTTCTTGGACTCGGGAAGGTTCTCCATGTAGTCGCCGTCGGTTACTTTGTAGTGCGTGCCTTCGATGCCGGAGTCGACCATGTTGCGAAGAACCGGATCGGTGTTCAGCAGGTTCAGGAATTCCATTGCTTTCTCTTTATGCTTCGAGTTCGCGGAGATCGCTTGCATGGAACCCATAACCGATGCATTGTAGATCAGCGCGTCGCTCATCGGAGTCGAAACGATCGGGTAGCCGTAGCTTGTCGACCATACGTTGTCCGCGAACGGCTGCGTTGTCGCCTTGTCGGCAAACCATTTGCCCGTTGCCTGAACGTCCGAGGACGATTCCAGCGTCGCGGCTTCCGTCGGAATGTAGCCGGCCAGGTAGTATTTGTGCATCGTTTCGAGTGCTTGCTTCATTTCAGGCGTTTCGAATACGTTTACGATTTTGTAGCTAGCGTCGTCGAGCTTCACGGCCAGCGGGAATTTCTCGATCAAATAGTCGTATGGAATGTATGGCGTGAAGGTCTTGTCCACTTGCAGCGGAGTCACGTCCGGGTTGTTTTGTTTAACTGTCTTGAGCAAAGGCTCGAGGCTTTCCAGGGTACGCACGTCCGTAATGCTCAGCTTATTTTCGTCAAGGATGTTTTTGTTAAAACGCCATACCTCGGATGTCGGAAGCTCTTTGTTTGCCGGTACGCCGTAGTTTTTGCCGTCGACTTTGGAACCGCTAAGGAAGGCAGGGTTCAGCGTGTCGGTAATGCCTTTGCCGTATTGCGTCAGCAGATCGTCGATTGGAGCGAAAGCCCCTTTACGCGCGTTTTGCACGTAATCGAATGCCCATGCCGCGGTGAACATGATGTCCATGTCCGCGCCGGAAGCCGTCAGCACTTGCATCTTCTGGTTGTAATCGCCCCAGTCGATCATCGTCATTTTGACTGTTGCGCCGATTTTTTCTTTCGTGTATTCGCTAACCGCTTCCATGACTTTATCAACGTCTTTCTGCGGTGTGCCGATTGTGTACCAGTTCAATTCGACCGGCTTGGCATTGCTGCCAGCGTTGCTGGAAGAAGTGTTGTTGCTTGCTGCTGCGTTGCCATTGTTGCCGCCGTTGCTTCCGCAGGCGCTCAGCAAGAGCATAACGGCCATCGCGGACGTCAGGCCGATCGATGCTTTTTTACGGATTCCCATTGTGTTGCCTCCCTTTTGTCTGTGTAGCATTCAGTAGTCGCGACTTCTTGCTATTTCATCTTAGAAGATGAAAACATTTTCAAAAATAATAGAAAACAAAGAATAAGTGTACAAAATAAAGAAAGGAACCGCGAATGACGCATAGGCGTCACAGCAGCTCCTTAAAATCGCCCGGAACCATCCCGACATGCTTCTTGAACTGCTTGTAGAAGTAGCCTGTCTCCCAGTACCCGACTTGTCTTGCGATCTCGTTCACTTTGAGCCGGCTGTCCGCCAGCAGTTCCTTCGCTTTCTCGATGCGAAATTTATTCAGGTAATCCGTGAACGTATCCCCCGTCTGCTTATTAAAAAGCTGCCCGAGGTAATTAGGATGAATGTGAAACTGCAGCCCAAGCGATTTGAGCGTCAACGGCTCCGCATAGTGCTCGTGGATGTAGCGCAGCGCCTGCTTGATGACGGGACTCATGTCTTCCCCGGAGAACGAATCGGCGACGAAGAACGCTGCCGTGCGCACGGCTTTCTCAACGCCTTCGAGCGTTGCCGCGGTCACCGCTTGGTCTAGCGCGCCTTGGAACACCTCCGCGGCATCCGCGCGTCCAAGCTTGTCGACTTCGAGCTTCATCAGAATCATGAGCTCGATGGCGGCGCCTCTCGCCCGGACCGGATGCAGGCTTTCCGCCATTCGTATAGCCGCGAAATCGCGGGCGATAACCTCCTCCAGCTCGGCTTTGTCCTTGGCGAGGATGGGCTTCGCATACGCCTCCCATTCGAACAGCCCCGAAGGAAGAGACGCCGTTTCCGCGGAAATATCCGCATAATCGAGCAAATGCCAGTCATGCCGCACCAGGAAAAATTGCTGCGCTTTGCGCGCCTCCGCATAGCTTGCGGCGGCATCGGCCGTCGCCACGATCCCGCCGAGCGCGATCTGCGGGCCAAGCTGCCTGTTCTCCCATTTGCCCGCCGCTCTTTCCAAGGCTTCCTTTACCTTAGCTTGATTCCGCATGCCCTCGTTTATGCAGCAGGCGGCGACCAGCTCGCCCTCCTCGTTGAGAAAGGGAACAAACGACAGGCCGTCCGTCTCCTGGGCCAAAAGATCCGCGATGCAATCGTTCGGGCCGTAACCCGCGACACCTTGTTCCGGGCGGAAACGGATGATCGCCAGCGCCGCATACGGCTTCGAGAGATCAATGCCAAGGAGGGCCGTCCGTTCCGCCAGCTCGGGCAACGCGATCCGCCCGTTTACCCACCGGGTCATGACGTTGTCCCGCAGGATGCCGATCTCGTCTTCCTCCAGCGGCTTTTCCGGCTTATCCACCTCCAGCTTCCGTACCGTATCCGTCAGCGTCGCCTCCAGCTCCCCGAAGTTAATCGGCTTGAGCAGGTAGTTCTCGATGCCAAGGCGCATGCCTTCCTTGAGATAATCGAATTCGTTGAACCCGCTCAGAATGATTACCTTCAACCGCGGCTGCAGCTCCCGTGCCTTGCGGATCAGTTCAAGCCCGGTCATGATCGGCATCGAGATGTCGGTGATGAGCAGGTCGACCGGATGCTCGCGCAGCCGCTCCAGCGCTTCCTCGCCGTCTTCGGCGCTGCCGACGACCTCCAGGCCGAAGGCGGACCAATCAACGGCGTCGCTTAAGCCTTCCGTTATAAACGGTTCGTCATCCACAAGCAATACTTTATACATCGCCAGCTTCCTCCTGTTGTTCAGCCGCGGGCCAGACCACCGTCACCGATGTCCCCTTCCCGGGCGTGCTTTCTATGCTTAACCCATAGCCGGGGCCGTGCACCAGTTCAATCCGCTCGTGCACGCTGCGCAGCCCGAAGGACTGCTGTTCCTCGGTTTCCGGCATCTTCAGCCGCCGCATAATGCCCGCAAGCTGCTCCGGCTCGATGCCTTTGCCGTTGTCGCGTACCCGGACCCGGATCAGGCCGTGCTCTTGCGTTGCCTCGATAGTCAGGCGATTGTTCTTGCGCCGGGAATCCATCCCGTGCACGATATAGTTCTCCACGATTGGCTGCAGCAGCAGCTTTGCAACCGGAACCCGCAGCAGCTCCTCGTCGCATTCGACCTCGTAGGCGAATTTGTCTTTGTAACGGATCCGGAACAGCTCCAGGTACAGCCTGCACATCTCAAGCTCTTCGCCAAGCGTGTTCTCCGCCTTCGCGCTGACCGAGTTGCGGAACAGCGCCGCGAGGCTGTAGATCATCTCGCCGACGTCGACCGCGCCCTGGGACATCGCCCGCATCCGGATAACCTCCAGCGTGTTGTAAAGAAAATGCGGGTTTACCCTCGCCTGCAGAGCGGCAAGCTCCGTCTGCTTATGCCTCAGCTCCGCCTTGTATTCCCGGTCGATATGCCGGCCCAGCTCGTCGAGCATCTCGTTGAAGCTCTGGGAGATCTGCCCGAGCTCGTCCTCGCGGGCATCCTGCAGGCGGGCGGTGAGATTGCCGCCCTCCACCTTCCGCATGAAGTGCACGATCCGGTTCGTCCGCCTCGAGATATTGACGATCACGATGGACGGAATGATGACCGCAACGACAATGCAGATCGTACTGATCAGAATGATCGTCCGCTTGAGGCCCGCGTACGCCTCGGCCATCACGCTCTTTGGCGTAATGCCAACGACGAAATAGCCGGCTTGGTTCTGCGTCAGCGTAGAGATATAAGATGGCTCGTCGAGCATGCCGGTTTCCTTCAGGGAACCGATTTGCTTCATGTACGGAAAAATCTGCCCGTAGTAACGGTTCGCGGAATCGGACAACACCTGCCCGTCCTGCGACAGCACCAGAATCTCGCCCTTAAGCGGAGTCCGCTGCTGGTCGAGCGACCGGTTCACCATGCCGGAATCGAAATATACGAGCAGCTGGCCGATATTTTTGAGCGTATTCTTATCGTTTACCTGGACGCGCATGGAATACAGCTGCGAGTTCCATTGGCCGATCAACCCGCGAATCCAGATGTTCGGCGCCGACGCGGCGGGCCCTTCCGCCGCCATGATCTCGGGAATGTACGAGCGGGTCGGATTGGTTTTGTACAGCCGCCGCGGGCCGTTCCGATTAAAAGCGTACAGCTGCTGCATGTCCGTGCTGTACAGCAGGATATTCTGGATGTCGGGATCGGAATCCATCCGGTCCGCGAGATAACTTAGAATATCGACCGCGCTTTCGTTGCCGCCCGCGTAATTCTGATCGAGCATATACTGCGCGTATTCGCTGTAGGGATGCCGCAAAAAGTAAGAGGCGTTGCTCGCGAGCAGACTGTTGCGGTAGATGTCCTGCACCGTGTTCTGCACCCAATCGTACTTCTGCTCCATATAGCGGTTCACCCGCTCCATGGCCTGCTTCTGATTGTTCAGCTCGCTGTTCACGATGGAATCGGATATGAGACCGAAGAGCAGATACGAGAGCGTGATGATCGTCAAATGCACGATAAGCGCAAAGACGAGAATGACTTTGACGAACAGGTTGTTCTGTATATAGTTTCGGTAGATTTTCCGGAATCTCAAACGCCCGTGCCCTCTCTCGTCGATAGTTAGGATTTGCCGCCATTATAACATTAAGCGCGGAGCCGCGCCTATTCCATCCGGCTGCCGGCGACAGGTCCGATTTTCAGCGTAAATCATAACACCGAAAGAAACAGGAAGTCCATTGCGTTCCGGAAGGTCAAGGTATGATCAAAATCAAAAAGCCCGTCTCGCCTTGCGGCGAGACGGGCTTTTAAACCATTGCACGCCAGATGGCTGCTTCACTTTTGCAAATAAACAATTATGTTATCCATTAATTCCTTTTTATTAGCTTCAATATAGACTGTTAAATGATCAAATACGTTTCCTTGATTAGCGTAAACATACAGCTTCTCTTCCGCTTTTTGTATGCGGTCGTAAAATTCGTCATCAAAAATTTGATGGGTTTGCGCAAAGACTTGGACTTCATATTGCTGTACTAGCTGTATATCATGATTTAGTATGTGCGTACTCGCACCATACTCTTTAAGAATATCTTTTATTTCTTGTAAAGCATTTGCATCATTAACGGCTCCAATGCGCTCCAATACTTTTATTGTCTCATCCAGGTATCGGCCCGATGAATTTTCAGCAAAACCTAATAGGCCATTCATATTTAACTCCGTATCCAAATCAATAAGCAGTATGATATCCTGAAGAACTTCCGGAAGCTTCTTAAAAACCTCTTTGTCGTTTTTATAATAGATTTCTTTGTTGTACCTATTCGTACAAACATGATCAATGAGATCGTTGGCAGAAATTCCATATAACAGTTCTTTTTTAGGTACTAGATGTTGCACTAATGCATGAAGATTGCTCATTCTTCTCCTCCTCGGTCTTGTTACTGCCTAATATAGGTCCCCCCTATGTCCATCAACCCTCTTACGAAAATACGCTTATGAGCTTTATCCCCTTTGTATTCGTACACCCATTCCGGCCAAATGTAATCGGTGATTCCTCTTTTCTCTCCCTCGTTGTATGCGATACCGATTGTTTTTCCAAGATGATCGGCGCTTGATCCTTCATAGACATAACGATTATCTTCAAATACGATGGCGTCGCCTCGAACTTCGTATTTATCCACCCAGACTCTAGTATTTAGAAAATAGAACGAGACTGCAAGCAGAAGCAGAATAACGGCAGGAATCCCTATTTTCCGTATTTTCATAGCTTAACGAGCTCAATCCTCTCTCAAAATAATCATTATACTCTTGCCCAAATAATACCATATAAAGGAATTCAAATCGGTGCTGTTATAAAAATAAAAAGGTACCTGCGTCCAATAAACGCAGGTACCCTATCCCCAATCAATCAAATCACAATCGTACGCTTCTCTTCGCTCGCGCGAATGACCGCGTCGATAATCTCCTGGTTGCGGTAGCCGTCCATAAACCCGGGCAGGCTCTCCGATGCCGTACCGTCCAAGAGCGACAGGAAGTCGCCGTATTGGGTTACCCGGCATCTCTCCGGCACGTTAATGATCGCTCTCGCCAGCTGGCCGGGAGCTTCCTCGCGAATCCAGACAATCTGATCCGGGTTCAGCGTAGACGCGTGCAGCGTACCGGCATCGCCGTAAATCGATACTTCATGCTGGTTGCCCGAGCCGATCGCATTCCGCGACGACTGGAAGATGCCGACCTCATCGCCGGACATTCGGGCCTGGAAGCTTACGAAGTCGTCGACCTCGATCTTCACCATCTGGCCGGTAGCCGGATCGGGACGCTCCGGAACCAGCGTGCGCATCAACGCGGACAGTTCCTTGAATTCCCCAAAGAGAAAACGAGCCATATCGATCATATGCGAGCCAAGATCGCCAAGCGTTCCCGTGCCGGTAATGTCCTTGTTGAAGCGCCAAATATACGGCGTCTGGTTCGGAACCGCTCCCCAGTCCTGCAGGTATTGGATTGCAAAGCTCCGCACCTTGCCCAGCTTCCCTTCCCGCACAAGCTCCCGCGCGTAACGGAATGCGGGCGTATAACGATAGCTGTATCCCACCATGCCGTTAACCGGCTGTTGCTCGTATAGCTCCAGCAGCTTAGCTGCCTCCTCGAATACGCGGGTGAAAGGCTTCTCCGCGAGGTAAGGTTTTCCGGCCTGAAGGCAGGCCCCAACGATATCCGCGTGGACGTTATTAGGCGTCACCGATACGACCGCATCCACATCCGGGTCGTTAATGAGCTGCACGAAATCCCCGTATCGTTTGTCAGGCGATATCCCCAGCAAATCGCCTTTCTCCGTTAACGCTGCTTCATTCACATCGCTTACCGCAATAATAGCAAAGCGGCCTTCCTCGGCCATCCAACGGATATGCGAATGCGACATGCCGCCAAGACCAATCAATCCGATTCGATACTTCTTCATCGCGATCCCTACTCCCCTCATGACTTAACCTTATGTCAGACCTTCACGCCAATCGGCTCAAGCGGCTGCACGTTGCCGCGTATAGGCTGCTCCCGCCGAACCGGCTGCGCCCATTTAACCGCGTTAACGATGACGCGCTGAATCGCCGGGTTATGGTAAGTCGGATACGTTTCATGACCGGGTCTAAAATAAAACACCTTGCCGCTGCCGCGCGTATAAGCGCAGCCGCTGCGGAAAATTTCGCCGCCCTCGAACCAGCTAGCGAAGATAAGCTCATCCGGCGCAGGGATATCGAAATGCTCGCCGTACATTTCCTCTTCCGGCAGCTCGATATATTCCCCGATTCCTTCGGCGATCGGATGTCCCGGAGCAACCACCCAGAGACGCTCCTTCTCGTCGGCTTCGCGCCATTTCAGACTGCAGCTTGTTCCCATCAGAGCTTTGAAAATTTTAGAATAATGGCCGGAGTGAAGAACGATAAGCCCCATGCCGTCCAGCACGCGCTGGTACACCTTGCCGACGATTTCGTCCTGTACCTCGTCATGAGCGAGATGCCCCCACCAGATCAATACGTCGGTATTCCCCAGCACTTCCTCGGTAAGTCCATGCTCCGGTTCGTCCAAAGTCGCCGTTCCCGCTTCCATCCCCGCTTCGGTCAAAAAGCGCGCAATAGCCTGATGGATGCCATCCGGATAAATCTCCTTGGCTTTAGGGTTCGTCCGTTCATGACGATTCTCGTTCCATACGGTTACTCGCAGTTTGTCAGTCATCTCTTGTTCCTCCCAGCATGTTCTATAAAAAAAGCTGCCCTGCAGTCCGTACGCAGGGCAGCAGCAAAACCTTATTTGATGTTCATGTAACGTTCATAAGCGTCATTATAAATCTTGATCAGCTTCTCCAGGCCCATATCGTTCAGCTTCTTGACGTACGCATCCCACTCCTGGTCGATGCCGCCTTTGGTCACCCATTTGGCGCGGGTGCTCTTGATGTAGCTCTCGATATCCGTAATAAGAGTTGGCAGCTCAGCGTATTCTTCCTCGGTGTACATCACGTCCGGGAACGGTTGCGTGACATATTCCTTGCCCAAGCTGTCGAGCTCAAGCTTCAGACCGTCACCGCTTGTTGGATCAAGCTTGATGTTCTTCTCGAACTCGGGACTGACGTATTTCGGTCCGAAATCCCGCAGGGAGCTATCCCAGTACCAAGCGTCCGCGCTTGTGCCGTCCGGCGGATCCATCAGCGTATAGGTACCGTCGG
This sequence comes from Paenibacillus sp. ATY16, assembly GCF_003399985.2. NCBI lineage: Bacteria > Bacillati > Bacillota > Bacilli > Caryophanales > Paenibacillaceae > Paenibacillus > Paenibacillus sp. ATY16. Next base: position 58,574 of record NZ_NMOK02000033.1, on the reverse strand, counting down.
CGTTTTTCTCGATGGAGGTGCCGATCGCTCCCCAGAAGTTCTGGATACTTGCTTCTCCGGTATAGAATTGGTCTGCCCAACGCGCCGCAACCTCCGGATGCTCGTTCGAGGTTGTAATAAGCACCTCGTTACGACGGATGCTTAACCCGTTCGGATCGCCAATCTGATATTTCTTGCCGTCCGGCCCTGTAATCGGCGCGATGGTCTCATACTGCTTGCTCCATTGACCGAATACCGCGTCCGGCGTCCATTGGTACGAGAATCCAACAAGCGCGGCGTCCGGATTTTGCCGCTTGGCCGTCAGCATCGTATCGTCCTGCGTGAACGTTTCTTTATCGATCAAGCCTTCGGAATACAATTTATTCGCCCAAGTAATAGCTGCCTTATAGGCTTCCGATGTCGGGAAATATTCCGGCTTGCCGTCCTTCAGCACCATATGGTTGCCGCGGATATCCGTAATGCCGAACGGCGCGAACAGGTTCATGTCCAGATCCTTTTGATCGCTGTACGGAATCTCGTCAGCCTTGCCGTTGCCGTTGGGATCCTTCTCCTTAAATGCTTTCAGCACCGTATATAGTTCATCAAGCGTTTCAGGCGCCTTTAATCCCAATTTGTCCAGCCACTCTTTGTTGATAACCGGCTGTACGGATGAATAAGGCCGCGACGGCAGCCTTGCGGGCAGCGAGTAGATTTTGCCGTCCGGGAACGTGCTCAGCTTCTTCAGCTCCGGCATTTCGGCCATGGCCGCTTTCAAATTCGGCATATATTTGTCGATGTAGTCGTCAAGCGGACGGAAAATGCTCAGGTTATTCACGATATCGGAATCCCCAAACGCCAAGTCGCCGATGATAACATCCGGCATTTTTCCGCTTGCCAGCATAACCGATTTCTGGGCATCCCAATCGCTTGAGGAAATGACCTGCCAGTTGATTTTGACATTCGAATTTTTCTCCAGCTCCTGAAGCCAGGCGTTCTTCGTGAACGTATCTCCCATGTTGCCCCAACGAATCGTAAGAACGTCCAGCGTTACCGGCTTATCGACAATCGGAAGGCCTTCCGCATGGAAGTTGCTGCCTGCTTTGCCGTTGCCCCCGTTATTGGATGCGGCGGCATTATTGGTATCCTTATCGCTGCTGCAGCCCGCAAGCACCGTGGTGCCCAATACGGAAATCAAAGCAAGGCCGGACAGCATTTTTCTCGTATTTCTCTTCGAAATGGTTGTCATGTATAAATCCCCCTCTAAAAGGATAATGGCAGTTTCCTCAAAGCTTGCTTACTCCTTCACGGCGCCGATCATCACCCCCTTGTTGAAATGCTTTTGCACAAACGGGTAGATGCACATGATCGGAACCGTAGCGACGATAATGACGGAATATCGCAGCAGATTGGCAAGGCGCAGCGCGATTTGGGCCGCTTCCCCCGTGCCAAGCGCGGTCTGCATCTGATTGGTGACCAGAATATCTCTCAAGATCAGCTGCAGCGGGTATAAATTCTTATCCTGCAGATAGATTAGCGCGTTAAAATACGAATTCCATTGACCAACGGCAAACCATAAAGCCAGAACGGCAATAATCGGTTTCGAGAGCGGAAGCACCATTTGGGCATAAAAGCGCAGATTCCCGCAGCCGTCGATTTGCGCGGCTTCCCATAACTCCGTCGGAATGCCCGTCCGGAAGAACGTACGCGCCACGATAATATCAAAGACGGCAACCGAGAACGGCAGCACCATGACCAGGAACGTGTCGTACAGATGGAAATCCCGGATCGTCAGAAACGTAGGCACTAGTCCCCCGTTGAAGAACATGGTGAAAATAAAGAAGAGGGACAAAAACTTGCGTCCGACCAGATCCTTCCTCGACAGGGCATAACCCGCCGACACGTTGACGATAAGACCGATCAGGGTACCTACGACCGTATACACGATCGTGTTCCGGTAGCCGATCCATATATTCGAATGATTCAGTAATTCCTTATATCCATCGACTGTAAACCCTTTCGGAAATAACCATACCTTTCCGTTCCCCACAGCCGAAGGATCGCTGAAGGAAGCGATGATAATAAAGTAAAGCGGATATAACACAATGATAAGGACAATCGCGGCCCAAATATAGAGCAGGATCTCCAGCAGCTTATCGCTGTTACCCGATTTTTTCGGTTGCATGGCTAAATTCGCGGCAGCCTCCATAGCTGTTCGGCTCCTTTCTAAAATGAATGGCGAAAGCCATTCATACTTCGTAAGCATTGACTAAAATGAATTGCGAGCAATTCATACTTCGTAAGCATCCGCTTACCAGAGACTGTTCTCGGAGTATTTTTTAGATATCCAGTTGACCAGAATTAACAGGGTGAAATTAATAACCGTATTAAATAAATTGATAGCGGCCGAGAAGCTGTATTGGGAGCTAAGCAGCCCGATTTTGTACACGTAAGTCGAGATCACTTCGCTGCCGCCTATATTCAGGTTGTTTTGCAGCAGATAAGCCTTCTCGAAGCCAACGCCCAGCAGTCCGCCGATACGCAGGATCAATAAGGTGACCGCCGTTGGGATAAGCATCGGAATGTCGATGTAGCGGATTTTCTGCCATCGGCTGGCTCCGTCCACGGTTGCCGCTTCGTATAGGCTTGGACTAACGGAGGATAAGGCTGCGAGATAAATAATGCTGTCCCACCCCGTATGCTGCCAGACGTCCGACCATACATACAGGCTGCTGAACATACTGGCCGAACCCATCAGGTTTGGCGCCTCGGCGCCAAATAACCGGTAGATGTTGCCGATCAATCCGTTCCCTGGAGACAGCAGGATCATCATGAGACCCACGATTACGATAGTCGAAATAAAATGCGGCATGTACGTAATCGTCTGGAATACCCGTTTGAACCGGTTCTGCCGCAGCTGATTCACGAGAATGGCGAATGCAATCGGAAGCGGAAAGGTGACAAAGCTGTACAAGCTGATGAATACCGTATTCTTAATGGTGACCGTGAATTGGTAGGAATGAAAAAACTTCTCGAAATATTTGAACCCTACCCAGGGACTGTCCATAATGCCAAGCGCCGGTTTGAAATCTTTAAAGGCGATAATGACCCCGTACATCGGCTTATAAGTAAAACAGAGCAGCAGCACGACAGCCGGCAGCAAGAGCAGGTATAAACCCCAGTTTCTGCTGATTCTCGTTACGTAACGATGCAGATTACCGCTCGATGAACTGTTTATCAAGAATGTGTACCTCCCTTTGCTGTGTGATTGACTTCAGTATACGTGCTGGCGATAACGGGATTTGGACTTCATGGATGCAAATTCCGGACATTCGGAAGCCGGAAAACCGGATTGCAGCCTTAACGGAGGGCTGGCGCTTGGGCAGACCTACAATCCAGACTTTTTGCTGTCACTAATCGGACATTCGCTCTTTTAAGGGGTTGCAACCGGTTGCAATTTCGAAAGCCAAGGCTATAATTATCTGACACGTGATTTTGCTTTATTAGAGGTTGATAGCGGGGAGTTGCGGGGCACATGGCCAAACCGTCGGAGAACAAGCTGTATCCGATTCAGCATTACGTCAAAATCATTCTCGTCATTTCGTTTACCGCGCTGATTCTGGATTTTATCATCAGCTTTGCGTCGATCACGATCGTTAAGCAGCAGTCCGCAAGGGATTTGAGGGATACCGCTTATTTGTATATCAACCGGATTAACAGCGACTTTTCCTACATTAATCACTTCATGGGCTGGACGCTGGCGAACGACGAGAACGTCAAAATGATGGATACCCACGACACGAACGAAACGGAATTCATCAAAGCAAACGACGCGTTGTACAGGCGGTTCGTCGAGCTTCAGACCAGCTATGACAAGAGCTATAACTTCTTTATCTTTTTCAAGAAGAAGAACGTGATGCTCAACATTGCGCCTATGAGGGTGACCTACAAGGAATATCAGCAATTGCAGCAGCAGATCAATGTCTTCATCAAAGACAAAGTTATCTATGAAAAGTTCTATTCCCGATGGTCGACCATTCAGCTTGCCGGGAAATTTTATATCGTTAATATCGTGCCTTACCATGACAGCTATATGATCTGCTTAGTTGCCGCGGATGACCTAATCCGCCCGCTCCGCCAGATTAATCTGGGCGAGAATGGATACGCCTCCCTGCGTGCCGAGGACGGCAGTCTTGTAACCAGCCCCCTCTCGAATAAAGGCAAGCTGCTGAACATCGAAAAGGAGCAGGACCGCTCCTCCGTCATGAACACGCTCCAGACCCGAACGACGGTGAACGGCGAGTTCGATAACGCATCGTTCTACGTGAAGCTGGTCATTCAATTCGGAGCGTTTGAGAAAATCATGATCGTTCAGCTGCTGATTATGCTGCTCGCCGTTATTGTCGCCTGCAGCCTGAGCTTCATTATGCTGTACTTCAAGAACAAGGTGCTGCAGCCGATCAAGAGCTTCTCCTACAACCTCGCCTTCTGGGCGGAGGACGGGGAGCCGCTCGACAGTACGGGCAGCAAGATTGTGGAGCTGGAGAAGGCAAACAGGCAATTTGCCCAGCTTGTTAACCAGATTAAAACCTACAAGATCGATATTTACGAACGCGAGCTGGAGAAGCAGCGTATTCAGCTGGATTATATGAAGCTGCAAATCAAGCCGCATTTTTTCCTGAACTGCCTGACGACCATTCACAGCATGGCGCAAATGGATATGACCGAAGAAATCCAGCAGATGGCTTTGTCCACCTCGGTATACTTCCGGTATATTTTCCAGAACGGCCAGGACTTTGTCCGCCTGGAGGATGAAATCGAGCATGTACGGGTTTATCTCGAAATTCAGAGGAACCGCTACCGCAGCTCGTTCCTGTACCGGATTGAGCAGGACCAGTCAACGCGGGATGTCCCGATCCCTCCTCTCGTGCTGCAGACCTTTGTGGAGAATGCGATCAAATACGCGGTATCGCGGGATCATGAGGTTCTCATTACTCTGAAAGTTGAGCGGAAGATGGCGGAGGAGCAAGGAATGACCGTCATCCGGATTGAGGATACGGGGCCGGGTTTTACGCCGGAGATCTTGGAAAAGCTCCAAGAAGGAGAGCCGCTTGATCAGACGCTTGGCACGCAAATCGGCATTATGAATACCGTTCAGCGATTGAAATATCTGTACGGAGAGCTTGCGCGGATCCGCTTCGATAATCCGCCTAACGGAGGCGCCTCGGTGACTCTCTATCTTCCGGAGCTTCCGGCCAATTCGAATGAGACGGGAGTGTAGCTCATGAATGTATTGCTTGTTGATGACGATTACTTTGTAGTAACCGCGCTGGAGAAGAAGATCGACTGGGCTTCGCTTGGCATCGAGGGCATCTATACGGCTCATAATGTCGCCCAGGCTCGGGATATTCTGATGAAGCACAAGGTTCAAATTCTGATCTCGGATATCGAAATGCCGCAGGGAAGCGGACTGGAGCTCTTGGCGTGGATTCGCGAGGAGAACTACAACGTGCAGGCGATTTTCCTGACCAACTACGCGGACTTCAATTACGCGCAAAAAGCGATCGAGCTGCGCAGCTTCGAATATTTCCTGAAGCCAATCCAATTCGATAAGCTGATGCTTATTATCCGGAAAGCCGTTGAGCGGGCGACGGAACAGCAGCAGCAGGAAAAAGCCATTCAGGAGGGCTATTACTGGCAGCGCAATCAAGCGAAGATGCTGGAGCACTTCTGGCGCAAGCTGATCAGCGGCAGCGTCTCCTGCGCGCTTAAGGCTGCGGATATTTTGGCTGCCGTTGAGGAGCAGCATCTTTCTTACGACCGCAATGATCTCATTCAGCCCGTATTGCTTAATCTGTTTCCCTATGACGGCAGCATGGGCGTTGAGGAAAAAAATCTGTTCGACTTCGCGTTGCTTAACGTCCTATACGAGCTATTCCAGCATCCGCAATTTACGGTGGAGACGGTTCTGGAGTACAGCTTGAATAACTGGATTGCCGTGCTGAAATGGAAGGAAGTCCCCGATTCCCAGACGCTTGACGGGCTTTGCGCCGCCTTTATTCAGCAGGCGAACCGCTCGCTGAAATGCGATGCCTGCTGCATCGTCGCCATGTCCGGCCGGCTTGAGGGCATTAGCCCGGTCATCCGCCAGCTGCTGGAGCGCAATCAGGATATCGCCAAGCGGCGCAATCATATTTTTTTCGTGGAGCATGGTCTTCGGCAAGCCGACGAAGCTTATCAGCCACCGGATCTAACCAAGCTGGAAGAGCTGCTGGAACGGAACATGCCGGAGGAATTCCTGCGGGAGACAACCCGGTATTTAAACGAGTCCGTGCATCGGGATCATTTTTCCACCTCCGTCCTCAGCTTGTTCCGGCTGGATATGATGCAGCTCGTTTACGCTTTCCTGAAGTCGAAGGGTATTCAGGCGCATCAATTGTACACGGGGAAAACGAATGAACGGCTGCTTGCCCACTCCCTCCATTCCATCGAGGATCTGGAGGCTTATTTGAAGTATCTCGTTTACACGGCCATGGAATACCGCGATTTCGCCGAGCAGCCTAAATCCGTTGCCGAAGAAATCAAGCAATACATCCATGCCCATTACGGGGAGGATTTGACCCGCATCAGCCTGGCGGAAATCGTCTACCTCCATCCTGATTATTTGGCCAGACTATTCAAAAAGGAGACCGGCGTTTCCCTGGGTACTTATGTGATCAGCGCCCGGATTGAAGCCGCCAAGCAGCTGCTCCGCACGACCAATCTATCGGTCTTCGCCGTGGCGAAGAAGGTCGGCTATGCCAACTACTCGTACTTCGCGAAGGTGTTTAAGCAGGAAGTTGGCGTAACGCCTAACGATTATAAGCAGGATTGCTAGGGATTGCGTCCACAGCCATCGTAGTCAACTGAGCCTGCTGATTTCGGCGACTAATCAGGTTCCTTAACGATGTGGTTGCATCTTTAAGACTCCCATTTACTCTCTACTGGATCCGCTTAACGATGCGGCGCATCGTTAAGACAACAAAAAGGCTGCCAAATGTGGCAGCCTCTTTCAACCAAGCAACAATGCTATTCCTTAACTCCGCCAAGCGCTACGCCCGCGATAATGTAACGGGATAACAAGAAGTAAATGACGAATAACGGCAAGGCCGTTAGCGCAAGGCCCATATAGATCGAGCCAAACTCCGTTTTGTAAATATCGCCCCGAAGCAGGCTCACCATGACCGGCAGCGTATACTTTGATTTGTCCGTGAGCAGGATGAGCGGCATAAACAGGTTGTTCCAGCTTGCCACAAAAGCAAAGATGGCTTGCGTCGCAACCGCCGGCATCATAATCGGAATGATGATTTTGTTGAAGGTTGCGAACTCGCCGGAGCCGTCAATACGAGCCGCTTCAACGATCTCGAGCGACAGGGTTGCAAGCAGGTACTGGCGCATGAAGAACACGATGGCCGGCGCAGCGATCGCAGGCAAAATAAGCGGCAGGAAGCTATTTGTCCAATGCAGCTGATACATGAATTGATAGAAGCCAATCGCGCTTGCTTGCGCCGGAATCATCATGACGCACAAGATAAACGTGAAAAACGTTTGACGCCATTTCCAGTTGTACACGACAAGCCCATAGGCCGTCAAAGAAGAGAAATAAACGGCGCAGACGGTAGATGTAGCCGAAATAATGAACGAGTTCAGGAACCCTTTTAACGGATCAAAGCTTTTGCTGGTCAACACGTCCCAGTTGGTCTTGAGATGCGTGGAAGGAATCAGCGATAGACCGCTTTGAATTTCCGCCGTAGAACGCGTCGCATTCACGAACATCACCCAGAATGGAAGGATGCTAAGCAGCGCAAGGCCAATGCAGACAACATAGATAATGGTCTTGTTAATGCCCCGGGAGACCGTTGCTGTTCTCTCTATTTTCGCCATCCCTTACGCCCCCTTTGCCGCTGCTTTTGCAGCTTTCTGTTGCAGCTTCATCTGTTTCCTAAGCTTTGCCTCGCCGCGGTCGCGCATCAGATAGAACAGGACTGCGGACAAGACGGCCGCTATGAGGAACATAATCATGCTTGCCGCTGCGGCTTTGTTGTACATATAGGCTCCCTTGAACGCTTGCCCGTAGATAAATACCGATGTCGTTAAGGTCGCGTTGTCCGGACCGCCCGCTGGAGTGATGAACAGCTGCGGAATATCGAACATCTGCAAACCGCCGATCATGGACGTAACAAGCGAGTACAGCAGGATTGTCCGCAGGCTTGGCAGCGTAACCCGGAAGAAGGTTTGTGTCCCGCTAGCTCCGTCAATAGCCGCCGCCTCAAAGAGTGCCGGGTTAATCCCCATTACGCCTGCGATCAGAATAATCATCGTATTTCCGTACCACATCCAGAACTGGATGAACGAAACAATGCCCCTTGCCGTGTTCTTATCCTGCAGGAACTGAATCGGTGCGTCGCTCCACCCCAGTGCATGGAACAAGCTGTTGACAGGACCCATCGGATAAGCGAACAAGGTGCTGAAAAGCACAGCGATTGTACTCGCCGTGATAATATTCGGCATGTAGAGCAGAACCTTAAATGCGCCTTGCCCTTTAATATTGAGGCGTCTGTTGGTGAACCAGGCTGTAAGCAAGAGCGCAAGGCCGATCTGCGGAATGAAGTTTGCAATCCAGAGGACAAAGGTATTCACAAGAGACTGTTTGAACGAAACGTTGTTGAGAATCAGGTCTTTAAAATTCCCAAACGGATTATCCAGAATATGAACCTGCTTCGGAATAACCCCTTTCATATCCGTGAAGCCGATAAAGGCCGTGTACAGCGTAGGATACAAAGAGAAAATAAGGAACGCTAGTATAAAAGGAATACTGAAAATATAGCCGTATTTCGAGTAATTGACTCCCTTGCGGCGCATGCTCTCACCCCATCAATTGATATAAAGGGGCGGGATCATGCTCCCGCCCCTTGGCGCCTATTATTCGCTTTCGAGACCAAGCTGGTCTTTAACCGTTTGTTTGAAGTCTTTCAGTGCAGCTTCGCGGCTCTTGCTGCCGGAAGCGTAAGCACGGACTTGGTCACGCCAGATCAGGTTGATCGATTCGTCGTATTGCGTCAGGTTTTTGCCCGTTGCGTTTGCGTTAGCCGGAACAAAAGCGTCAAACATGTTTTGTCCGCCAAGCAACGCCACTTCGCCGTTCGACTTCGACATCACGACGGAGGAAGCTACGCTGTCCTTCGTGCCTTGCTCGCCTTCCTTCATCGTGCCGTTCGCCCAGTAGTATTGGAGACCTGTCTCGGAAGTGTCAAGCGTAACCCAATTGATGAAGTCCGCTACCGCTTTCTTCTTCGCGTCGTCCTTCGTTACGTCTTTGTTGGCGAGCAGCCATGTGCCGCCCCAGAAGAAGCCTGTTGGCGGTTCGGTAACTGCCCAATCGCCGTTTGTATCTTTAACTTGATCCTTCATAACGTAGTTAATAAGCCATGCAGGACCAAAGAAACCGAATACCGGTTTAGCGCCTGCGCCGGACATGTCCGCGTACCAAGCTTCCTGCCAGTCCTGCGTACCGTTGCTGTAGCCGTTGTCTGTCAGCTTTTTGGAGAAGTCAAGGAATTGCTCGCGTTTAGGGTCGATATGCAGCTTGCCGTCCACAACCCAGCCTTTGTCGGAGCTGTTCTCGATTGGATGCCAGATGTCGCCGTCGCCGGATACAATTGCGTAGCCTTTTGCTTTCAGCTTATCCGCTGCCGCGAAGTACTTGTCCCAGCCTGGGCCCACTTCGTTCTTGATGGCTGCCGGATCATCCGTTCCGAATACGTCCTTGGCAATCGAACGGCGATAGATAAAGCCGCCGCCGGTTGCTTGGTAAGCAAGACCTTTCAGTTGGCCGTCTTTCGAGCCGATATCAACGGAGTATTGAGCGATCCCCGCGTCTTTAACCATTTGGTCTGTCAACCCCAGATCCGCGTAGTTAGCGGCATAGGTGGCTGCGTCGCCTTGCGTATATTTCAGTACAAACGCCGCTTCCGCAGCGTAGATGTCCGGAGCGTCCTTGCCGCCGCCGGCCAGAGCCTGGTCAAGCGCAGGCTGATAAGCGCCGTCGGTTGTTGCGATTACCGTTGTTTTGAACTCTACGTTTGCGTCAGGATGCGTTTCGATGTACTTTTTGGTCATGTTCGGAATCTCGTCCGTGAAGCTCCAGAGGTTGATCGTGACTTTCTTTCCGTCGCTTTTTGCCGGTTCCGTTGATGCTGTCTCAGATGCTGTCGGGCTTGGGCTAGTTGAGTTTGAGTTCGAATTCGAGTTTGAATTTGAGTTTCCGCCGCATGCCGCGAGAGCCGTAGTCATCACAAGCAGTGTGGAGATCCCCATTAAAGCACGTTTCATTCGTTTCATACTTTGCCTCCCTTTTAATGATCCTTTGTTTTTTGCGCGTTGTTTTGTAACCGCATTCACAATTATATGACCAATTTCTTACAGGCGTAAGGAATCCATTATTGGGAAAAATTCCACTTTTATTGGTTTTTATTCCCAAAGTCATAGGTACGCGGTAACGGAAAAAGGCACCTTTCGTCGATTGACGATAGGTGCCCTGTCATTTTATATGAAAGCCTGCGATTCATTTTCGGGTTCCCATTCTTCTTTTAGCAGTCCATATACCACTCTATCCAAATACGTACCATGCAGCAACTCGTAGTGACGAATGACTCCTTCATTTGTAAACTTCAACCTTTCTGGAATCGCTCTGCTCTTTAGGTTGTTTGCTGCAACTCCAATTTGTACTTTATGAAGTCCCAATTCTTCGAAAGCATGGTTCATTAATAATTTGCATGAGCTTGTCGCTAAGCCTAGCCCCTCATACTCTTTTCCTAACCAATAACCGATTTCCGTTTTTTTATTTTTCCAATCCATATATAAAAAACCTATGGAACCTGCCAGTTTATTGCGATACCAGATCCCGGCCCAATAACCGTCGTTTTCTGAAAATCTTTTTAATGATCTGCGAATAAAAGCATCCGTATCCTCCACTTGATGGGTTAAGTCCGGAAATTCCAGCCATTCCCGAATACTTTCCCGACTGCTATCAATCAGTTGAAAAAGTTCCGTTGCATGCCTGGTTTCTAAAAGAGAAAGGTAAGTTTCGTTATTTATTGTTGCTTTAAACATAGACTACTCTCCTCCGGAGCGGTCACAACCCCCGTCCCTATTCAATTCCCACCATTGGCGTGAAGTTTTTGACATAATATTTCCTTATGTTTAACCGAAATCTTTACCAAATCGAACTCATCGCATTCGATTAATTTACTCATTTTATCTGCCTCTTCCCAAGCCAATTCATACAAACTTTTATCTATAATTCCGCTTGTTAATGCGTCCTCCAGCTCATCCGTATCCTTCCGAATCAATTCACCAGAGGGGAGCAAAATTAAATCCAGATATAAATCTTCCATCCACGGCACATTATTTTCCCCTATTCCGATCCGGGCACAGATATCGATATACCATTGTACGATTTGACCTGCGGTGTTGAACGTGGTGGTTACCGAATAATTACAGCCGATTGGAAAGTGCTGAAGCCACAGATACCCGTTGTCGGCAATGCAAAGCCTTTGATCCCCGTATTGAACAAACAGTGGATCTGCTACTTTCGTTATGTGCAGGAGAGTTACAAAGCCGGTGAATTCTTCCGATTCAATGAATGTTTGAGCATATTCTCTAGCCATGACACGCTGCCAGTCTGCGCGGTCTCCATACTTTCTCTTTAGCACGCGTTACTCCCTCCCCTCAGTTTCTGTTTCCTGTCACAGCCACCAAATCAACGGTATGCAAAAAAGCGGCGTCAGGATGCTGGACAGTCCCATGGCGAAAGCGCTGATGCCGCCTTGAATCTCGGAGTCGCGCATAATGCGCGCTGTACCGATGCCGTGCGCCGCCGTCCCCATTGCAGCACCAATCGCCAGATCGCTGCGGAACCTGAATAATTTAAGTATGGATGGTCCAATCATACTGCCAAGAAGGCCAGTCAGTACGGCAAACACGCCAGCCAGTTCAGGCGTTCCGCCCAGCAGATCCGCAACTTCTATCGCAATAGGCGTTGTAACCGATTTAGGAAGCATCGTGAGCATGATCTGCTTAGAACCGTGAAGAAGACTAACGATTCCCCATACCGCCAGCAGTCCGCATATTAATCCCGCGCCGACGCCTATAACAATGGGCATGAGCTGATCTCTCAGCTTTTGAAAGTTTTTGTAAAAGGGAACCGCTAAAGCGACCGTAGCCGGTCCAAGGAAAAAGGTAATGATATCTCCACCCGCTTTGTAGGCCTCATAAGGAATATCGCCAAGCAGCAGCAGAAGGATAATGCCTCCCGAAGTAACGAACAAAGGGTTTAACCATTTATAGCGGCTATTAAGGAGCTGGGCTCCCACATAAAATAATACGGTGATCGTAATGCCGAACAACGGCTGTTGAAACCAGGCTTCATTCATAGGTACGTTCCTTTGCCTTTCCGGTTTGCCATGCCGTAACGCCGGCTGTGACTAGGATGACAATCATTGTGGAAACAGCCAGCGCAACCGCTATGACCAGCCACTGGTCTCCTATTAAGCCAAAGAACATCATCGTGCCCACGATAACGGGAGCAAAAAAAATCATCATATGCTTCAGAAAAAATTGTGCCGTCTCCTCAATCCAGGCCAGCTTCACCCAGCCTGCAAACAGGCTGATGACAAGCAATACCATTCCGATTACGTTCCCCGAAATCGGTACGGACAGCAGGGAATGTATTGCGTTGCCCAATAGCGTGTACCCCAGCAATATAGCTAATCCTCTCATAGGTTGGTTCCCCTTTTTCGTATAAGTGTTAGTTACTAGCTTACCAGCAAGGTGTATAACGATAAAGAGCCCGCCGATAATTATCGGCGGGCTCTTGCGTTAATCTAATATTTATTTAAAGGCCAAATATTTCGCCCTCGTTTCCGGCGTGATCATATTGGGACTTCTTTCGAGCAACAGATCAGCATCCTTAAGAGCCTCGGGAGGCAAGTTCCCGGAATTAACCTCGCTGATAATTTGAGACATTTTGGTGTACTCTTCTTCTGTAATAATATGATATCCCATTTCTTTTATATATTTTTCTCTATCGGAGAAAGATAATTTTTCTATCCCTCCTTCTCTTTTAAGTATTGGCTCAGCGTCTTTTAGAGCAGAAAAGGGAAGCTCTCCTTTGTTAAATGAAATAATAACGTTGATCATTCTCTCATAATCTGTTTTTGTTATCCTGGTCTCAGTAGGAATCAACTCCCCTTCAAGAACAGTCTCATAATCATCTACAACAAGCTTCCCTTTCTTCTTAACAAAAGTGACAGCTTCCACCGTCTTATAATAGGCCGGTTCGCTGGTTAACGTGACATAGGTAATAACGGCATTCATTCCGTCGATTCTACTCCTGTAATCAATCACCCAAGGGCTCGATACGCCTATATTGTAATTCCAGTCCTCACCGCTCCTGATGATCTGTTCTTGCACGAACTTTTCTCTCGCCTTTGCGGACATCATCTCATAACGGGGTTTCCCGTCCCGCGACTTAAGCGCATCCGCCCAAATCGCAGTCAGATTTTCTATCGCGGCATCAGCTGTTAGCGTGGCTTCCTCCTTTTGCTTTCCTTCCGAGCTTGCATTGGTTAATGCAGTACCTCCTACTAACAAGAGAACTACAACGCCAACCAGAGACCACCTATAGGAGTTTTTTACGGGTGAGGTGATCATCATTAGTCTCCTCTTAAGCTCTTTTTTACTCCCCAAAATACTTGCAGCTCCTGCCAGTCGAATGGGTTTAGCAAATAGCTCCAACAATTTGATTATCGTTAAGGCGTACTCCTTGGATTCCTCCGGCGTGACTCTCGATAAAGCCAACGCGTCGCAGGCTAATTCCTGGTCTATCCGCATTTTGCGATAGGCATACCAGAGAAACGGATTAAACCAATGCAGTGCCAGCAAAAGGCTCATAACCCCGTTCAAGGCGATATCCTTTCGGCGTACATGCGACAATTCATGCAAAAACACATACCGCAGCTGCGCCTCGCTTAACGCTTCTAGAGCCATGCCGGGCAACAACAGCTTCGGTTTAAATAACCCGAACAAGGTAGGACTGGATACTCGATCCGTCTGCATTAACCCGATCCTTCCACGCAGGTTTATTTCTTCTTTACAGCTTTCAAACAAAGCAGCGATGCCTGGATCCATTATGGCCCTTTCGCCTTTTATGCTCCTAGCAAAACGCAGATTGGCTGTAAACATCATACCAAGGAACGCAACGGCACCAACCAGCCACACGATTGAGGCGACTTGCAGAGGCGCAGCCGGTGTGGCCGATTTTTTAATCGCCGAATCCCTTTGAACCGCTGCTAATGCATCTTGAGGCGACTGAATTAATTGCGTTGTGTTTACTCCTTCCATTTCCGGCTTCACTGCAGGAGTAATTATCGTCTCGTTCCCGGCTGCGAAGTGATTCTTTTCTCCAAATAGATGGGAGATATTATATACGCTAAACGAGCTTTCTGGCGCCCACGGGAGCACGAGCCGCAGAATCAAGAGGAGCCACAGCAGATATCCCCATCTAGGCTTTAATTTATCTCGCAGCAACCCTTTCGCACCTAAAATAAATACGATCAGAACGCTGGCCATCAGCGAGGTAGACAAGATCCAGGCAAAAAAATCGGAAAGCCGAACGGTCATCTGTCTTATTCCTTTCTTTCATCCAGAATGCTTTTCAGCTCATCAATATCCTCTTGCGACAATTTCTCGTGTTTCAGAAAGTTAACCAGCATCGGCTTTAATGCAACGCTTCCGTATAATCGTTTCAAAAAAGACTCCGTCTCGGCCCTCGTTGTTTCTTCTTCTGTAACCAATGGAGTATAGACGTAGGGTTTGCTGTGTGAATCAAAGGTTATGACTTCTTTTTGAACCAGTCTGGTAAGCAGGGTTCTAATGGTTTTGGGGCTCCAATCGTTAACACCTGCTAAAGCCTCAATCACCTCGCTTGCGTTCATGGGCGATTTCGCCCATAACACCTTCATGACTTCCCATTCCGCGTCGGATATGCGGGACATCTCTTTCATAGGCTCATGCCTCCACTCTATGACTACATATGTAATCAATATTACAACTGTAGTCAATACTACAATTGTAATCAAGCCTTGTCAAGCCATTATGCGATGCATGTAAGCAAACTAAGCTTCTATGCCATTAACATTCAGCCCCGTAAATAAATCGCGTAAAAAAAGATACCTATCGTAAAATAACGATAGGCATCTTATGTTAACTTCGGCTAGAAGCAGCTTATTTCCCTTCCACCACGATCCCTCTGTAGATTCCGCCTTTCAGGCGATGCTGCAATGCTTCTTGATATGCCGGGCTGTAATACCATGCCTTTGCTTCATCCATGCTAGGGAATTCAAGAATAGCAGCTCCTTCCGCATCCGGTCCTTCCAGCACTTCATAATGACCGTACATGGCAACCGGTTTAACGGGATGTCCCTCCAGCCCGGCCGGGGCTTTCGAGGCATAAATCTTTAATTCATCCGGATCAACCGTCTTCTCCCGGATAAAAACAACGTAAGCCTTCATGGAATTATCCCCTCTCCTCAATTTCCTCTAATCAGGATAACTCCACAAGGGATAATCGTAAAATTTGTATATTTCATCGTTTTCATAAATGAAATTCATATAGAAGCTATCTAAGCCCCAAGCTCGCCTTACGGCTTCATTAATAGAATGGCAGGCTACTTACTCATTCATAAATTTTATTCATTAAAACAATTAAAAATATGAATTTTATTTATTTTAATATGAAGCGTAGACTAAAGCAGGTAGAAGAAAGCTTGCCTAACACAAGGAGGATATAAAAAATGAACTTTTCATCTTATGATAAGGAATTCCAAGGAAAACGGGCTCTAATTACGGGAGGAACGCAAGGCATGGGGCTTGCGATTGTCAAAAGATTGGCCGGTGCTGGCGCTACGGTGTTAACGACTGCAAGAAATTTTCCAACTGATTATCAGATTCCGAACGTGCATTTTGTACAAGCAGACATAACAAAGCCCGAGGGAACCAAATCTATTGTTAATGCCGTAAAAGAAAAGCTCGACGGAATTGACATCATAATTAACACGGTTGGCGGCTCCAACTCACCCGCAGGCGGAGCATTGGCGTTAACCGATGAGCATTGGCTTGAGGAGCTAAACATGAATCTGCTTGGTTCTGTTCGTTTGGACCGCAGCTTGCTTCCGATCATGCTGGAGCAGGGCAAAGGAGTCATCATTCATGTCAGCTCTATCCAAAGAACGCTTCCCTTATACGAATCCACTCTGGCCTATGCCGCGGCAAAAGCCGCTTTGGCCACGTACAGTAAAGGCTTGTCCAACGAATTCGCGCCAAAAGGAATCCGCGTCAACGCTATCGCTCCCGGCTTTATTCAGACCGAAGCGGCCAACCGTCTCATCGACCGCCTTGCCGTTACTGCAGGAAGCCGCGAAGCAGCGCTGAATCAGCTGATGGATTCCCTTGGAGGCATTCCGTTCGGCCGTCCGGGATTGCCCGGAGAGGTCGCCGAGCTTGCCGCATTCCTTGCATCCGATCGCGCAGCCTCTATCCACGGCAGCGAATATGTCATTGATGGCGGGACGATACCTACCGTTTAATCTTCCTCAAGGAGGTTCATTCTATGATCATAGTGTCAGTTGTCGAAGGAAAATAAAGGATTAGATTGGCCGCGAAAATAGAAACAGCGATAGCCATGGACTGAAAAAAGTCTTAGACTATCGCTGTGCCAATTCCAATCGCGGCAATCCCTTACATATTCCTCTCAAACAATAAACCCAGTTGTTCAGCCAATGCATGATGAGTGATCGGTTTATCATTCATAATCCACCATTCCAATACCCCGACGAATGCGGATGCTACAAACCTCACGATTACCTCATCTTGTAATCCCTGGTTTTTCCCCTTGGTAACGTCCACCTCTTGCTTAAATTCTTCGATAAAATAGTTAAGGAACCGAGTGCGGAAATAAGGAGCTCCTTTACTTGCTAACATCAAAGAAAAGAAAGAATAATTTCGTTCAAAATATTCGGTCCATAGCGTTGCGCCCCTAAAATAGTCCACATCTGCATCCCTGCAAATTTCCCGGAGCTCATTGATATGCGACTCGACAAGCTTATCGAGTAAATCAAATTTGTCTAAGTAATGAAGGTAAATGGTCCCCCGACTCACATTGGCCTTGTCCGATATGTCTTGAATCGTAATGTCGTCGAAATTCTTTTTAGACATCAAGTCAATAACCGCGTTCTTGATTGCTTCTTGCGTTTTACCTATTCTTCGATCCACTTTAGACATCAAAGTCACCAGACCTTCAAGAAATAATAAACAATGATCTAACCTTTGTTCACTAATTAACAAATTGCGCTGATCTAACAATTGCGGGTTTTCGGTACCGGAATATAATTATATACATGTTCACAAATATATCAATGTCTATTAATACACAGCTGTTAACTTTTGAGTAGCCAATCAAATTAAAAAAAGTATGGAGGAATTATGCATGCAAAATGACATGAAAATGGACGTAACATTCGAGAGTGCTGGAGTGAAGATTGCCGGCCATCTATACACCCCAAAAGGAGAGGTTGGCGGTCTGCGCCCTGCGATCGTCGTGGGCCATCCCGGCACCGCCGTAAAGGAGCAGAGCGCTGGACTCTACGCGAAACGCCTTGCTGAGCAAGGCCTCATCACACTTACCTTTGATGCGGCCTATCAGGGAGAAAGCGGAGGCGAGCCACGGGGGGTGGAAGACCCGGCCCATCGAGTGGAAGACTTCAAAGCCGCCGTCTCGTTCCTTAGCACACTTAACGAAGTCGATCCGGAGCGCATCGGCGCACTTGGCATCTGCGCCTCTGGCGGTTACGTTATTCCGGCCACGGTTACCGACCACCGCATTAAGGCCGTTGCCACTGTTAGCGCGGCCGACATCCATCTTCAATTCCGGAAAGGAAGTGACGGCAAGCAGGACCCTGCTGTTTTCAGGGGCATGCTCGATGCTGCGGCGAAGGCTCGCACTTCGGAAGCCCGCGGAGAAGGAATCGGCGTGTTTCCGATCTTTCCTGAGACCGAAGACCAAGCTCGCGCAATCGGTGATCTGCACGCCTTCGAGGGATGGGAATATTATTGCACCGATCGCGCGCAACACCCACGCTCGGCTAAGTATTTTACCTGGAACAGTATTGACCGAATCGCCTATTTTGAAGCGTTCCGGTTCATTGACCAAATCTCTCCTCGTCCGCTCCTCATGATCGCCGGAAATCAAGCGGTCACGTCGTGGATGACGACCGAAGCCATCGCGAACGCAAAAGAGCCAAAGGAACTGTTCTGGATGGATGGCGCCACCCATGTTGATACGTACGACAAGGATGAATACGTAACGACTGCGGTTTCGAAGCTTGCGGAGTTTTTCCGTACAAATCTGTCCTAACAAAAAACGGAGGTGTCCCTAAGTCATGAAAATGACGATGGGACACCTCCGTTTTTATCTGGTCGTGCTCTAAGCTATCTAAGCTTAACAGGCAGGCCGGTTCTTGCGGATTCATTGGCTGCCATCGTTACGCGATGCGTCTCCCAAGCATCCTCGTAGCTGGACAGAATCTGGCTCCTGTCGCCTGTTCGGACGGCATGAAGGAAAGCTTCGTTCTCCCGTACGTACGGATTATTGGAGGATTTGTACTCGGTCTTCTTATCGGCTTCGATATCCGCAAGAGCTTCGCCCGTAACCTGCAGTACGCCCGTGTTCGTGTAGATTTGAAGCCCGGCATGGCCCCCGGCCGGAATCGCGCATGTATTGCTGATCGTGGCAACGGCCCCGCTCGCCAGCTTGATTGTTACCGTACCCACATCCGGCACCGTAACGCCCTCTTCCACCTGAGCCATATGTCTACTGCCATACGCCGCGTAGACTTCATTGACTTCGCCCAGCAAATAACGGGTCAAATCCACGATATGCGTCGTCTGCTCCACGAACTGTCCGCCGGAGGTCTCCATCTTGCGCCACCAGTATACGCCCGGCATCGAGCCCATCCATTGCCCCAAAGCCATCAGCGGCGTGCGGTCGGCAAGAAGCTCCTTCGCATGGTTTGTGCTGTCCATATAACGGAAATGATAACCAACCGATGTAATAAGTCCTTTATCTGCAATCGCCTGACGGATCCGGGAAGGTGTCTCCTCGTCTACGCCAATCGGCTTTTCGACGAGGAAAGGAATCCCCCGCTCCGCAAGCGCTAATTCAATCTCGCCATGGGCAAAAGGCGGCGTGCAAATATAAACCGCATCCAGCTTGCGGTCCTCAAGCATCGCTTCAATCGTGTCGTACCCGCGAGCGTCGCTATAAGGCCTTGCTGCCGTTTCCGCCTTTTCGAGGCTTGTCCCGCAAAAAGCGCTGACGCTTACCCCTTCCATCGCAGCAAGCTTTTCCGCATGCATCCGTCCAAACCAGCCCGTTCCCGCAATACCAATTCGAAGAGTCACTCTACATTCCCACCTAACATCGTAGTTTTATGCCTTCCCCCTAATGTTTACTTGCGTCCCGATGGATGTCAAGGAGATCTTTGCCGCCAAGCGGCAGCTCGACCTTAAACGAGGTTTTCCCTTCGGCACTCGCTGCGGAAATCTGGCCATGATGCAGCTCGACAATATTCTTGGCGATCGCGAGGCCAAGCCCCGAGCCGCCGGTATTCCGGGAACGGGACTGCTCGCCGCGATAGAACCGTTCGAACAATAACGGAATAACCGAAGCCGGCAAAGACTCTCCGTAATTCGCGATCTCAACGACGGCCAGCCCCCCCTCGCTCCATATCGCGATATCGATCTGCCTGCCTTCTTTTCCGTATTGAATGGCATTAACGACCAGATTCTCGAACACCCGGACCAGCTTGTCTCCGTCCGCATCGACGAGGATCGAATGATCCGGAAGCGCCAACCGGCACTTCACCTCCGCCTGCTCGAATTGCAACCGGAATTGGGCCGCCAATTGGCCAATCATCTCTACCAGATTGATGGGGGACAGCCGAAGCCCTATTCCGCCGCTTGTCCTCGTATATTCAAATAAATCGTCGATCATTGACTTCAGACGAGTCGATTTCTCGTAAGCGATTTGAACGTAATGCCTCAGCTCCACCTCATCCCGGTAACGGTCTTCTTCGATCAGGCCCAGGTACCCGACAATAGACGTTAGAGGCGTGCGCAAATCGTGGGATACGTTGGTCACAAGCTCGGCTTTTGTCCGTTCCGTGCGCCGCTCCTCCTCGATGGAGAGCTTAAGCTGGGCTGTCATTTTATTAATATTTTCCGCCAATGCCCCAAGCTCGTCTCCGCCTCGCACCGGCAACCGGGATTCGAAATCCCCGCCGGCAATCCGTTCGATTCCTTGCGAGATTCTCATTAAGTAACGGATGGTCGAACGGCTTAAAGCAAAGAAATAGATGAAGAAAAAAACAAGGCTGACGGTAATATACATCGTTAAAATTCCAAATTTATCAAAGACCTCCCTCAGCAGAGGGGAAAGATAAAACATATCGATACTGTACGCGGCGATCGCGGTCAGATATAGCAGCCCCGTCGTGAAGAACGAGGCAAGCACGCTTAGCCCGAACAGATACAGCATTTTAAAACGAAGGCTTTTCCACGGTTTACGGCTCAATTTTGTACCCTACTCCCCATACGGTCTGAATCAGCTTAACGCCGCCCAGCTCGCTCTCCAATTTATCCCGAAGCTTGCTGATATGAACCATTACGGTGTTGTTGGACTCGAGGAACTTGTCCTTCCATACCGCTTCAAAGATGGCCTCCGCGCTAAACACCTGCCCGGGATGGCTCGCCAGCAGGTACAAAATATCAAACTCCGTAGACGTCAGATTAATCCCCCGGTCCTCCACCGTTACGGTATGCGATTTCTTGCTTATTTTAAGCGAATGCAACTGGATGATGTCTTTATCCTGATCCTGCGCCGTTTGAAGCTGCGTATTCAAATAAATGGACCTGCGGAGCAGCGACTTCACCCTTGCAATCAGCTCCAGCGCGTTAAACGGCTTCACCATGTAATCGTCCGCGCCTGTCGTCAGCCCCATGATCTTGTCCATGTCCTCCGCCTTGGCGCTTAGCATCAGGATTGGAATGCCGTACTCCGCGCGTACCGCCCGGACAACCTCGAGACCGTTCATCTCCGGCATCATCACGTCGAGGATCATTAATTGGACGGATTCCTTGGCGATCAGCTCCATGGCCTCCCGGCCGTTGCCCGCAATAAGCACTTGGTATCCTTCATTGGTTAGATAGATTTTGATCAGCTCCGCGATTTCGAGGTCATCGTCCGCGATCAGAATTTGAATGGTATTCATGAGATCTCCCCGTCTATTTGGTTAATGAATGTGGCTATAGTGTATCAGAAATATTCTCCAGAGCGGACAGCCCCAATCACAAATAAGAAATTCTTAAGGTTTCCTTCAGGATGTCTTACGAACCTCCGCGGCCCTGCGCGTTATCTTGGATATAGAGCAACGGACAAGAACAATACCCGGAGGTATGAATAGATGAAAACAAAGCTATACGTGCTATACGGTGGCAAATCCGTCGAACATGAAGTGTCGTTAAAAACAGCCGTCACCGTCCTTCATTCCATTGATGAAAGCCGCTACGAGGTTTATCCCGTCTACATTACCCGCGAAGGCTTGTGGTGTACGCAGCCCGGGCCTATTGCCAAGGATGAGCTAACGATTGAACGGTTGATTGCAACGCCTACGTTTCCGGACCCCGCCCGTTCCATCGGCGAGATTCTGTCGGGCATCATGGCGCTGCCTGGCCCAAAAGTCGTTTTGCCGCTCCTGCATGGTCCCAATGGAGAAGACGGTACGGTACAAGGACTGCTGGAACTCGTGAACGTTCCTTATGTGGGGAATGGCGTGCTATCGGCTGCATTAACCTTGGACAAGGCAATGTCGAAACAGGTGCTGGCCCAAGCCGGCATTAACCAGACGGAATATAGGGTGTACCGCTGCGAGGAGTGGACAACGGATGAGGCAGCCGTATTACGCAAGGCGGAGGATGCCATTGGATATCCGTGCTACGTGAAGCCCGCTTCCCTTGGCTCCAGTATCGGCATCAGCCGGTGCACGGACCGCGGAGAGCTCCTATCTGGGATCCGCGAAGCCTTCTCTTACGATAAAAAGATAGTCATCGAACGCGAAGTAAACGGCAGAGAAATTCAAGTCGCCGTTATCGGCAATGAGAGTCCGCAGGCCTCGCTGCCCGGCGAGTTTATTCATGATCATGTTTTCTTCGATTACGAATCCAAATACATGGACAAGCGGCTTACCATGCAGATTCCCGCCAAGCTGGCGGAAGGCTTGACTTCGCGAATCCGCGAGCTGGCGGTCCGCGCCTACCAAGCCCATGGCTGCGAGGGCCTTGCCCGCGTCGACTTCTTCCTTGACGGAGAAGGCCAACTGTACCTGAACGAGATAAACGCACTGC
Organism: Paenibacillus sp. ATY16; assembly: GCF_003399985.2. NCBI lineage: Bacteria > Bacillati > Bacillota > Bacilli > Caryophanales > Paenibacillaceae > Paenibacillus > Paenibacillus sp. ATY16. Next base: position 36,041 of record NZ_NMOK02000033.1, on the reverse strand, counting down.
CCGGTTTTACGAATTTCAGCATGTACCCGGTTATGTGGGAGCGCACGAACGGCACGGCTTATTCCGCGCTGATCGAACAATTAATCGGGCATGCGGTCGCCCGCCATCAAAATAAACAAACGCTTCAATATACCAAATAAGCGAGCGAGGTGAGCCGTATGTTAAGAGATACTTGGGCTGAAATTAGTTTGAGCCGTATTCGGGAGAATATGCTGAACATTCGCTGGTCTCTTCCCGGTTCGGTGAAGCTGATGGCTGTCGTCAAGGCGAATGGCTACGGGCATGGCGACGTCGAGTCGGCCAAGGCTGCGATGAAGGCCGGCGCGGATTATTTGGCGGTTGCCTACCTGGAAGAAGCGGTTCGGCTGCGCAATGCCGGATTACAGCTGCCTATTCTCGTATTAACGCCTATCCGGCCGGAGCATGTGCCATTGGCTCTGAAGCATGACCTCTCCTTAACCGTAACAAGCGCCAAATGGTTTTGCGAGATGCGGGCTTTCAAGCCTTGCGGCTCCGCTGGCAAGCTGCGTGTTCATGCAAAGATGGATACGGGGCTTGGGCGAATCGGCATCCGGACCAAGCAAGAATGGGATGAGCTTGTCCCTTGGCTGCACGCTGAGGATGTTGAGATGGACGGCTTTTACACGCATTTTGCGACGGCCGGACAGGAGGATACCCGCTTTCTGGAGCAGCAGGCTGCCCGCTTCCTTGATATGAAGGAATGGGCACGCGCCTCCGGGCTTGCGATTCGTCATTATCATTGCGCGGGCAGCATTGCGGCGCTGAGATTTCCTCATCTGGCAATGGATATGGTGCGGATCGGAGCGGCGATGTACGGCTTTTACCCTGCAAAGCTTGCTTGTCCGGTTAAGCTGGAGCCTGCTCTAAGTCTTCACAGCCGTCTGATTCAAGTGAAGAAGCTGGCTAAAGGGGAATATATCGGCTACGACAATTCCTATCAGGCTAAGGAGGAGGAATGGATCGGAACGGTGCCAATCGGTTATGCCGACGGCTGGGCGCAGCGGATGCAAGGCACGGATGTGCTGATTGGCGGCCGTCGCGCTCCTATTGCGGGCAAAATCTCCATGGACCAGCTGATGATCAAGCTTCCCGGACCATTCGAGGAAGGAACTCCGGTTACCTTGATCGGTACCCAAGGCGGGCAGCGTATTACGTTTGCCGAGCTTGCCGCCCATATCGGAAGCGTTGCGCAGGAAGTCTCCGCTTCGCTTGGCGTCCGGGTAACGAGAACCTATAAAGATATCGAGGAGGTACGTGCAAGATGGGACAAAACAACTTGGCCGGACGACATCAGTCAGGCCGTCATATAACGTTTCACACAACCATTCAAACCGCCAATTCCGGCGTTCATAAAGGACATCTGGTCTTGATTAATCGTGAAAATCCAATCCGGCAAATTCCTTCTTCCGACCGTTTGGCGCCAATCCGTTCGTTCCCGGCTATCCACACGCTGAAGGATGGCATGAGGCTAGAGCGAACCTGCTTGCGCCAGTTGGCCGAGCTTCTTGAGGCCAGCGAAGGGATAGACGATATAATCGCGGTCAGCGGCTATCGGACCAAGCATGACCAAGAGCAGATTTACAGCTCCTCATTAGCCGATAACGGCGCGGATTACACGGCGCGTTATGTCGCGTTGCCCGACCGGAGCGAGCATCAGACGGGGCTGGCTATCGACGTCGGCCGGCTCAGCAAGGAGATTGATTTTATCGCACCGGCGTTCCCGGACACGGATGTCTACAAGACCTTCAAGCAGCTTGCCGCACAATTTGGGTTCATTCAACGTTACAAGGAAGGCAAGGAGGCCTTGACTCAAATCTCGTGCGAGCCTTGGCATTTCCGTTACATCGGTTATCCCCATGCAGACATCATGGAGGCGAACGATTGGTGCCTTGAGGAATATATCGACGTACTTAGAAGCTATGTCTACGGCAGCGAACATCTATTATTCGAGGATGATCATTCCTTGGCCGAAATCTATTTCGTGGCGGCAGACACGGGAGCTTCGACGTCCATTCCCCTTATCCCATGCGATCGCTTCAGCTTGTCCGGGAATAACGTTGACGGCTTTATCGTGACCGCGTTCAAGGATAAAAGCAGGCAATCCCATGTCTAGAACGGAATATGGCGGACTCGATTGGCTCAAATTCGCAGCCGCTCTGCTCGTTGTTGCCAATCATACCAGCCCGCTTCTGTCATACAGCGCTGCCGCCGATTTTCTTGTAAGCAATCTGCTTACGCGTATTGCCGTTCCCGTCTTTTTTATGACAGCCGGATTCCTGTTGTTCCGCAAGCTGCCCGGCAATCCGTTAACGGATCGAAAAACTGTTCAAGGCTACCTGCTGAAAATTGTAAAGCTCTACGCCATTGCCATTGTCCTGTACATTCCGCTGAACCTATATACCGGTTATTTCTCCGAACCCTTAACGGCGTATTCCGTCATCAAAGACATCGTGTTTGACGGAACCTTTTATCACCTATGGTATTTGCCGGCGTTAATAATCGGCCTGTTGATAACTTATTCGATGGTAAGGTTCCTTCCGATGAATGCGGTGCTGGCTTCTGCCGGAGTCTTATACACTATCGGGCTGCTTGGGGACAGCTACTATGGCATTGCGCAAAACAACGCAGGGCTGGCCTCTATCTACGAAGCGATGTTTACGGTGTTTGATTACACCCGCAACGGGCTTTTCTATGCCCCTCTTTATCTGGCAATGGGAGCTTGGGCAGCCAAACAGCCTCCTCCGGCCCGAAAACCGATCGCGAATGCGGCTTTGTTTGCGGTTTTTCTTGGACTCATGTTCGCCGAAGGGATGCTCCTTCACTCCTCGGGAATTCCGCGGCATGACAGCATGTATGTGTTTGCGGTTCCCGCGGTCTATTTCTTATTCCAATGGTCCATGCAGTGGAAGGTTCCGGCCAGCAAAAGGTTCCGGGAGTGGCGGACTTGGGTGTATATTCTGCATCCCTTGGCCATTGTGCTTGTCCGCGGAGCAGCCGAAGCCGCGCATCTGGAGCGGCTGTTTATCTCGAATAGTCTGCTTCATTTCGCCGCCGTTTGCTTGCTGTCGATTGGGTTGTCCGCGCTTATCGCATGGCTTTTGGAAACCATCCGTAAATTACGAAATCCTATCCGGATGTGGATAACAACTCCTGTGAATAAGTGGATAACACTTCGAAAATGAACAGTTGTCCGATAGAAAGCGCTCTTAATATGTGTATAACTTTGTGAATAACTGTGGACAACACGTATGTTGCATAGGCTTATTTGACTACGTTCGTTTCCAAATCGCATCACGGTAGGCCGTTGGCGTCTCCCCCATACGATTTTTAAACGTTCGCGTAAAAGCATACAAAGAGGAATAACCGGTCGTATAAGCAACCTCCGTAATGGAGGCATCGGTCTCCGCAAGAAGCCGCTTGGCAGATTCCATCCTTACCTGCGTGATGTAATCGCTTGGCGGCATTCCAGCCTTTTCCGAGAAAGCAACGGAGTAATACGTCCGGTTCATTCCCGCTGCCTTGGCTGCCTGCTGGACCGTGATTCCTTCCGTGGCATGCTGCCGGATATAGGACATGCTTTGCTTGACCCAATCCGTGGCATTCAGGGCATAAGCGGGGGGACCGTCCGGCATAAGGCTGCCAATAGACGGTACAGCAGGCTTTGCATTTCAAGCGATCGAATATGTGCGCTCTCCGTCTCCCCGCTCCTCATCATATCAAGCAAGCAATTAAGGGCCCGCTCCGCCTCTTGCGTCCATCGGTTCTCCAAAAACGGCCTTTCGTAACTTATGCCGGTGAGCGCCAGCATCTCTGCCGCGCGTGGACCATCCATCACAATCCAGCTCATCCTAGGCGGCTTTTCCCCTTCAATCGCATAGTACGCACAGGTACGCGCAGGGAACAAGCAGAACAGATCCCCGGCAGACAGTGTTACGCAATTCCCCGCATCCCACTCTACCCGAACAAAGCCTTCCTTTACGATATGCAGGCTGTAGCTCTCAATCCTTTTGGGTCCGGCACCGTAGCCTTGCCTGGTCTCCGTTATGCCCCCTCTCACGGGCCATATCGAACATTGCTTGTCCAGCTCGCTTATCGCATGAAACAGAAACTCGGCGGTTTCGAAGCCTGCCGAACTATTGCCATTCATCACAATCCGCCCCCTACCTGACAAATTGGTAAATCAACCATACATGATGCTATTTTATGACTGCCTCCTATCCATTACAATGATTGGCATGGAGGCGATTTTCTCTTGAAAAAACCAAACATTTTGTTGATTACAAGCGATCAGCAGCACTGGAATACGCTAGGTTATTTCAATAACGAATTAAGCACGCCCAATTTAGACCGGCTTGTTCAGTCCGGCACAACCTTTACGAGAGCCTACTGTCCGAATCCGACCTGCACGCCAAGCCGTGCATCCATTATTACTGGCCAATACCCAAGCCAGCATGGCGCTTGGACGCTCGGAACCAAGCTTCTGGAAGACCGGCACTTCGTCGGGGAAGATTTTCATTCAGCCGGCTACAAAACCGCGCTGGTCGGCAAAGCCCATTTTCAGCCGCTGTCTTCAACGGAGGAATACCCGTCGCTTGAGGCTTACCCGGTCCTTCAAGATTTGGAGATGTGGAAGCAATTCAACGGGCCTTTCTATGGCTTCGAGCATGTCGAGCTCACGCGCAATCATACCAACGAAGCTCATGTAGGCCAGCACTATGCCTTATGGATGGAGGAGAAAGGCTGCGTCAATTGGCGGGATTATTTCCTTCCTCCAACAGGCAGCATGGATCCCGCCATCACGTACAAGTGGCCAATTCCCGAAAAGTACCACTACAATACCTGGATCGCGGAGCGCACGAACGCGCTTATGGAGCAATACGCCGAAGAAGACAAACCGTTCTTCCTCTGGTCCAGCTTCTTCGACCCGCATCCGGAATATCTGGTGCCAGAGCCGTGGGATACGATGTACGATCCGGATTCCCTGACGATTCCGGATATCGTGCCAGGCGAGCACGACAAAAATCCGCCTCATTTCGGACTCACGCAAGAGGACAATCCGGACTTCTCCCCTTGGGCGGAAACGGGCAACGGCATTCACGGGTACCGTTCGCACCATTACTATGAATACGGCGAGCGGAAGAAGCTTACCGACTACGACAAGAAGAAGCTGGTCGCCGTCTATTACGGCATGATCAGCATGATGGACAAATATATCGGCACGATCCTCGATAAGCTCGAAGAGCTTGGCATTGCGGACAACACGGTTGTCGTTTTTACGACGGATCATGGCCATTTCTTCGGCCAGCACGGCCTGCAGGCCAAAGGCGGCTTCCATTACGAGGACCTGATCCGCCTGCCGTTTATCGTGCGTTATCCGGGGCAGGTTCCGGCGGGAGTAACGTCGGACGCGATCCAATCGCTGGTTGACCTTGCGCCAACGTTCCTGTCGCTCAGCGGCATTCCGATCCCGCATGCGATGACCGGCGTCGATCAAAGCGAGGTGTGGAAAGGCACGGCATCCGCTGCGAGAGATCATGCCATCTGCGAATTCCGTCATGAGCCAACAACCATTCATCAGAAAACGTACGTCGACCAGCGTTACAAAATCACAGTCTATTACAACCAAACCTACGGCGAAATCTTCGATTTGCAGGATGACCCAAGCGAGCTCAACAACTTGTGGGACGATCCGGCATACGCGGCGCTGAAGTCCGAGCTGCTGCTCAAGTACATCTGGGCGGAGCTTGGCAAGGAGCCGATGCCGATGCCGCGTATTTCGGGCGCGTAGGCTGAATAATAGGAAGGGTTATCCCCGTCATAAAGCGACGCGGAATAGCCCTTTTTTATTGCTGCATTTCCCCATGTCCCTCTCTCCGCATGAAAAAGCGCCACGTTGGATTCCCAGCTTCCATACCTGTTATGACCGCAAAAAACCGGGCCTGCACGCTGCAGACCCGGTTTTCTTAAGTTGGCGTGAAGGCAGATCAGCCCAAGTTAATGGCCCGAATCTCCTCCAGCGGAATCTTCGGCTTGCGGTCCTCCGTGAGCAGTCCGTTAATCTCCTGCTGCACGTCGGCCACCTGCGTATAGCAATAGCCGCAAATATAATCGACGGACTTGATGGCTTGCGTAAGTCCCTTGAAGCGTTCCGTAAAGGCCTCTACCGAATCCACCTGCTCCCCGTAGCCCCAGCCCTTGTCGGACTGGAACGCAATACCGCCGAATTCGCTGATGATAATCGGCTGTCCCCGGTAGCCGTAGCCCTCGGCAAAGGCATATTTCCAATGGTTGCAGGTCGTCTCGCGCGACATGATAGCATCCTTGTTATCCCGGTACCGCTTCAGGAAGCCGTCCCCGGTCTGGACGTAATCATGCAGCGTCACGATATCCGATACGGTATGCTCCCAGCCGTCGTTGACGATAACCGGGCGATTCGGATCGAACGACTTCGTGAGATGGTAGATGCCTTCCGTGAACTTCTGCTGCCGCTTGTCGCGAAGGATGTTGCCAATCCCCCACGATTCGTTGAACGGCACCCATGTAATGATGCTTGGATGGTTATGCTGCTGCTTGATAATTTCAAGCCATTCTCTCGTGAACGCCTCGACCGCGCGGTCATGGAACTCGAAGGTCGCCGCCATCTCCGACCAGACGAGCAGTCCCTTTACGTCGCACCAATAGAGAAAACGGGCATCCTCGATCTTCATATGCTTGCGCACGCCGTTGTAGCCCATCGCCAGGATCAGGTCGATATCCCGGGTCAACGCTTCTTCGCTTGGCGGCGTCAGATGGCTGTCCGTCCAGTAGCCCTGGTCCAAAATAAGCCTTTGGTAGATTGGCGCGTTGTTCAGCAGCACTTTTCCGTTCTCGATGGATATTTTCCGCATGCCGAAATAAGAAAGCGTACGGTCGACGACACGCCCGCCCGAGGTCAGGACGAACTCCACGTCGTACAAATTCGGACGGGCCGGCGTCCAATACGCCCGCTTCCACGGTCCGTTTGCTTCGTGGTGAAGATCAACCTCAACCGTGAGGCACGGACGATCAATCCCCAGCGCAACCCGCTTTACGGGCTGCCCTTTGAATGACACGATAGCCTCCAGCAGCAGATCGCCGCCGGGACGGACGCCGTTTACCTCGTAATCGAACCGAACGACATGGCGGTCGAGATCCGGCGTTATTTTGACCGACTCCAGCCGCTCTTCTTCCACGTATTCCACCCATACCGTCTGCCAGATGCCCGTCGTTTGCACGTAGAAGCATTCAAAGTTGTCCGGCACCCAGCGCTGCTTGCCCCTCGGTTGATAGCAGCTGTTGCTGTCCGTTACTTTCACCGCTATCCGGTTATCGGCTCCGAACTTCAGATACGGCGTCATGTCGATGGAGAATGCCGCATAGCCGCCTTGATGACTTCCGGCCAGCTCGCCGTTAATCCATACTTTGGCGTCGTAATCTACCGCCTGAAAATGCAGGATCGCCCGCTCGCCCTCCGCTTCGGCCGGAACGGAGATCACTCTGCTGTACCACACATAAGGATGAAAGCTTTCCTCGCCAATGCCGCTGGCTTTGGTTTCGTACGTAAACGGTACGTTAATCCGGTGCGTTGCCTCGAATGCCTCCTGCCACTTCTCGCGCTCGCCGGCATTTGCGTCGTCGAAGCGGAAGTCCCATTCGCCGTTCAGATTATGCCAATCGCCGCGCACGAGCTGGGGTCTAGGATAGTCCTTGCTATATGATTTCGTCGTCATGCGTACCTCCTGCTCCTATACCTTGCCTTGGAATACCGCTGCATAGATGGAAGACGGGCGAAGAGGAACGCCATGCTGCCACTCATCTGTCGGAACGGTACGATTGCGGCAGATGATGTTCTCCGGCTCGAACACATTGTTGATCTCGTCGTAACCCTCGCCGGTGATTTCGTACAGCACCATCTCACCTTCTGCTTCGAAATCAGCCAGATTCAGCACCGCATTTACTTCATTCAGCCCGCGGTTAACGATAAATACCGTAACGGTATCGCCTGCTCCGTTAACTCCCGCCGCGATGTCCAGCTCCGGCAGCCCGTTCAGCTCTACCGGCGTCTCCTTTAGCGACGGCACGGCAAACGTCGCGCAATCCGCCCGCACGGGAAGCATATGCTGAAGGTCGCGGTTCGCGTACAGCTTCATGACCTCGTAGGTCGGCGTCCCGTACACGTCAAGCGGCCGATTGCTCCAGCCAGGCAGCTTGCCGCAGTATTGGTCGGCATAACAATCGCCCACCCGGATGCAGCCGCCGAGCCACCCGTTGACCAGATCGGAGAAGCTGCCGATATGCACCATGTCGCTTGAACGAAGCATTTCGTTCAGATTGGCGGCATTGGCAACGGCCGCGCCAAGCGTATGCTCGTTCGGCAGCCCTTTGCGGATCGTATTCGGATAATACATGGTGTTGTATTCCGTAATGGCGATTTTGACATGGGCGTGCTTCGGATTTGCCTTGATGCTGTCCGTCGTCTCCCGCAGGTAATGCCGCGTGAACTCGGGATAAGCCGCAATGGCTTTATACCGGTCCTCCGGAGGCGTGCTTCGGTTCATGCCGAAAGGTCCGTAGCCATGGTAGATATGCAGGGTCAAATAGTCGATCAGCTCGCCGGCCTGCTCGAGCACCGGCTTGTTCCATGCCTGGTCGTAATGGCCGCAGGCCAGAAGCACGATGGAAGGGTCCGCCGCTTTCATCGCTTGAGCGAACGATACTGTGCGCACCGCGAACTCCTCGGCGGAGCAGGTTCCTACCTGCCAGCCTCCCCATACCTCGTTGCCAATTTCCCAATATTTCACGCCGTACGGTTCGGGATATCCGTTTGCGGCGCGCAAAGCGCCCATCGGCGTATCGGCCGCGCCATTGCAATATTCGATCCATGCCGCCGCCTCTTCCGGAGTGCCGGATCCGTCGTTCACGCAAATGAGAGGCTCAACCTGCAGCTCCCGGCAGAAGGCGATAAATTCGTCCGTACCGAAATATTTGCTCGTCCAGCCGCCCCATGCCTCGTTGTACATAACGGGTCTTTCCAGCACGGGACCAACGCCATGCTCCCAATGGTAGGCGCTGATGTAGTTGCCGGCCAGCCTCATCATGCCGGCGTTCAGCTCTCTCGTCATATCGACGACCTCACGCTTCACCAGGGCGATATTGTCTGCTGCAAGCAAGGATACGTGATCGAGCCATAGCATGCCGGTCGACACGTGATCCGACCAGCGAGGATGGTCGCCCGGGATATAGACGCGAAGCTCGGCGTCGGCGCAAGCGCGGGAGACGGCTAAGTCGACTTCGTATTCCCGCCAGTTATGACCGGCGAGCTCGATAACGACTGAACCAAGGTTTTCCTCCGTATGCCGGTCCACCGCTTCCACCACCAGCCGCTTCAGCTCAATCGACGCGCGGGCAACGACTTTTACCTTATAATCGGCAGGCCCTTTGAGGGCGGCCTTCTGCGCGATTCCGGCATAGGCCTCATCATCGCTTAACAAACGGATGCGCTGCGCCCGTCCGGAATGCTTAGGCGCGGGCGCCTCAAGTGCGTATTTCGTATTGCGGCCGTTCGTATAGGCTTGCCAGCTTCCGGATATTTCCCGCTTCGTTTCAGACTCGCTCTCGAAGTCCATATCCTTTAGCGGGAAGGCCAGCATGGCTTCCATATGATCGCGGATATCCTCGACAAAGTGACCGAACAGGAACGGGTTGACGGCATGCCGACTCGCTCCGGCGCAATCGACGGTTATGTTAGCTTTGTTAGTCAAAATGAACCTCCATAGAAATCGTTAGTATAGTCAGAATCGCCTATCCCTTGATGGAGCCAATCATGACGCCTTTGACGAAATGCCGCTGCACAAAAGGATACATGACCAGCACGGGCAGGCTGGACACAATGATAACCGCGAATTTAATGCTCTCCGACAGCAAAATTTGTTTTTCCAGGCCAACGCTCCCGCCGTCCGTTTGGGCGGATTGGCTGATCAGCAAAATTTCGCGGAGCACAAGCTGAAGCGGATATTTGCCTTCGTCGCGGATATAGATCAATGCGTTGAAGAAGGAGTTCCAGTGGCCAACCGCGTAGAACAGCACCATGACGGCCAGAATCGGCTTTGAGAGCGGCAGGATGATGCTGACGAGCAGTCTCCAGTTGGAGCAGCCGTCCATGTGGGCCGCCTCCTGCAGCTCCCAAGGAATACTGTTCTGAAAATACGTGCGCATAACGATAAGATTGTACGTCGCGATAGCGCCAGGCACGATCAGCGCCCACATGGTGTCGACCATGCCCAGGTCCTTGACCAGCAAATAAGTCGGAATAAGACCTCCGCTGAAAAACATCGTCATCGTAATCAGGACCATAATCCCGTTGCGCAAGGGAAGATCGGGTCTCGACAGCGGATACGCCGCGAGAATCGTCATGATAATGTTAATGACGGTTCCGATGACGGTGTACATAATCGAGTTGCCGTAGCCGGTCCAGATCTTGTCGTTCTGCAAAATGTTGGCGTACGCCTCGACATTGAGGCCTTGCGGCAGCAGCCACACGTCGCCGTTTAATACTTTGGCCGGGTCGCTGAACGAGGCGCTGACAATGAACAGCAGCGGATACAATACAATGACCATAATAATAGCGGCTATGATATATACGACTGCGTCGAACAAACGTTCATTCGACGGACTTATGCTCTTTTCCATAAGCGGTTACCTCCTTACCATAAGCTCGTCTCCGACGTCTTGCGGGCAAAACGGTTTACGAGCAGCAGCAGCATAAGGTTGATCACCGAGTTGAACAGGCCGATGGCCGCCGTGTAGCTGTACTCGCCCTTCAAGATTCCCGTCGTATAGACGAACGTGGAGATGACGTCGCTGGATTCCAGATTCAGGTTGTTCTGCATGAGCAAAATTTTCTCGAAGCCGATGTTCATGAAGTGGCCGATATCGAGAATGAGCAGGATGACGATAACCGGCATAATGCCCGGCAGCGATACGTGCCAGATGCGGCGGAGCCGCGAAGCGCCGTCCATCTTGGCCGCTTCGTACAGCTGGGGATTGACCCCGCTGAGCGCCGCGATATAGATAATGGATTGCCATCCCATGCTTTGCCAGATGTTCGAGCCGATAAAGATCGGCTTAAACCAGGCGGCTTCCTGCAGGAAATTAATCGGCGTGCCGCCAAACGCCTCGATCAGCTGGTTGACGGGTCCCGTCTTCGGCGACAGAAACACGTTCAGAATGCCAACGATAACAACAACCGAAATAAAATGCGGGATGTACGTAATATTTTGCAGCCATTTGCTGTAGGCCCGGCTTTTGATTTCGTTCACGAGCAGCGCCAGCAGGATCGGTACCGGGAAGGCGATGAGAAGCGAGAACAGGTTGATGGATACCGTATTCCACAGCAGCCGCCAGAAGTAATACGAGTTGAAAAATCGTTCGAAATGGCCGAAGCCTTCCCAAGGGCTGCCGATAATGCCTTTGGCCGGATTGAAGTTTTTGAAGGCGATCTGCAGGCCGTACAGCGGCCCGTAATGGAAGATTAAATAAAAGGCGAGCGGCGGCAGCAGCATGAGATACAAATCATACCGCTTCGCCATTTTTCTCAGCAGCCCGTCGTTCTTCCTCTTGCGGCCGGGAACGGGGGCCGCCCCCGCGTTCTCGATCATGCTGTCCATGAGCAACCCCTCCCTCTCTTCGCGTCATCCCATTTATTTAGCCATTTTGTCATAAGCATCCTGGTAAAGCTTCTCAAGATCGGCAATGTTCATTTTCTTCAGCGTGGACTGGAATTCGTCCCACTTGTCAAAGCTGAGCGCCCCAACGATAAACTTGGTGCTTTGCTCTTCGAAATATTTGTCGATGTCATTGCGCAGCACGTTAACCTTCTGGGCAGTCGCTTCGTCAAACAGCGGCGGCGCATAGCGGATTTTCGGCAAATACGGCTCTAGCTGCTCGTAAGCCTCTTGCACTTGAGGCGGGTTGATGAACGATGCTACTTTGTCGCTGATGAGATGAGGCGCGCCGCCGCCGGCGTATGGGGTGATTTTCGCCTGGGCGCCCGCTACGTTCAGAAGCTCTTCCTTGTAGTACGGGATACCGTCCTTCATCTCGTAGTGCTCGCCTTCCCGGCCGAAACGCAGCAGCGTTGAGCCTTCGTCGCTGTAGAAGTAATCGATCCAGCGCATGGTCGCTTCCGGATATTTGTTGACGGACGTAATGGCGAATGCTCCGTAGTCGCGCGGCACCGGAGCGACTTGGCTTTGCAGACGGTCGCCATTAGGACCTGCTTGAGGCGCAATGCCGATATACTGATCCTGAATGGTCAGGAAGTTATTGTTCGTTTGATCGAAGAAGTAGCCCGTATTGCCTGTTCCTTGCTTGGCAAGATATTGCGCTTCCGTGTGGGAGAAAATCTCCGGGTCGATCAGCTTCTCCTTATATAGCTTGTTCAAATACATGAGCAGCTCTTTGTACTGCTCGTCGCCGCTCCAGATATGCACTTTATCGTTCTCGACATTAATGTTGTAGCCGAGCTGGGAATCAAGCCCGAATGCTCCCGCCATTTGATAGACGATTGGCATGCCGATACGCGCGGTCATCGGAATCTCGTCCGCTTTCCCGTTGCCGTTCGGATCGCCGTCGCGGAAAGCCTTCAGCACCTCATACAATTCGTCGGTCGTCTCAGGTACCTTCAGGCCCAGCTTATCCAGCCATGCCTTGTTGATCCATCTCTTGTCGGTCCGGGCGGAGCCAAGCGTAACAATACCCGGGATCGCGTAAATATGTCCCTCCGGCGTCGTGATGCCCGCGCGGATCTCCGGATATTGATCCATCAGGCTCTTCAGGTTCGGCGCGTATTGATCAATCAGATTCTCCAGCGGGATCAGCTGTCCAGCGGCTCCGTAGCGGACCGTTTCCAGCTGCGTCAGACCCGAACGGTACAAGGCATCGGGGAGCTCGTTGGAAGCGAACAACAGGTTCTTCTTCTCCGCGAAGCCGTCGGTCGGCGCCTCGATAAAATCAACATGGATGTTACTCATCTTCTCGTAATCCTGGAAGACGGGCATATCCTTGAACGGACCGTTTACGGGCGCGACGCGCGTGAACATCTTCAGCTTGATCGGCGTATCCACGATCGGGAATCCATCCGTTTTCACCGCATTCTCCGCCGAGCCAGACGATTTGGAATCCCCCGTATTGCCGGCTTTTTCATTGCTGTTGCCGTTGCCGCCGTTGCTGCAGCCGGATACGATTAATCCGGTAACAAGCATCGTGGCGAAAGCATATCTCCCCCATGTTTTTCGCATGTTTATATACCCTCCAGACTTTCAATTCACCGGTTCTTGTAAGCGTTTACCGCCGGTGTTACTCGATTATAAAATACGGCCGGTTACGCCGAGTTACACTTATATGACTATTTACTCCACATATTTTACGGATTCTTTTGTCGCTGCCTTCCCGTCTCCGAGACTGTTCCAATACGCCTGCGGCGTCATGCCCGTCACTTCCTTGAACACCTTGAAGAAATAGTTGTGCGTGGAAAAGCCTACCTGGTCGCTGACCTGCTTGATGGTATATTGGCCGCTTTCCAGCAGCCTGCGCGCCGCGTCGACCCGTACCCGGTTCACGTATTCGGAGAACGTCGACTGCGTCTCGTCCTTGAAGATCCGGCTCAGATAGGAGGCGTTTAAGCCGATGAAGCCTGCGGCAAGCTCCAGCGTCACGATATCGGAATACCGCTCCAGAATAAAACCGATCGCCTGGGACACGTGGCGGGAATAGCTGCCTGTCGCGTGATGCTCCTTAAGCAGAACGAGCAAGACGCCATAGAACGACTGAAGCCATTTCTCCAGCTCGCCGACGCTTCCAAGACGGTTAAGCTCGCCGCGCGATGGCAGACGATCGGCATCCTTCGTTGTCCCAAGCGGGGACCGGTTCCCTTTTTTTAACGCCTTATCGCCGATATGGAGCAGCTCGCTGACCGTCATCTGCACCGCGTGCGAATGCAACGGCAGCCTGCGAAGCGGTTCGAATACCGAAGCGATCAGACGCTGCGCGCCTTGCCCGTCCAGCCGCTCGATGGCAAGCAGCAGCTGCTTCTGCTCTTCGATCGTTAGCGCGACGCGGCTCTCGCGCGTGCCTTTTCCGCGCTGCTCCGGATTCGGATGAGCGGTCTGAGCGTTAGGGTCAAGCGCCCGCTCCGCGGAGGCGTAGCTTGCCCCAAGCTGCGACAGGCTGTTGCATACATGCCCAACCGCATAGATCGATTTCAAGTTCAAGTACATCTCAAGCGCATGGCCAAGCTTGCTCATGCTTCTGGCCGCTTCGCTTGCGGCCGCGTGCTCGCTCCGCTCCCGTATGGCAAACACGACGGCGATCCGCCCGTCCTCCACGTAAGCGGCCGTGCGCTCGCGCGCGTCTCCCAGGCTTTGCTGCATAAGCTCGACAACCTGCTGAACCAGCCGGTTCGTCTGCACGTCGGTATTGGACTCCGTCAGCAGCAGGAACGGAACGATCTGCAGGACCGCTGCCGCATACAAATCCGCCTGCGGATACATGCCGTAACGCCTGATGCTGCCTTCAAGCTCCCTTGCGGCTTCCGCCTTGCCTCTTGCCAAGTCGGCGATTTGGCTCCGGACCAACTCGGCATTGAAGAGGGACGATTCTTCGGCTTCGCCCGCGGCCTCGGATAATTTACCCGCCTGAACCGCTTTTTCAAGCATCGCCAGCAAAGTCTCCTTGTCCAGCCGGTGCTTCAGCAAATAATCGACCGAGCCGTTCTTCAGGCAGTCCCGGACGTAGTCGTAATCGTCATAGCTGCTGAGCATAATCGTCTGAACGGCGGGATACCGCTCTTTGATCATCCGATTCAAATCCACGCCGTTCATTCCCGGCATATTGACGTCCAGGATCGCCACGTCGGGACGCTGTTCCCCAATCATATCCAATGCCGACTCGGCGCTTTGAGCCTCTCCGCAGATCTCGAAGCCATGGGCGCGAAAATCCAATAAAGACCGCAGATCGTTGCGAACGAGCGGCTCGTCGTCTACCAATAACACGCGATACATCATTAGCTCACCTCTTGCTCGGAGCCCGCCCGGCCCCGCAGATTGGGAAAACGAATTTCGACTTTCGTATACAAGCCGGGCTCGCTATACAGCCTGATGCCGTAGGGAGCTTCAAACGAACGCACGATTCTCTCGTGCACGTTGCGCACGCCCATTCCGCTGAACCGGGAAGAAGTCGGCTTTGTGACCGTTCCGCCCAGCAGTTGCTCCATCTGCTCCGGCGTCATCCCTTTGCCGTTGTCCGTCACCTCGATCATCAGATCGCGGTTATCCTCGTATACCCGCATCGTAACGAAGCCGCCTTGCTCCCGCGAGCCGATTCCGTGCAGAACCGCGTTCTCCACAATGGGCTGCAGCGTCAGCTTGAGCACGCGGCTATCCAATAGGGACGGATCTTCAATCTCCTCGTGAACGATGATTGGCTCCATGTATTTGTATTTGACGATAGAGATATAGCTTCGCACGTAGTCCAGCTCCTCCCTTACCGTCAAATATTCGTTGGAGTTGCCCAGCACGCCCCGCATCAAATCGATTAAGGAGCCGGATACTTCCTCAATGTTTGGAGTCCCGTTAAGCTTGGCCAAATATTTGATCGTATTCAGCGAATTGTAGAGAAAATGAGGGCGTATTTGCGCTTGCAGCGCGGTCAGCTCGGCCTCCCGCTTCTCCTGCTCGCTTACGCGTATCCCTTCGAATAACCGCTTCAGCTCCTCCACCATGCCCATAAACACGTGGTACAGCTGTCCCACTTCGTCCTTTGCAGCGATCTCCTTCTTCGGTAACGTCAGGTTGCCGTCCTTCACCAGCATCATCATGGACTTCAGACGCCGGATATTAATCGTAATGCGCGACGACACCTGGAGCGAGACAATGAGGACGACCAGCAGGACGATCGCCGAAGCTTCAATGATCAGCTTCAGCAGGCGAGCCGATTCGCTGAGCAGCGAATTCGTCGGGATAAGCGCCAGCGTCGACCAGCCCGTATGGTCCGATTGCCTGCTGACCACGATATAGGACCTGCCGCCGATGACCTTCTCCTGCACGTCGCCCTCAGCCTTGCCAAGCTTCGCAAATTTGCGCTTCATGTCGACGATTCGCTGATCGGATGGCGCAAAGCTTGGCGTGTGATCCGACCGGTACACGAATTCGTCCTGCTGATCAAGCACATACAGCATACTGTCTGCGGTTGGCCTAACGCCGTATGTCTTGCGGATAAAATCGTAATTCAGATCGACCATCACCAAGCCAATCGTCTGGCGGTTGTAGCGGATTTCGCGGCCGACAGTAATCGTCTCCGTGACGCCCGTCTGCTTCAAATAAGCGTGACGCGAGCCGTTGCGCAGCATATAGTCCATCATGGGCGTTCCGAGTACGCTTCGGTCCAGCCACGGACCGCCGGTGAAAAACACTTTGCCGCTTAGGCCAACGACGGCAATCCGCGCAATATAAGGCTTGTTCGCGACTAAAGACGACAGAAACTCCTCAATCCGCTTCTGCTCCTGGAACCATTCGTAACTGATTTCCTCCGAGGGACTAAGCAACGTATCGATCACGGTGTTTTTATTCGTAACCACAATCGTATTGAGCCGGTCAATCTCCTCCAGCATAATGTTGAGCGACTCGTCGGCTTGCCTGATACTATCCGATACCGAGGTTACGGCGTTGGACTTGATCGTCTCCCGCATGTTGAGATAAACAATGACGGAGATCGATACGATAGAGAGAAGAGCGACAAGGCTGAACGCCAAAAAAATTTTGCCTTGAATGCTGAGGCTTGGCGATACCCAACGTCTTAGGGTGGACAGCTTCATTTCGGACAACTCCTTTTGAGGAGATATTATGCAATCGCTTACATGAGTGACAGGAGGGATTCGCCTAAGCCTCTGCCTTTCTTAAAGCCAGCGGAGATTCCTTGAAGTACATTTTAAAGGCCCTTGTAAAGGTATACAGATTCGGATATCCAAGAGACAATCCGATCTCCGTCACCGAAGCATGGGTATCGATTAAGAGGCGTCTAGCTTTCTCCATCCGAACCTTCTGCATATATTTCATCGGGGGCATCCCCATCTGTTCCGTGAATACTTGCGTAAAATAAGAGCGGTGTACGCCCGCAAATTCAGCCACCTGCTGGACGGTAATTCCTTCAGTCGCATGGAGCTCCATATACTCCGCGCATTCGTGGATCCAGCTTGCAAGCTCCGGGCCCTGCCCGGCCTCTTCCAGCATCAGGGCCGAGAGCAGACCGTATAGATGCCCTTGCAGCTCCAAGGCGACTGCAGGCGCCCATCGCTGAACCCGCTCCAGCGCATCGATTGCCCGGTCTGCGGCAGCTTCAATCCGCGAAGAGACGGTACCTCTGCGAAATGGCTCTTGCTCCGTAAGACCCGCCAGTTGAAGCAGTGCCTCTACCCGGTCTCCGTCGATAGCCAGCCAGCGCATCTCGAGCGGCCGTTCGGCAGGGAGCATGTCGTAATAGTACGTTCGGTCCGGGAATAGGACGAAGAGGTCTCCCCTTGCAAGCTCCACCTGCCGGCCTTCATATTCGAGTCGCAGCCTCCCTTCCCGCACCAAATGAATGCTGTAGCACTCGATTCGTTTTGGCCCAACCTTATATTGGGGCTTGGCGAGGCATCTTCCCGCCCTTACCGGCCACAGCCGGCCTGCCTTGTCCAGCTCGCCAGGCGTATAGTAGATAAAGTCCGCATATTCGTAATCGTACTCCCTCATGTCCGCGATCTCCTCACTTTAAGCTAACAAAATGACAACAGATATTTCCATTTGATGTTTTAAATCACTATATAACTAAGCATATTATGAGAACTTCATTTCGTAAACCTAACATAATGATATATTTTGCATCGTCTGCTCGAGGCAATAAAAAAAGGCTGCTCTGAGTATCAGAACAACCTTGCGGGACCTATTAGTCGCATCAATTAATAACCCCAATTACAATCGCTTGCGTTAATTACTTTTCCCACAGCTCGATGAGCCGGCCATCCGGATCTTCAATCCAAACAAACTGTCCGAATTCGCTGCTTTCTTTTTCCCTTGCGAGAGGTACGCCAACCTGTTCAAGATGCTTAATCGTCTCGTCCAGATTATGTACTTGGAAGTTCAGCATCACTTGTTGATTTGTCGGGAAATAAGGGTCAGCCTCGGTAAAAAGAGAGAAGATCGTTTCGCTCTCCGATTCGTTTTTTATCATCGTCCCATTCCAATCCCCTATTTCAAGCTGCAGTGCTTCGTTGTACCATTTTTTAATCGCTTCAACATTTTTGGTTCTCCAAAATACTCCTCCGAAACCTTTGATCATCGCAGCTATCCCCTGTCCGTCATTCGATTTATTTCCCGTTTGGTTTTCATTTCACTAATGCTTGTTGAGCCGCCATCTCGTAATGAAATTCTAATGCCTCTAATTCTTCGCGCGGTAACGTAAGGTTAAGTTTTTCAATCCGCTCATTGAAGTTCTCCCCAGTAATCCAAGGATAACTGCTAGTAATTTTCACCGCGATAATAACGGTCAAGCTTATGCTCTAAGTGAGCGAGCTGCAGCTTCTTCTCCTCGATATCGTCCAAAAGCTTTTGCTTCTGTTCTTGAATGAGCTTAATTCTTTCAGGAAGAGTGGCGGTTCCGGCTTTTACCATGTCATAGTATTGCTTAATGTCTTCCACGCTCATTCCGGTTTCGCGAAGACATTTGATGAAAACCAGCCAATTCAGATCTTGCTCGGTATAAAGTCGATTATTTTGTTCGTTCCGCGCGGCCGGTTCCAACAGCCCTTTTCTTTCATAGAAGCGAATTGCACCTATATTCAATCCGGTCTCCTTCGCTACATGTCCAATTGTAAACATACTTGTCCTCGATAGATAGAATTTTGGATGTTGACCTACACTAAGTGTAGCATATTAATCTATAAATCAAGAAACGAAAAACAATCCATGAAAGAGGGATTCTAATGAAAAAGACCGCATTTGTAACGGGAGCGAATAAAGGAATCGGATTTGAAATCGCCAAACAGCTGGGAGAAAAAGGCTGGCGGGTGGTCCTCGGCGCCCGCGACGCGCAGCGGGGCCAAGCCGCCGTGTCCGAACTGTCCGCTCAAGGATTGGACGTGGAATGGATTCAAATCGACATGACTGATATGGCAAGCATTGAGACAGCTTCGCAAGCAATCAAGACAAAATATCCGGCGTTAAAGCTTCTGATTAACAACGCCGGCATGCCAGGCGCTTTTTCCAGTTCCTTTACGGATACAAAAGAAGAAGATCTGCGTAACGCTTTTGAAGTAAATTTCTTCGGTACCTATCGCTTAAACCAGCGCTTGTTTCCATTGATCAAGAATAACGAAGGCACGATCGTCAACGTATCAACCGACATGGCGTCCCTAAACCATATGCAAAACGCCGAATTCACGCTAAACGCCTTCGATTACAACTCGTCTAAAACGGCCAACAATGCCATGACCTTATCGATGGCCTATGAATTAAGAAACAGCGGTGCCCAAGTATTCGCTGTAACGCCTGGTTTCACGACAACCGATCTGAACGGCAATGCGGAAGGCGGTAAATCGAAGGCAGAAGGTGCTGCCATTATCGTAGGATACGCGACGGACGGTAAGCGGCATAACGGTGAATTTCTGAATGAGCAAGGCGTTATCGCGTGGTAATCCAATTCGTACAGCAAAAAAGCCAGCAGCCCTTCGGCCGCTGGCTTTTCATTATTCTTATTCCACCGTAACCGACTTCGCGAGGTTACGCGGTTTATCAACATCATGGCCAAGTGCCAGCGATGCGTAATAAGAGATCAGCTGCAGCGGCACAACCGACAGGGCTGGTGCCAGAAGCGGCAAAGTTTTCGGAATCGCGAACAATTCGTCAACCGATTTGCCAACCTCCGCTTCGCTGCCTGCATTCGCAAGACCAAAGACATGCGCGCCGCGTGCTTTTACTTCCTTGATGTTGCTCAGCGTTTTTTCGTACAGCTCTTCTTGCGTGACAAGCGCGATGACCGGAATACCGTCCTCGATCAAGGCCAGCGTACCGTGCTTCAGCTCGCCCGCCGCGTACGCTTCGGAGTGAATGTACGAGATTTCTTTCAGCTTCAGCGAGCCTTCTTGCGCAACCGCATAGTCAACGCCGCGGCCGATGAAGAACAGGCTCTTATGATGCGAGATCGACTCTGCTACTTGCTTCAGAACCGGAGCGTTTTCGAGAATGCTCTCTACTTGCTCGGGAAGCTCATTCATTGCTGCAATGAGACCGGTAACGGTTGCTTCGTCTTTTGTGCCCAGTATGGTAGCCAAGTGCAGACCAAACAGATAGAAGGCAATCAGCTGCGAAGTATACGCTTTTGTCGATGCTACCGCAATTTCCGGACCTGCCCAAGTAACGAGCACATCGTCCGCTTCGCGGGCAACCGAGCTGCCTACAACGTTCGTGATCGCGAGAACGCGGGCACCGTTGCGCTGCGCTTCGCGAAGCGCAGCCAGCGTATCCGCTGTTTCGCCCGATTGGCTAACGACGATAACAAGCGTGTCAGGCGTAATAATTGGCGAACGGTAACGGTATTCGGATGCTACATCCGTCTCAACCGGAATGCGTGCGAGCGATTCGATAACCGTTTTGCCAACCATGCCTGCATGATAAGCCGTACCGCAAGCAACGATATGCACTTTGCGAATCGACTTCACGTAATCCGCCGTCATCGTCAGCTCTTTCAGGTTTACGGACTTTCCATCTTCCGCAATGCGGCCCAGCATGGTGTCACGGTAAGCCTTCGGCTGCTCGTAAATTTCTTTCAGCATAAAATGATCAAATCCGGCTTTCTCCGCTGTCACAAGATCCCAATCGACATGGTATATTTCCTTGGAAATAAATTCGCCTTCTGTCGTCATGAGTTCGACACTATCACGTGTCAATACAGCCATTTCGCCGTCGTTCAAGATGTATACATTTCGAGTATGCTCCAAAATTGCCGGAATATCCGACCCGATAAAGTTCTCGCCTTCGCCGATGCCGATAACAAGCGGGCTTGCAAAACGAACCGCAACCAGACGTTCTGGTTCGTATTCAGTCAATACGCCAAGCGCAAACGCGCCGCGCATGCGTTTTACGGCACGTTGTACCGCTTCGACAATATTGCCGTCGTATTCGTCTGCAACGAGGTGCGAGATAACCTCCGTGTCCGTCTCCGACACAAAACGATGTCCTTTCGCCATCAGCTCATCTTTCAGATCCAGGTAGTTTTCGACAATGCCGTTATGCACGACCGAGAACTTCGCCGAGTTATCCGTATGAGGATGCGAATTAACGTCCGATGGCTTGCCATGAGTAGCCCAGCGCGTATGTCCGATGCCAACCGACCCGGCGAGCGGCTCATCACGCAGTTTATCCTCCAAGACAGCCAGACGGCCTTTGGATTTCTTGATCTCCAGTCCGTTCGTTGTGAATACCGCAATACCGGCGGAGTCGTAACCGCGGTATTCCAGCTTCTTAAGTCCTTCGATCAAAATATCCTGAGAATCACGTTTACCAATATATCCTACAATACCACACATATATAAAGACCTCCGATAATCAATAGTAGTCTCCCCACTATGACTATGGCTGCCAGCCTATATGCGGCACAGGCGTTATTTTCCCTTTTGCCCGTGCCAACCTCTCAGGCGGCACCATAGACATACGGGAGCATGTTTGTAAAAAACCTCGAAATGAACAAAATGATCAATAAGTGCAGCCTGCCGAACGTTTGTGAGATCGGTCGCCCAATCTTTTTGCGTATCGGCTTTCGGTTGGCTTTGCGATAACCGGAAGGTCCCCGCCGAATAATTCGAACACCTTCACCTCGTCAGCTTCCTCGTGTGACCCTCTCCGATCTTGTATATAAGATTGGAAGGCGTCATCCCCCTTGAAGCTCTGGCGCTTATAAAACGTTAATTTTAACCTCTATCCTCGCTTTCCTGCTTGAATCATACTTCCTATCATATTCACTTTCGACTTGTTTCGCAACCTGAACTTTAGGCGCAGGACGAACAACGCCCTTATTTTCCCCTAACAATATACGCCTTCTCGTCCGAATTGCCCAAGCCTAGTCCTGCATTTGCCCAAACTTCTCAAGAAAATGAATTCCCTTACATTACCTATATATTCATTGGCCTAGCCGCGCATGTAAAAAGTCTCCACGGAATCGTGGAGACTTTTTACATGCGTATGCAAAGGCTTTAAGCCCGCTAATGTTTAGCCTAATTGCTCTTTCACGACGTTTACGATTCGTGCCACATACTCCTCGATCTGGTCCTTATCCGGGCCTTCCGCCATAACGCGGATCAGAGACTCCGTACCGGAAGGTCGAACAAGCACGCGGCCGTTATCGCCAAGCTCCTTCTCAACCTGCTCTACGGCGTTGCCAATTGCTTCATTTCCTGCGTACAGGCTCTTGTCCGCTACGCGAACGTTCACCAGCACCTGCGGATATTTGCTCATCAGCGTTTTTAACGCGCTTAGCTTCTTACCGGATGCCACGAGAGTATCAACCAGCTGCAGAGCCGTCAGAATACCGTCTCCGGTTGTGTTGTAATCCAGGAAGATTACGTGGCCGGACTGTTCGCCGCCGAGGTTAAAGCCGCCGCGGCGCATTTCTTCCATCACGTAACGGTCGCCGACAGCCGTTTGCGCCGTATTCAGATCAAGGCGCTGCGTCGCTTTGAAGAACCCGATGTTCGCCATAACGGTTGTCACAATCGTATCGTTATGCAGCTTGCCGGCCCGCTTCATCGCATCGCCGCAGATGCACAGGATGTAGTCGCCGTCTACTTCTTCGCCTTCATCGTCGATCGCGATCAGACGGTCGGCATCGCCGTCAAACGAGAGACCAAGGTCCGCGCCATGCGCCAGAACCTGCTCGCGCAAATATTCCGGATGCGTCGAACCAACGCCCGCATTGATATTGCGGCCGTCCGGCTCTGCGCCCACGGTAATAATCTCCGCGCCAAGCTCGCGGAATACTTTCGGCGCCAGCTCGTAAGCTGAGCCATGCGCACAGTCGAGAACGATTTTGAGGCCGCCGAAATCGCCTTTAATCGTTGTTTTCAAGTAATCGAGGTAACGGAACTTGGCTTGATCGTCGTTCGTTACCGCACCGATATCGCCGCCGATTGGACGTGGCAGCTCATCCACTTCGGCATCAATCAGACGCTCGATTTCAAGCTCCGTCTCGTCGGACAGCTTGAAGCCGTCGCCGCCAAAGAACTTGATGCCGTTATCCTGAACCGGGTTATGCGAAGCCGAGATCATAACGCCCGCATCCGCTTTAAGTTCACGCGTAATGTACGCAACCGCAGGCGTCGATACAACGCCAAGACGAATCACGCTTGCGCCAATCGACAGAAGACCCGCAATAAGAGCAGCCTCCAGCATCGGACCGGAGATCCGCGTATCCAGTCCGATAACCACTTTAGGCTTATCCGCCTGTCCTGTTAATACGTAACCGCCGCAGCGGCCGATTTTATAAGCAAGCTCCGGAGTCAGCTCCTGATTGGCAACTCCGCGCACTCCGTCCGTTCCAAAATATTTCCCCATCGTTTCTCATGCCCCTTTTGTCGTTAAATCTGCTGCTGCAAATGGCCTATTCCATATCCTACTCCATCTGAGGCTGCTTTTGAACTACTATTAATTACCGCTTTTCCCGCTTCCATGCTTCCATTCCTTAATGGCCGGTATCCGGATCGGCCTCGGTGTCCGTGCTCGAAGAAGGATCAGGACTGGAGCCTGTATTCGTGCCCGAACCATTTCCGGAGCCATTTCCGGCACCGTTTCCTGCTCCCGTATCCGTCGGCGGCGGCGAAGGCGTATCCTCCGGCTGACCTCCGGCCGGGACATCCCCGTTGCCATTATTGCTGCCGCCGCCGGCCGTGTTATTCCCGCTAGGGGCGTTTTTGTCCGCAATATCAAGCGTCACCGTATATTTCTGCGATTCATCGGCCAGGTCGATAAACCGCGGCAGCTTCACGAGAAGCGGAAACGTCGCTTGGCCAATCTTGGCATCGCGCAGATCCGCTATAAGCCGGACATCATTAGCTTGAATAGCCGCAAGCATATTTGGCGCGCCGCGAACCGTTATCGAGATATGTCCGTTTGCCGGATCCTTAAAGGCAGTCTTCAGCCCATCGGGCAAATCATTCAAGATTACGCTCCGGTCCAATGTCAGCGTCTGGGAAGGCACAACCTTAACCTCCACATCGATCTCTGACGGCTCAACCATCTTCACGTCGCCAACTGCCGTTACCTTTGCTTTGACGGTACCGGATTCCTTGATCTTCGACAAATCAACCGTCACGCCGCCGGTATAAGTATCCATGGAATCCAGCAGCTTCTGATCCCCGTATACGGCGACTTTATCGATATCCGCCTTTATCGAACTGACGCTTAGTCCATTCGGAAGACTCCCGGTGTAGCTGATCTGCAGCGGCATTGTTTTGAGCGGAGGAGTTACCGGTACCTCGACCTCTACCGTAGAAGGGCGTATTATCGCATGCTCCATTGCTTCGCCTTCCGTATCGTAGACAACCACCTGCGCTTTTTTATTCACAACGTTCTTCTCCGAGCCTTCGATATCAACGGTTGTACGCACGGCCCCGACAAGAGCCATCTCGTCCTTCGGCAGAGTAACGTTTACGATCGTTCCCGATTTCACCGTTGGCGTACCGGCAATATAACCGTTCGCAGGCGTCCCTTCCGTTGCGACCCCAAGCTCGAACGTCTTCGTCTCGATCTCTACAATATCCACTGTAGCGGAACGCGGCGACATTTCAATCAGACTAATGCCCTTGGGCAAATCATAGGTCAGCGGCACCACATGCTCGCCAGGCGTTACGTGGCTTAAATCCAGATGAACCGCGTAATCCTCGTCCTTCATCGTCAACAGATTAGCTTTGCGTCCTTCGACGACCAGCCGGACAACAGTAGGTTCTACATTTACGAGTGCGTATTTCGTTTCGTCCAGTCCGGTCGGAATAACCGAGGCGGCCTCAATGACTTTTGTATCCATCGTGGAAGTCACCGTGGCCGGGGTCGATTCCGGGTCAAAATGGACCATAGCCCATAGAAGCAGCGCAATCGCCACGGAAAGAATCTTAAGTATCGTCGGATGACTTAACCACTTATCCATCGCGGCCTCCTTTCCGCTTCCAGAACGAAGAGAATGAGAACGAGGACACGGCTGCCCGCTCCTTGCCGTTTGTCTGTTTCGGCGTCAGCTCTTCGAACAGCTTGGAAATAAGCGATTCTTCCTTAATATCGCGGACAATCATTCCGTTAATCGCGAGGGAGACTTGTCCCGTCTCTTCCGACACGATAACCGCGATGGCGTCACTCACCTCGCTTACCCCGATCGCTGCGCGATGGCGCGTCCCCAGCTCTTTGCTGATAAACGGATTTTCCGATAGCGGCAAATAACAGCCCGCGGCCATAATCTGATTACCCCGGATAATCACAGCCCCGTCGTGCAGCGGCGTATTCGGCGTGAAAATATTTATGAGCAGCTCCGACGTAATCCGCGATTCCATCTGAATCCCGGATTCGATCAGCTCGCTGACTCCCGTATTTCGTTCAAAAACAATCAATGCCCCGATGGTCCGCTGAGCCATATGCTGAACAGCCTTCATTACGCTCTCGACCTGTTCGGCTATAAGATCCCGCTCCAGCGTAGACGTACGAGCAAACAGCTTCCCGCGTCCCAATTGCTCAAGTGCGCGCCGAAGCTCCGGCTGGAAAATAATAAATACCGCCAGGACGCCAAAAGTAAACATCTGGTTCATCAGCCATTTCAGCGTATACAGATTAAACCAGGTACTTATCGCCCAGGTGCCAACCAGGACCAGAATCCCTTTCAATAGCTGGACTGCTCTTGTGCCTCTCACCAGCAAAATCAATTTATAGATAATATAACTGACGATGCCGATATCAATGATGTCCTTTATCCAGCCATTCCAAGTCAAATCATTGAAGTAATTCATAGATCAACCCCCAAACTGCCGACGACAACTCATCATTTAAGTAAGTATAAGATTTCTCTATCTTCCGCCTATATTTCACCCGCGAAACGTACGACACTCCATCATGCGTTTTTTCGGACTCAACTTTATTCTTTTC
The DNA here is from genome assembly GCF_003399985.2 of Paenibacillus sp. ATY16. NCBI lineage: Bacteria > Bacillati > Bacillota > Bacilli > Caryophanales > Paenibacillaceae > Paenibacillus > Paenibacillus sp. ATY16. Next base: position 9,795 of record NZ_NMOK02000033.1, on the reverse strand, counting down.
TAGAATTGCACTTCGAAACCCTTTTTTTCATAAAAAAAATAACCGCCTCTCTGCAAGAGAGGCAGTTCGTCCTAAGAAGCCAATCCGCTGAACGTTTCCGTCACTTTGTACCAGAACCAGTCTAGCGCCTGATCAATGGTCCGGCTTTGTCCTGCAATGTACCCCGTTGATGCCAGGTTGAGGCTGCCGTCGATGACCGTTACGTTGCCTTCCACTTCGCCTTTCACATCGGCCGTTCCATTCTCGACAACCAGATTCCCCTTCACGTGGGCGCCTTCCGGTACCGTAACCGTGTTTCCGTTAATAACAACCTGCTGCAGATCTTCTCCGGATACAATCAGCTTGGAATCCTGTTCCCATATCGAAGTGAAGCTGCCAAGCATGACAAGCACGAACAACGCGGCAGCCGTAAGACCCGGATACTTGTAGATGAACCGGAGCACGCCGCGACGCTCTTTTGTTTTTGCCGGTTTTGGCAGCTGCGCCATAATACGGTCAGTCAGAGCTGATTTATCATAATCGGGAATGGAAACGGTATGCTCTAGCGTACCCAGCATCATCGCTTCCGTTTTCTCCAGCTGTTCAAAGCGGGCCAGGCAAGCGGGACATGAGTGCAAATGACTTTTTAGTTCTTGCGCATCTTCACGCGGCAGATCGCCGTCCAAATAATCATGCATCCATACAACCGCGACGTTGCAATTCATAGCAGCCAGTCCTTTCTTTCGTTTGCTCGCGCATAAGCTCTTCACATTTATAGAGTACGTACAGCTCGCATCAGATGTTTCACTTTTTTTAAGCTATAACTTGTGTTCCAGCTTTTTCCGCAAAAACTCCCTGCCGCGGTGGACACGCGTCTTGATTGTCGTGACCGGCATGTCCAGAACATCGCCAATCTCCTGCAGGGACATCTCCTGAATATAGCGAAGCATCATAATCGTCTTATACTTTGGAGGAAGCGATTCGATGGATTCGTGAATAATCCGTTGAGTCTCCGACAGCAGAAGCTCGGATTCCGGCGTACGGTCATCGCTCGGGATCATGGAATAGCCATCCAGGCCCTCATGATCCGTAGACTCCGCATCCAGCGAATAAGAAGGCTTCCGCTTCCTCAGACGGTCGATACAGAGATTCGTCGCAATCCGGTAAATCCACGTTGAGAATTTGAGCGACTCGTCGTATCGTTCCAGATTTTTATAGACGCGCAGGAACGTTTCCTGAACGACGTCTTCCGCCTCCTGGCGGTTATATAACATTCGGTAGGCCATATGGAACAGCTTGTCCTGATACAGACCTACAAGCTCAGCAAATGCCCGCTGGTCGCCTTTCAACGCTAATCTGGCGAGACGGGCTTCCAATACATTCACTATTCATCCTCCTACAAAGAATTAACACGCGCATTTCGTGTTAATTCTTACTTCGTAAGCATGGTCCAATTACGCGCTCGTGTTAATTCTTACTTCGTAAGCATGGTCCAATTACGCGTATGGTCACGCAGCTTGCCGCCGTACGCGCGCACCGTATTCGGCCACCATGATACCGCCCAGTATAAGCAATATGCCCGCTGTACCGATTAACGTTATCGGTTCCCCTAGAATCAGCCATGCGCTTACCACGGCAAAAGGCAGCTCCGTCGCTCCAAGCATGGAAGCCAGCCCGCTTCCTACCCGGGGAATACCGGCATTAAAGAAAACGGTCGGCATGACCTGCCCTAGCAGCCCGAGCACGAATCCCCATTCCAGAAGCCCCCATTGCTGGTCAACGCCATCAAATGCCTTATAGCCGTACAACACAAGAATCACAATAAATCCGAATGACATCATAAGAGCTGACTTATAGACAGGATCATAGCCAGGAGCAACCCTGCCCGCCAGAAACAGAAACAGGCTGTATGAGAACGCCGATGCCAGTCCATATCCAACACCAGCCCAATCCATATCCGTAAGTTTATTCTGGAGCAGTCCGGCAGCCAGCACCGTTCCTGCCATGGCCATAACGATAGCCGCCCATTGCCATTTCGTCGGCCATTTCCGGCCCCGCAAACTTTCTAGCAAAATCGTAATCCACATGAACTGAAAAAGCAAGACAATTGAGAAGGAAGCATCCAATCTCTCCAGGGTTTGATTATATAATACGGTTGTCATGCTTAAGCCAAAAATACCGGTAAACGCTAAAGCCGCCCAATGCTTCAAACTGAATGCCAGCTTGCTCCATGAGCTTGGCCGTAGAAGGAGAAGAACCCACAGAAGCGCCGCACCCATTCCGACCTGATGCACCGTAATTTGCTGAAAGGTATAGTCATGTCCGTAGGCAAGCTTTAGCATTGGCGACATGATTCCGTAGCATGCCGCAGCGATAATGACCATAACAACGCCCGTCCAATAGCCAGATGAAGTTTTCACCGAACAAAAACCTCCATTCGCATCTGATCTATTATATCGGTTCTCCCCCTTCAAAAGCAAAAACAAAACGAAGAGGCGCGCAAGCGGCCTCTTCGTTTCCTAAACCTTATAAATGGATTATGGCATTATGCACTACGGCCAAGCAATTGCTTCAGGGTTTCTTGAATCGTGCCGGTTGGAATAGCAAATCCGATGCCTTGCGCTTCCGCATTTACGGCTGTATTAATACCGATAACCTCGCCTTTTGCATTCAACAGCGGTCCGCCGGAGTTGCCCGGGTTGATCGAAGCATCCGTTTGCAGCAGATGCTCGTATTGATGCTTGGTGCCATCGTCTTCGCTAATTGTAATCGGACGTTCCTTCGCGCTGAGTACCCCGACGGTCATCGTGTGGTCGAATCCATACGGATTGCCAATTGCGATAACCCAATCTCCAATAGCGGTTTGATCGGAATCGCCAATGGCTAAAGTCGGGTATGCTTTGGAGCCTGTAATTTTCAAAACGGCCAAGTCCTGATCCGCATTCTCGCCTACAACCTCTGCCACAAACGGCTCATCGTAACCTTCTACTTGCACCTTCACTTGCGCGGCTCCCTCAACAACATGATCATTGGTCAGGATATAACCGGAGGATTCGAAAAAGAATCCCGTACCCGTTCCTGCCAGCTGCAAATTCGAGCTATCCGTGGAGTCGGATTGGCCGCTCCCGCTTGGGGACTGCGGTGTTTGGCTAAATCCTTGCCAGCCTCCCCCTCTGCCGCCGAAGCCTCTACCGGTGCTTTGAACCGGCTCCGTGTAATTCTCGATTTTGACTACGGCAGGAGATGCTGCTTTATATACATCAGCGATAGAAGCATCGACGCTTACCGATGCCGTTGTTACGCCTGCCGACTGCTGCGCCGTATTGCTCGCCAGCGTGGTTGCCGCCGTAGGCTGCTGATTACCGGTGAACAGATTTGTTTTATCCGATGCGTACATAAACCCGCTGATTACTACAGCGCCAACAAGGAAAGCCGCAACCATCGCTTTGGCCTGCGATTTCTTTCCCTTCTTCTTGCCGCCGCTGCCGTATCCGCCATCGGAACCATCCGTCCCCATCAGCTGCAATTGATTCTCGTAAGCCTCGCGAAGATTCGCTGCCGAGCGGCTAGGTCCGTAAGTATAGGTGTAGGGCTTATGTTCAGTTGTAGATTCCGTGTTATTTGTATCGTTTCCGTTAACTTGGTTATTTTCGAATTCGTTATGGTTCATCGTAATCGCTCCTTTGTCATTACAATCGCTATTTCGTTCGCAATTGATGTCGCTTGCTTGATTACTATCATGAGGGTTGTACCTTAAATCAAACTTAAGCGCATTTTAAAGGAGGATAAATAATAGGCGAAAACGAAAAAACCGGGAATTCGGCTTGTAATAAGCCGAATTCCCGGTTATAAAGTCTGCTGTTAGCCCGTGTTTCTCAGGCCGGCAGCAATGCCGTTTATGGTAAGAAGTACTTCGCGGAGCAGTTCAGGATCGTCTTCTTCCTTCGCGCGCAGCTCTCTCAGCTCTGTCAGAAGCTGAACTTGCATGTAGCTGAGCGGATCCACGTAAGGATTACGCAGACGAATCGATTCCTGAATAACAGGTACGTTGTCCAGAATCTCGTCTTGCCCGGTGATGCTCAAGATCATTTCCGAAGTCAGCTTATATTCGTTCTCGATCTGCGTGAAGATGCGGTCACGAATCGTGCTGTCGGAGATCATATCCGCATACTCCTTCGCAATCGTCAAATCTGCTTTAGCCAATGCCATTTGCAGGTTGTCGATCAGCGAACGGAAGAACGGGAATTTCTCGTACATCGTCTTCAAGGTTTCAAGACGCTGCGCATCATCGCCGGTATATTGCTTCAGGGCAGTACCTGCAGCATACCATGCCGGCAGCAAGTAACGGCTCTGCGTCCATGCAAATACCCAAGGAATTGCGCGAAGGTCTTCAAAGCGGTCGCTGTTTTTCCGTTTCGATGGACGGGAACCGATGTTTAGCTCGCCAACCTCAGGAAGCGGAGTAGACTCTTTGAAGTAAGTCAGGAAGTCCGGATCGCGGAAGATCAAATCCTGGTATTTGTTCAGTGCCGTTTCCGAGATCGAACGGGAAATCTCTTCCCACTCTTTCAACACGGCATCGTCTTGTGCTTGCGGGTATTTCGCAAGACGGGCGGCCGTAACGAGCGCCCATGTTGCCTGCTCCAGGCTGCGGTAAGCAATGCCCTGCATCGAATAACGCGAGGACAATACTTCGCCTTGCTCGGTAATTTTAATGCCGCCGCCAACCGTATGAGGCGGTTGAGCCAGGATACTGCGGTTAAGAGGCATACCACCACGGCCAAGCGCACCGCCGCGGCCATGGAAGAACTTCAGCTTAATGCCGTATTCGCCGGCAGTTGCCGTAATATCGTTAAGCGCTACGCGCAGCTCCCAGTTCGCCGTTACCGCGCCGCCGTCTTTATTGCTATCGGAGTAACCCAGCATAATTTCATGCAGGTCTCCTCTTGCGGCTACGGCTTGACGATAGATTGGCAGCTCGAAGAGCAGCTTCATGATGCCAGGTGCAGCATGAAGGTCGTCAATCGTTTCGAAGAGCGGCACGGATTGCAGCGTGCAACGAACGCTGCCGTCTGCTTCCTTGCGGAACAGGCCAACCTCTTTCGCGAAGACCATAACCTCCAGCATGTCGCTGGCGCCTTGTGTCATACTTATCAGATAAGTCGAAATACATTCCGGTCCGAACTCTTGTTGCGCTCTGTAGACCGTGTGATACACGTCCAGGCACTCGCGGGTCGATGCCGAGTAATCCAGATGGGAAGAAGTAAGCGGACGCGGGTCCTCCAGCAATTTGCTGAGCAATTCAATCTTCTCTTCTTCCGACAAGGAACCGTAGTTCTCAGCGATATTCATCTTCGCCAAAATTTCAGCCATCGCATTCTCATGCTCTTGGCTGTGCTGACGGATATCAAGCGTAAGCATATGGAAGCCAAACAGCTCCACTTGGCGTACAAGCTTGCCAATATGCGTATCCGCTACGTAATCGGCAAAATGTCCGCGCAAGCTGCGGTCGATAATGTACAGATCCTCAAGCAGCTCGCTTGCGCTGTTATAACGCATTGCAGAGCCTTTGAGCGATTCGTCGCGCGTATTAGCCAGCTTCTCCAGCATAAAGCCCAGCTTAATGCGGTAAGGCTCCTTCGCATTTCTCCACAGGTCGATACACTTAAGCTCAACGTGCTCGCGGTCTTTCTTAATCGAGTTGATCAGCTCTTCGGATACTTCAACCAGGTTCGTGCTGAAGCTCAGAATGCCAACAAGCTCATGCAGCTTTTCTTCGTATTTCTTAATAGCCAGCTGGCGGTTAAGCGTCAGCGTCTCCCATGTGACCTTAGCGGTTACGGACGGGTTGCCGTCGCGGTCTCCGCCGATCCATGAGCCAAAGCGCAGATAGCTTGGTACATGCCAGGACTCGCCCGGATAATATTTCGTAAGATTGCGTTCCAGTTCTTCGTATACGTTAGGAAGCACCTCAAACAGGGTTTCGTCGAAATAATACAACCCGTTGCGCACTTCGTCGATAACAGTTGGCTTACGGTCGCGGAGCTCATCGGTCTGCCACAGAATAAGCACTTCGTTCAGCAGCTTGTCCCGAAGGATCTCGCGTTCGCGGTAAGTCAGAGTCGGATTATCAAGCTCCATTACGTCTTCGGCAATCCGCTTGTGGATATCAAGCACGGCACGACGCGTCGCTTCCGTCGGATGCGCAGTCATTACGAGCTCGAGTGAAATGTTGCTCAAAATTTCTTGAACGCCTTCAACATCGATGTTGCGCTCTTTCAGATCGGAAATCGCGCTCTCAATGGAACCTCGTTGTACACTTTCCCCTGCGGAACGCTCGTAGTCGCGTTTACGGCGAATACGGTGGTTCTGCTCTGCAATGTTGACCAATTGGAAATAGATCGCGAATGCACGAATCACCTGATGGCGAATTTCGGGACTTAATGATGCAATTGTCGTCTTAAACTGTTCAAAAAGCTCAGGTACAAATTCAGCGCGTAACGCTTTACTTGTTTCACGAATTTGCTCGACGATATCCAGCAGTTCGCGGCCGCCTTGATGGACGAGCACTTCCCCAAGTATGTTGCCTAGGAAACGGACGTCTCTGCGCAGCAAATTGTTAGCCTGCGGCCGGTGTTGTGCCGATAAAGTCGATGTTACTTGGTCCGACATACTGATCCTCCTGTACTTTAACGCATTTTCAACTTCTAATCATCATACTACAAAACGGCGCTCGGTTGAAGCCCGAAGCGCCCACTTTCTTTTCAGAAAGCGCGAAAGGCAGCCCCCGCGGGGGCTGCCAATATAAGGGTATAAAATATAAAAACTCCTTCCGGAGAAGGAGATTGTTTGAAAATCTGGAGCGGGTGATGGGAATCGAACCCACGCTATTAGCTTGGAAGGCTAAAGTTCTACCATTGAACTACACCCGCGTATTAAATGGTCGGGATGACACGATTTGAACATGCGACCCCCTGGTCCCAAACCAGGTGCTCTACCAAGCTGAGCTACATCCCGACAAGTATAAGTAAGTATTGATAAAGAATGGCGCGGCCTAAGAGATTCGAACTCCTGACCTTTTGATTCGTAGTCAAACGCTCTATCCAGCTGAGCTAAGGCCGCACATTATGGAGCGGAAGACGGGAATCGAACCCGCGACCCTCGCCTTGGCAAGGCGATGCTCTACCGCTGAGCCACTTCCGCATGTTACTTTCGCTGTCGTTCACGTTTCGTTATCATCGCGGCGACAAGTAATAATATATCACCTTCAAAAACAAAATGCAACTGTTTTATAAAAGTTTTTTCAAGAAAAGTTTTGAAAAGAAAAAGCCGCGCTTTCCGGCACGGCTTTTCGTTACAATTACGCTCCTGCGGCTGTCAAAATACGTTCAGGTTTTGTATCGGCCATTACTTTATCGGCAGCCGGTTCTCCAGCCAATGCATATGGCAGGCAAAGCGGCACGCCTGTACGCGGATCGGGAACGATGTCTGCTTCGATATTAAATACTTCACGCAAAACATCCGGTGTCATAACTTCGGCCGGAGTTCCTTCGCCTACGACAGTACCCTTCTTGATGGCAACCATGTGATGCGCGTAGCGCGACGCATGGTTCAAATCATGGACAACCATAACAACCGTACGGTTGTTCATCTCGTTAAGCTTCTGCAGCAAATGGAGAACCTCCAGCTGATGGGCCATATCGAGGAAGGTCGTTGGTTCGTCGAGGAACAAAATGTCCGTCTCTTGCGCAAGCGCCATTGCGATCCATGCGCGCTGGCGTTGACCGCCGGACAGTTGATCAACCGGGCGATCGGTGAATTCTCCCATGCCTGTCGCTTCAATGGCCCAATGGATAATTCCTCGGTCTTCCTTCGTCAAGGAACCAAAGCCCTTCTGATAAGGGAAACGGCCATACGATACAAGCTCGGCAACGGTCAGGCCGTCCGGAGCTGTCGGATTCTGCGGCAAAATCGCAAGCTGCTTCGCCACTTCTTTTGTAGACTGCTTGTGAATCGATCTTCCGTCCAAGAGAACGCTGCCTCCAGATGGATGCATCAACCGCGCCATCGTCTTCAGGATGGTTGATTTACCCGATCCGTTAGAGCCGACAAGGGCTGTAATCTTGCCTTGAGGGATAGCAATATTTAAATTTTGAACGATGAGTCGATCATCATAAGCAATGTCCAGATTCGAAGTCGCAAGACGAATCATTTGACCTGCACGCTCCTTCCGATGCCGTAAGGCAGATCGTGTCATTTATTATGCGCCTGCAGCGCGTCCGTGATAACAATTATCAATTAACTAGGTATAATGATAATCGTTCTCAGATGCGTTGTCAATGACAGAAATGTGATACTTGACCAATCGACATTTGGATTAACCGATTTAATGTTTAAAGAGCTTAACCTTACTCGAGCTTAAATCCTTGCTTCTCTAAAAAGGAGCGCATGTGAATGCGTACCGGACCCGCTTTGCCGGCCATTGCCTGTGACCATGCTCTATTGGCCTTCCCGTTCGATCTTGCCTTCATATAAGCGCTTAACGTTTCATCGTAGGTATCGATAGCAGAGTCTATGGCGCACTGTTTGTAAGTATTCTCGAAATAGACCGCCTGGCGCGGCAGACGCGGCCGGTTAAGCGGAGATTGATCCGGCACGCCAATACACATCCCAAACACCGGGTACACATGCTGCGGGAGCTGTAGAAACTCAGACACCTGCTCCGGCTGATTTCGGATCCCCCCGATATACACAATCCCAAGTCCGAGAGATTCAGCCGCTATAGCTGCATTCTGCGCCGCTAAGGCCGCATCCACCGTACCGATAATAAAATTCTCCGTCGTGCTTGGCATCTCGTCGTCATAATGCCGTTTAGCTGCTTGCTCCCAGCGGTACAGGTCAGCGCACCAGACGAGGAATACGGGGCTTTCCTCGATATAAGCCTGGTTACCCGCAAGCTTAGCCAGTTCCCTGCGTAGTTCCATATCCGTAATCCCAATGACGGAATAAGCCTGCATATTGCTTGAAGTAGACGCTTGCTGCGCCGCCGTTAATATGGCATCAAGCTGCTGTTCCGTTACCGGGTCCTTCGTAAATTTGCGAATAGAACGGTGCTGCTTCAATAAAGCTATCATTTCATTCATTATCGATATCTCCTTTGCCCTAATAATGATATGGCTACAATGTAGCACAAAAAAACCTTCAGGACATCTCCTGAAGGTTTGGATGGTATGTATGGTGCGCGTAGAGGGACTTGAACCCCCACGGTCGCCCGCCAGATCCTAAGTCTGGTGCGTCTGCCAATTCCGCCATACGCGCATGGGTGAAACTTATTAAGAAAAGTGAGCCATGAAGGACTCGAACCTTCGACACCCTGATTAAAAGTCAGGTGCTCTACCAACTGAGCTAATGGCTCGCAATAAAATGGCTGGGGATCAAGGATTCGAACCTTGGAGTGACGGAGTCAAAGTCCGTTGCCTTACCGCTTGGCTAATCCCCAATGTTGTAATGGTGGAGGCTGAGGGGATCGAACCCCCGACCCTCTGCTTGTAAGGCAGATGCTCTCCCAGCTGAGCTAAGCCTCCACAGGCAATAAAGATCCACCGTTTAAGTATATATGGTGACCCGTAGGGGATTCGAACCCCTGTTACCTCCGTGAAAGGGAGGTGTCTTAACCCCTTGACCAACGGGCCTTGAAAAGTGCTTCTGGAGCTCTCAACCGGGATCGAACCGGTGACCTCATCCTTACCATGGATGCACTCTACCTACTGAGCTATGAGAGCGAATGGCTCCCCGAACAGGACTCGAACCTGTGAC